>CALUVJ010000068.1 GCA_944324195.1 Candidatus Gastranaerophilales bacterium
GAAAAAATTGAAAAATTCGGCAAATTGGAACTTTCTGCTAAAGCCGGTGAATCCGGTAAATTATTCGGTACAATTACAACTAAAAAATTAACCGAAGAATTGGCTGAAAAAGCAGGTATTGAAGTTGACAGAAAAAATGTTTCACTTAACGCCCCAATCAATAAAGTTGGTGAATACACTATGTTAATCAAATTGACTTCAAAAGTTAAAACCGAATTGGCAGTAGTTGTTACAGCTTCTGAAATCCTCAAAGACCACATTGAAGAAGTTGTTGAAGAAACTGTTGAAGAATAGGTTTTCGTTAAATATTTACAAAAGCGCGGATTTTTAACACCGCGCTTTTTTCATGGCAAATTTTTCAGACCAAAATACTTTATATAAATACGGGGAATATTTATTAAAGGGGAAAAAATGGTTATATCAGTAAAATTTGGTCAAAAGGTATCATATTTACTGTCGCGCAGCGGCATAGAAAATGCGATAGGAAAAGTAAAGAAGTGGGCAAGGAGTTACACGCCGCCACCGGTTGAATTGACGCCAAATCAGGCACGGCGCGCAGAGGCAATGGCTAAAAATCCTGATAGAGTTCCGTTTTGTCATCAGTATTGGGCGAAAATGCAAAGCGAGGGTGCTTTGAGGCCTTATCCTTACCGCGTTGTTGAAAATCACGGGCAGTTTAACAGTTTTAATTATCTTTTTGTTAAAGGCAGGGTTAATTACGGGTTTGACGCGCCTGCGTTTGCGGTTGGTGACGGAAGTTTAATGATAAAGGATGTTATAAGGCACTCTGATATTCAGTTTAAACGATTGAAGCCAACGGCAGAACCTGTGACGGTTTATCGCTGTATTGGTGAAAAGCCGCCGTTTATGGAAAATGATGCGAAGTTATATAAAAAGCTTTTTGACGCTAAAAAGGGCGATATTATAACGATGCCGGAATATGCTTATGCCGCGGGCGGAACGGAATATTCGGATGTTTATAAAGGTTATGAGGGACGCGGCGTGACAATGGAAATATTTGTGGATAAAGGTGCACGTGTTTCGCATTCCGGCGATATAGTTGACGGCAAACTGGATAACTGGGGCGCAGAATGTGTGTTCCCGAGAGGTTCGCGGCTGGAGGTTCTTGACAGCAAAGTGCTTGAGGACGGAAGCTGCTATAAGAAAGTTAAATACATTATACCGGACGAGCCGTGGCGTAAAACTACATAGCTTTTTGCTGACGCCGGTTAATAAGTTCACATATATGATAATTTATTATTCCCAGAATGACTGAAAGACTAATTAAAATAACAGGGTACAAATAAAAAATAATTGTGTTGTTGAAATCTATATTGTCGATAGTGTATTTATTTACTGCCCACGATAAGACTGCAAACACAATAGCCTGCATTACGTAAATATTAAAAGAATATCGCCCGAGTTTTAAAAAAAGAGGTTTATCCAAAAAACCGGAAAGATACCCCTCTTTGTTTACGAATACAAATATTATTGCCATAAATGCGATTACAAAGAGAAACGGATTGTCATAGGAAATCTTGTGCAGCAGTGTGTAATATACTATAAAGCCTAAAAGATAAATTTCCAGCACAGTTACAAACAGCTTTTTTGTTAAAGAGATACTGTTTGCTTTCATATTTTTCCGGTAATATTCCCAGAAATTATATAGTACAATCCCTGCACTGCATCCCGCAATCCCCCGTATTAGCCCGACCGGCAGAAAGTTGAAGTATACCTTGGATATCGCGGGAAAACCCTGATGTACCAGTATCGTGTACCCTAAGAAAAACAAAAGTGCAGAAAGAAGGTTTAATGCTTTACGGCTGAAATTGATTTTTATATAGGCATAAAATATGTTTGTAAAGAATAACGGTCCTATAAACCATAAGAAAGGGTTATTGCCGGCATGCGGGGTGTGCATCAGGCCGCTTTTCTGCAAAAGCAGCAGGGTCATAAAATTGTCGTATTTGTTGAATTTCAGAATACCAAATAATGATAATATAAACATTAATACAAAAGAAACCGCAATCGGCCAGAAAAGTCGTTTGGCACGTGTCAGGGAGTTTTTTACCCAGTCGACATTTTCTTTATGTGACAGGCTGTATATCAACAAAAATCCGGACAAAATATAGAAAAATTCTACCCATAGGTAACTTGACCCAAGATGTTTTATTATATGTGCAACTTTTTCCATTGCAAAGTAGTGTTCTCTTATCGCCGGGGTAAAATCATAAAATCTCCAGACATGAAGGTGGACAATTATTATTGTGCCCAGTAGTCTTAAAAATTCCAGATTATAAAATTTGGTCATTGTTTCCTTATTCATTTAGATTTTAATTTAGGTGATGTTTGCAACACCTTATAATATATTACACTAATTAAAAGATATTGTTGTCTATTGTAACAATTTCTTTACGCTTACATCAATTATTGTAATTTATACTTACATACGGGGTGATTTACTTTTCTTTGAAATGTAAAATAGTGTATAAATGTTTACGGATAAAGAATTTATTGCGAATAAAATTAAAACTTTCAGGAAATATGCCGGACTTACACAGGCGGAACTGGCTGAACAAATCGGAATTTCTGATAAACATGTATGCAGGATTGAAAATGGTGCGTATATGCCTTCTTTGGAAACTTTTCTGAAAATAGCTCAGGTTTTAAATATTAACCTTGATGAATTTGGGCTTGATGTGAAAGCGACAAAAAACGTTAAAAGAGAAAAGTTTATTGAATTTTTATATAGTATTTCAGATTCGGAGATTGAATTTTATTATAATGTTGTTTCTGAAATTCATAAGGGTTTGCCGTCTTTAAAACGATAGGTTGGTTGTAAATTAGAGTGTCGGGCAATTTTATTCTCCTCTTGAGTTTGTAGAATAATGGTATCAGAAGAGGAGTTAAAAATGAGTACATCAATTTATCGTGCGCCGGTTTGTCAGATGAAGGCTTTTAAAAATTTGTTTATAGAAATGAGTGCTAAAAATTGTAATATGCGCTGCAAGCATTGCTATATTGATTTTCCGATGACAAAAAATGTGAAGGATTTTATAAGTGTAAATTGTATTAAAGAAAATCTGGCGCTTGTTCACAATTCCGGTTTGGAATGCATTTATCTTACAGGTGCCGAGCCGATGACTCATCCGGATTTTAATACTATTTTGAGGCTGTGTCTTAAAGTCGCTAATGTTTGTATTATAACTAACGGTTCTTTTATTAATGAGAAAAAAGCAAGGTTTCTTAAAAATGTTGAAGACGAAAACGATTATGAAATTATAATTACTTTAAGTCTTGCGCATTTTGATGAGTTGAAAAACGATGAGGTTCGCTGCCGCGGGGCTTTCAGGCAAACGTTATCTGCTGTTAAAGCGCTTGCAAAATACGGTTTCAGCCCTATTATTTCTGTTACAAACTTTTATAATGAGGCACCGGACTTATTGAGGCAGAAGGTTATGGAACTGTGCAATAAAGTTGAATATGATGTTGAGCCGAGCCATGTAAAAATTAACCGTTATATTGATAAAAATAATGAAGGTGAGCCCGAATACGACGAATGGAAAAGTTTGGACTGTGAATACGGCAGAATTTTAACCGTTAACGGCGTTTATGTATGTCCGTTTCTGGCAAATGATCACCGCGGCAGATGCGGTTCGACACTGGCGGATTTCTCTCAGAAAATGGTTTTGGAAACGAATTTTTGTGAAAATTGCACAAAAAATCCCGAAATGTTTTTCGGGATTGATTTTCAGAGTTTTGGACCTTAATGGTCAGCTATATTTGGTTTAGTCTAAAAACTTAAATCAAGATTTAAATCATCACCTGAGGAGCCATTGTCGCTTTTAGATGATGGCGGAACTTCTCTGCTTGCTCCTGCATTCGGGTCTTTTTCCGCATACAGGCTTAAGTCCATTTTGATATGTAAAATTGATTTATCCTTTTTGTACGGGTTCACTTCTATTGATTGAATGTCAAGGAAGTGTTCGTGTTTATAAAGATCTTTCATAAAACTTTGGAACTTCATGTAAGTTGCAAAAAGTTCTACATTCATCCTGCAAACAGCATAATCATCTTTCTTTTCTTTATAGAAGATATCATCGGCAGGGTCATAAGTGTAATTGACCTTATACATTTTTATTCCGTAGAATTTTATAAGGTCGTTAATTTCCTGAATTTCGCCTGCCATAATATCAGCTGTTGAATTGCCGATACCGTTGGTATTTTTATAGAAAGCTTTGACCTCAATACCTTCTTTAGCCCGTGCTTCTTCTCTGGCTTTATTCTTTTTAGCAGTTTCAAGCTCTGCTTTTTTAGCTGCAAGTTTGCTTTCAGTTTCGGAGTATTTAGTGCTGTTGCCAAAGTATGCAATAGTTTCCGGAATTATTTTGGTCATAAGAAATATTGACGCTGCAATTGTTACTACAACTATTATAAGCGCAATTTTAAACATATCTAAATATTTTTTAATTACTTCCATATTCATTATTAGTAACCCTTTTTACTTTTTCTTCTTTGTATTTTTAGTGCCTTTTTTGTCATCATCTGCCTCAATGGTTTCGGTTTGAGGCGGATAATTTTCATCGTTAGTTATAACGAAGTCGTAATATTTTGCTTCTGCTACAGCTGCGTCTTCTTCTGTAGTATTATTCATTTCCATGTTTTTCAGCTGGAGTTTACTATTTGGAAGAGCATTGTTAATATTTTTGTAGAAGCTGTTTATATCATCAATACTTGCGCTTACGCCGGTTATAATAATTTTGTCTTTTGAGTGGGTCTTATAGTAAGTAATCCAGAGTTTTCTCGGTATTACTTCACCTATTGTAATGTATGAAAGCAGTTTTGTTCTGTTGTTAGAAAGAACATTTTTAACTTCTTCTGTAGGATCAAATTTTGTAGAACTATCGGAAGCGTTAAGGTCTGTGATTTGCTTATCCAGTTCATTTATTTGAGTTTCCAGTGCGGTTATCTTGTCGCTGAAAGGTTTGTTTAAAACCGGCAGGACAAAGAATAACGGAAGGAGTATTATAAGCAATACTGCCGCAAATATTATAGAATATAGTTTTGCCGAATTTGGCGTTATTTCAAAAATATGATCCCCGATGTTAAATCTGACTATCTCGTTATCATAGTTTGCTTTAGGAGTAACTTTAAGGAAATCGAATTTAGCAATTACCGGATATTTTTGTCCTTGAAGCATACCGAGAGTTTTCAGGGAAGGTTTAAGTTTATATTTAGGATCAACTGTCGGTGCAAGCGGTAAAAATTCATCTTTTCTATAGAGGTTATCATCAATAAAGACAACATCCTGATAAGAAAGGGAGCCGCTTGATGTCAGAGAAGTAGCAAGTTCTTCTGCACTGACCATGTCGCTTTCAGAAACAATAACGAGGGATTTTGCCTGAAAACCCAAAAGAGTTAATTCCGCAGTGGAAGCAATGGCGTTGTAAATATCATCAGAGCGTTCTTCCATTAACGGCATATCTTCCTGAACAAAATCGACAATCTTGTCGGCATTCATTGCAAATATAGCGTAACCGCCATTGTTAACTATCATCAGGTTCCAGGTTTCTTCCGGCTGCAATTGTTTTTCAATTAATGTTGTTCTTGCAAGACCGTTCAGAATTGTTGTATAAGAAGTTTGGATATCAATAATTTTTGCGCCGACTTCTTTTAAAAGTTCTGTGATTTTTGAGATAATATTATCTTGCAATGCGCAGTAGAAGATATTTCTCATGCCTGCATTTTTACCGGTGTTAAAATCTTTCCAGTCAAAGATAGGTGTGTATCTTGAAAATACATAAGAACTCTCGATTTCAGCCAGTACCGATTGACCAATCGCCGGATCTTCCAGCATTGTCGGCAATTCACGTGTTCCAAGTAAAACTGTCGGAAGGTTTAACACTACATTACAGTTTGGCTTTATACCGAGTTCTGTTAAAAGTTCCAGAAATGTTTCTCTGAATTTTTCCAGGTCAGTAATTTCTTTTGTACTGTCATCGTATGCCAGATGTTTGTTGGCATATTTAGTAATATGGCCAGATTTTTCATCGACCTGAAAAACTTCCATACCTGTTGATTGTGTCACGGAAACATAAATTTTCTCTCTATTTCCGAGTCCTAAACCGCTTAATAAACTATTCATACTCATTTTTTCTGCTTCTCCACTTTACCATTTTAAACACAAATTCCTTAAAAATCAAAGTATATACAATAATTTACATTGAATGAATGAGATTTTTATAAAAAATATATAAAAATATTGGTTAATTTTTTGTTTTTATACTAAAATATAGTGTAATAAGTACAAGTGTCCGAGAAAGTTTCGTATCACGAAACTTTTGAGCGACGTATTAGACAGCACTCTGCCGAGAAAAACAGTCCAGTGAACTGTTTTTCGAGAGGGAAACGCGCGACCCGCGGTTCAGCGGGGCGGAAGTGGCGGAGAACTGCTTTTAATATAGGAGTATTCTGTCGGTGAACGAACTGATTGAAAAAATAAATATTTTAAAAAAAGAAAAAAATGCGGTAATCTTAGCGCATTGTTATCAAAATATTGAAGTTGATGAAGTAGCGGATTTTGTGGGTGATTCTTTGTATTTAAGCCAGCAGGCTGCAAAGACTGACGCGGATATGATAATTTTTGCGGGCGTATATTTTATGGCGCAGACCGCTAAAATGTTGTCCCCTGATAAAAAAGTTTTGCTTCCGAGAAGGGAGTCCGGCTGTCTTATGGCTGATATGATTAATCTGCAGCAGCTAAGGGAATTTAAAGCAAAATATCCGGGAGTTCCGGCGGTTTGCTATATTAATTCAACGGCAGAAGTTAAATCCGAATGTGACATGTGCGTTACAAGCTCAAATGCACTGCGTGTTGTAAAAAGCATGGGTGCTGAAAAAATATTATTCTTACCGGATACCTATCTTGGCAAGTGGATTGAAGCACAGCTAAACGGAGTCGAAGTGATAACCTTCCCGGGTTTCTGTCCGACTCACCTGCGTATAAAACCGGAAGATGTGATTAATGCGCGTGCAATGTATCCTGATGCGCTTGTTCTGGCTCATCCTGAATGCCACCAGTCTGTAACAGAACTTGCCGATTACGTTGGCAGCACAACAGGTATTATGGAATACGCACAAAAAAGTCATGCCAGAACTTTCATCATCGCGACAGAAAAAGGTGTTGTTGACAGATTGCAGCGCGATATCCCGGAAAAACAGTTTATACTTATTAAGGATAATATAATTTGTCCGAATATGAAATGGCATACCTTAACGGATATTTATAACGCTTTAATTTATGAACAGTATGAAATTACTGTTGATGAAGAAATTTCAAGAAAAGCCGTTAAGTGTATTGACAGAATGCTTGAGGTTTCAAAACCATGTCCGGTGATGTAATTTACGGTAAAAATTCGGTTACAGAGGCTTTGATTTCTGATAGAGAAATCAACAAAATTATTATCTCGAAAAGTATTCACAGCGATAGTAAATTAAATAAAATAAAAGAGCTTGCACGCGAAAAGGGTATCGTATTTCAGTTCGCCGGCAGAGAAAAATTTCAGCCTTATGATGAATTTAATCATCAGGGGGTTATTGCCTTTGTATCACCGATTGAGTATATGGAACTTGAGGATTTCCTTGAAAAACCTCATCAAAATTCTTCGGTTGTAATTCTGGACGGTGTGGAAGATGTTCACAATCTCGGGGCAATCATAAGAACATGCGTCTGTGCGGGTGTGGAAGCTGTTATAATTCCTTCAAGACGCAATGTTCAGGTAAATTCTGTCGTTGAAAAAATCAGTGCCGGTGCGGTTAACCATATTCCGATTATCAAAGTTAACAGCCTTGTAAACGCCGTTCAGAAAATGAAGGAATCCGACTGGTGGATAATTGCAACGGATGCAAGCGCGAAAGATAATTATTTTGATGTAGATTATAATAACATGAATTTTGCTATAATAATGGGGGCAGAGCATGCCGGAGTGTCTAAATCTTTGTTGAAGGCTTCGGATTATGTGGTTAAAATCCCTATGCTTAAAGATTTTAACTCGCTTAACGTTTCAAATGCCCTGAGCGCAATTATTTTTGAAACTGTAAGACAAAAACTGAAAAAATAACTACATTTACTTTTTAACGGGTAAAACGGAGATAAACATGAAGAAAGAACTTGAACAATTTCAATTTATTACAGATGATATTTCAGATGAAGATGTGGATTTCCACAGCCTTCAGGAAGAAGAGCTTGACACTGATGAAGATGAAGTTCTTGAATCACTTGAGGAGCCGAAAAATTCTGAAAGTTTTGCAAGCGTTAATGCTGACGACAACGTTAAAATTTATTTGCATCAGATAGGTAAAATCCCGTTGCTTTCTGCAGAAGATGAGCTTAAACTTGCTCAAAAAATTCAAGAGAAAAATGATAAATTTTCTAAAAATATGCTGGTGAATGCGAACCTGCGCCTTGTTGTCAGTATCGCCAAAAAATATATCGGCAGAGGGCTTTCATTCCTTGATTTAATTCAGGAAGGCAACGTCGGGTTGATGAAGGCTGCCGACAGGTTTGATTATACAAAAGGGTATAAATTTTCAACTTATGCAACCTGGTGGATTCAACAGGCAATAACGAGAGCTATCGCCGATAAGGCACGATTAATCAGACTGCCTATTCACATGATTGAATCTCTTAGTCGTATAAGACGTGTAACCATTGACCTTACAACGGAACTCGGTCATACTCCGACTAAACAGGAAATCGCTCACAGACTCGGAATGTCCGAAACAAAATTATCTGAGATAATCAAATCAGCGCAAACGACGATTAGTATGGATACACCTGCTACAACTTCCAAGGACGATAACGCAAAAATTGCAGATTTTATTGTGGATGAGGATTCTATTGCGCCGGATAGCAAGGTTTCACAGGAAAATCTTTTTGTCGACATAAAAAAAATGTTGACGGTTCTTAGCCCTAAAGAGCGCGATGTGTTGATTATGCGCTTTGGTATTGATAATAACGGGGTTCATAAAACCCTTGATGAAATCGGAACCCAGTATGGTGTATCCAGAGAAAGAATTCGTCAGATTGAAAACCGTGCGATTGCAAAACTTAAAAAATATTGTAAGAATAAAAATTTGACAATAGATTTGAAAAATTATTTTGGCACATAAAATCTGCCAGGAGCCTCAAAGGCGGGGTTTTGAATCCCCGCTTTTTTAATGGATCTACGCTGTAAAGGCAAAAAAATGCGGTGTCAATTCACCGCAAGAAAGGATAAAAAAACGAAATATTTATAATGTATTATCGTTTTATCGTTTAACACATCTGATGCTCATCGGTTCTGTCAAAGAACGCCAAACATTTGCGTATCCTGCACCGAAATAGAAGTACCATGCACGTTTTGCATTATTATACGTGGTTAGGGATGACGTCCAGTAAACCGAATTCCCGCCTCTGTTGTCGAGAGTTTCATTGTCAGAAACCAGTTTCAGGTTCGTAAACATTGATGCCATTTCTTCAACATTGGCAAGTCTATATTCACTATCCTCTTTAGTACAAGCGGATGCTGCGTCTTTTTGTGCGTATTTTTGGCTTAAATCTCTGATGTACGGGTATGGTGCAACAACTTTAACATCATAAGGATAAAAAGCTGTTATAAAGCCCATATCCTTTCCGACAGTGTTCGGTCCTTTGTTACCGTTAAGGTCATAAACAAAGTTGACACACATCATATTAGGGAAGTTTGCCTGAACAACTTCATTAAGTGAGCCTCTGCAGCGCGGGTTGTAGAAAACAGTAACAGTTTCACCGCCCTGTGCAACGAACGATGCAGCTTTTGTATCATACAAAGAGTATGAGGTTCCGACAGCCAGTTCCGGAGGTGATGTTATATTCAACGGGTTGAGTTCGGAAAGTTTAACCGGCATGTCAACCTTTGTGCCGGCAAGGTTGACTATCGAGGACGCAACGCCGCAATC
>CALUVJ010000069.1 GCA_944324195.1 Candidatus Gastranaerophilales bacterium
TGGTCAGGTAAAACCTGACCTACAATTCTATTCACTACTCACTATTCACTATTCACTAGTCCAATCCATTTACCCCCTTAGTCACTTTCAAAGCAATTATTGGTCGTTTTCCTGATGTTTTCCTTTCATCATTTTTTCAAAATCTGAAGGTTTTATATTTTGAATAAAATCTTTAAATTCTTGTGCTTCTTCTTCATCTTTAGCAGTATCAGTCGATACAGAACCATTCATTAAAACATTTGCCGTCACATAAATAGGGGCTTCCGCTCTCATAGCTATCGCAATAGCATCAGAAGGACGGGCATCTATTTCAAGAATTTCACCATCTTTTTCCAAAAACAGTGTTGCGTAATAAGTTTCTTTTTCAACATCATTAATCTCTATTTTTTCAAGCTTATATCCTGTTTTTTCAATAATATTTGCTATTAAATCATGCGTCATCGGCCGTGCAACAACAAGTCCCTCTATACATCTTATTATTGCACTTGCTTCTGCAGAACCTATCCATATAGGAAGAGCCTTTCTGTTATCTAAATCGTGAAGAACAACTATTGGAGAATTTGTTCTTACATCTAATGCTATACCCATTACTTTCATTTCTATCATAAAATCTTTCCTCGCCCGATGTTTAACTTATTATATCACAAAACCATATTATATGATATAATCCGATGTATGAAAATTAATATTGTATATAATAACAAAATAGCCGGATGCGGTAATGTTCTTGAAACTTTAAAAACAGCTCTTATACAAAAAAAAGTTGATTTTAAAGATTATGATATCAGTAATATGGAAAATTACGGTAATTTTACATTTGTAATCGGAGGCGACGGAACATTACTTAAAGCTGCAAGGTTTTATTCAACTTTTAAAACCCCTGTTTTGGGAATAAATCTTGGCAGATTGGGATTTCTTTCTCAGACTGATACAGGCGAAATTGATAATGCCGTACAAAAAGTTCTTGACGGAAAATATTCTACGGAAGAAAGATTAATGCTTGAATCTGAAAATTCGCTTGCTTTAAATGATTTTGTTATTAAAGGATGTAATACTTACAGAACTTCAAAATTTTATTTGGAAATTAATGAAAAATTTGTCTGTGATTATATAGCAGACGGACTTATTATATCGACTCCTACAGGTTCAACAGCATATGGTCTTTCTGCAGGAGGACCGGTTTTATACCCGACATTAGATACTCTTGTTATTGTTCCTATATGTCCTCATACGCTTAATGCACGTCCTCTTGTTGTACCTTCTGATGAAATTATTACGGTAAAAACCAGTGATAAACTTCTTTCAGTTGCAATAGACGGTGCAGATACTGCTGAATGTGTAAAACAGATTTCCGTAAAAGCGTCTAAACAAAAGGCTTTACTTGTATTTTTAAATGATGACAGTTTTTATTCCGTTTTAAGAAATAAGCTTCATTGGGGAATTTCCCCCGAAAGAAAGTAATAAAGCACCGGATGTTTTTTAAGTTACTTATAGTTTCACTTACCAGCCCAATCCATTTACCCCCGCTTCACTCTTCACCAATTATCACCCATCCCAACCTTGTCTTAGATTATTCGGGGTGTCGGAAAGTTCCCAGCTTTCCGACACCTTACGGGCTTGCTCGCTAACGCTCGGCATCGCCCTACCGAAAATCCGCTCCCTCAAAAGGGAAGGAGACACCAGAACTGTTTTAAATCACCCTTCACCCCTCACCCTTCACTCTTCACAACTGCTTCCCCGGTCACTGCGAGAAAATCTTTGATTTTCGTGGCAGTCCATTTTTATTCAATTGTCAAATTTGGTTCTGGATTGCTTCGTCGCATTCGCTCCTCGCAATGACGTTGAACCAGTTATGATCAGGTAAAACCTGACCTACAATTCTATTCACTAGTCACTATTCACTAGTTCAATCCATTTACCCCCCCCCCAACTTTAAATAACAATTTGAACTTTATTATTATAATTATTAATATTATATATAAATTAATCATCTTCTTCTTCTGCTCGAATTATTTGTTCAAAACTATCTGAAAGTATTATAAATACTGAATTTTTTATGTTCAAAAATATGTAGAAAAGTATGTAGATTAATGTAGAAAAGTCTAAAGTTTTCTACATTAATTTTTCGTCATCTAAAATTTTTAACATTTTTATGTAGATAAATGTTCATAACTTAAAAGTTTTCTACATGTTTTCTACATACTTATGAACATAACTTTTAGTTCAAAATATCTCTTTTACCTGTTTTCTTCATAAATATTTACAAGTTGAAAAGATTTTTTTGATAGGATATTATTATATTGAATAATTGTGCGCGGGGAGTACATGGAAAATAATTATTTTGCACTACTGGCTAATGATGTAAAAAAATTATGGAGCGGATTGGACGGTAATCAAAAGCTTGGAATGCTGGCTTTAATTATCTTGACAATAGTTGCTGCCACGTTTTTTTTATCAAAAGCAATGGAGCCGGATTGGGTAGTATTATATTCAGACCTTAACGAAGTAAATGCTATGAGCATCGTAGAAGGTATGAAGAAAAACGGTTATCAGTATAAAGTGTCTGAGGATCATAAAACAATTCTTGTACCTTCAAATGTTCGTGATGATATGAGAGTTTTTGTTGCGGAAAATGATCTTATTAAAGACGGCGACACCGGATTTGAGCTTCTTGATGACATGCAGCTCGGGTCTACTGATTTTAAAAATAAATTAACTAAACAAAGAATTTTTCAAGGTGAACT
The DNA here is from genome assembly GCA_944324195.1 of Candidatus Gastranaerophilales bacterium. Classification (GTDB taxonomy): domain Bacteria; phylum Cyanobacteriota; class Vampirovibrionia; order Gastranaerophilales; family Gastranaerophilaceae; genus CAG-196. The sequence continues at coordinate 2,745 of CALUVJ010000069.1, forward strand.
TACCCGTTCCATAGAGCGAATTCAAGGTGTAAAATATGCACGTGTACAATTAGCCGAACCTGAGCGTTCAATTTTTGATGACAATGATGAAAAACCTACTGCTTCAGTTGTGCTTGTTTTGGAGCCTGGGTATAAAATCAAGAGTTCTCAAGTAAAAGCAATTAAAAATTTAGTTGCATACGCTATTCCGAGAATGACAGCTGAACAAGTATTTATAACTGACCAAAACGGTAATAGTTTGTCGGATGAAACTTCCAAAAATTCTACCGATATGGAAAGTTTTAAATCTAACTTAGAAAAAGATACGGCTAAAAAAGTATCAGACGTTTTAGAGAAAATAGTTGGCAAGGGTAATGTTTCTGTTCAGGTAAATGCGGATATTGATTTTAATTCCGCAAAAGCAACTATAGAAAGTTACATTCCTGTTAATGATAAAGGCGAAGGTGTTGTAACAAGTTCGCAGACTGAAGTTGAAACTTATGAAAATCCTAATAATGTACCAAACCCAAATAACGTAAATCAGAGAAATCTTAATTATTCAAAACAAAAAACCGCAGTAAATTACAGTGTTTCAAAAGAAGTAAAACAAGTTGTCTATGCACCAGGAACCGTAAAGCGTTTGTCTATTGCGGTTGCGGTTAATAAAATCTTAACGGATTCCGAAAAAGAAGAATTAAGAAATCTTGTACTTTCAGCGGCGGGTGTTGATTATTCACGCGGTGATGTAATTTCTGTTTCAGGATTACAGTTTGAAGGTGCTACGATAGATAAACAAGCAAATGAAGCATTTGCTGAACAGTATCAAAAAGAACAAATGTTTTACTTTATAACATCTTCTGTTATACCTTTAGTAGTAGTTCTTATTCTTGGATGTTTTGCGCTTTACATACTCAAAAACTTTATATCAAAAATGCCTTCCGCAAGGAAACAAGAACATATAATTCAGCAAGAAGAAACAGTTCCGGAGCGGATAGAAGATACTGAACCGGAGGAGGATTTGCCAAAAATAGAAATAAACAAAAAAGAGATAAAATCTCAAAAAGAACAAAATATTAATGAATTAAACGAAGCCGTAATGGCTTCACCGGAAGATGCCGCCAAGTTGATAACATCGTTTATCAGGGATTAGTGACTAGTGAATAGTGAGTAGTGAATAGAGGGGGTAAATGGATTGAACTAGTGATTAGTGAATAGTGAGTAGTGAATAGAATTGTAGGTCAGGTTTTACCTGACAATAACTCGTTCAACGTCATTGCGAGGGTAAATGAATTGGGTTGGTAAGTGAGACTACAAGCTTAATGTCATTGCGAGGAGCGAATGCGACGAAGCAATCCAGTCACCCCTCACCCCTACCCCCTCTCCCACAAGGGGCGAGGGGAAAGCGCGAAACAATGTCACACAATAAGTCAAAGTTAAAAAAAGATTTTCTCGCAGTGACAAGGGAAGTTAAAAATGTCATCCCGAACTTGTTTCGGGATCTTACCAAAAATCAAGTATAACACCAAGCCGGTAAGATGCTGAAACGAGTTCAGCATGACAAATGACGACCAATGTCACCCGATAAGTCAAAGTTAAAAACGCCCGACGCAGCCGGCCTGTAGTAAAGTCAGCAGAGGGTGACCTGAAAAAATAAAACAAACGTGGAATGGCAATCAATGTCACCCGATAAATCAAAGTTAAAAACGCCCGACGCAACCGGCCTGTAGTAAGTCAGCAGAGGGGGACCGGGAAAAATAAAACAAACGTGGAATGACGACCAATGTCACCCGATAAGTAAGGATAAAATAAATGGGAATAGAAGAAATAAAAAAAGCAAAGGAAGAAGCGAAGAAAACACTGACCCGACCGAGTCAGAAAGTTGCCGCGCTTTTAATTGCATTAGGTCCTACAACGGCTTCAGAGATATTAAAGAATATAAAAGATGAGGATTTGTTGGAGCAGATAACTCTTGATATTGCAAACCTCGGGAAAATTTCTGACGAGGATTTAAATGAAGTTTTAGTAGAATTTAAGTCGGTATTTCAGGCAAGAAATTATATAGCCCAGGGCGGTGTAAGCTATGCAAAACAGCTTCTTTCACAGACATATGGTGAGGCGGAAGCTTCAAAATTATTGGAAAAAGTTAATTCCATGGTTAATACAAACCCGTTTTATTTTCTTAATGATGCAGACCCGTCGCAGCTCGCCAATACATTTGCTTCAGAAAATCCGCAGCTGCTTGCTTTGATATTGGCATATTTGAGACCGGAACTTGCGGCGCAGGTTTTGGCATTTTTACCTCCTGATATACAGGCTGTCGTTTCAATGAAAATTGCTGATATGACACCTACAAATCCGGAAATTTTATCAACGATAGAAGATATTGTAGAACGTAAATTTTCTGCTCTTCTTGTACAGGATTTTTCCAATGCCGGCGGCGTGGAATCTTTGGCAAATATTCTTAACTGCTGCGACAGAGGTACAGAAAAGAATATTATGGAATGGCTTGATATTGAAAACCAAAAAATGGCTCAGGAAGTCAGAGATTTAATGTTTGTATTTGAAGATATTATTATACTTGATGACAGAGCAATTCAGCGGCTTCTCAGAGAAATTGATACAAAACAGCTTGCTTTGGCTCTAAAAGGAACAAAAGACGAGATAAAAGAAAAAATCTTTAAAAACATGTCAGAGCGAGCCAGACAAATGCTTACGGATGATATGGAATATCTCGGACCGGTTCGTGCAAAAGAGGTTCAGGAAGCTCAAACCGGTATAGTAAATTCAATCAGAAATCTGGAAGCAACAGGTGAAATTACTATTACGCGTGCAAGTGTCGAGGATGAGTTAATTGAGTAGCAACAGAATAAAATCTCAGGAAATTCAAATGGGTGATAATTATGTTCTGCCGATAGAGCAGACTAATGTAACACGCCAGCAGGCAAAAGTTCAAAAAATTATAGCCGAGACTGATGCAAAGGCCCAGCAAATTATTCAAAATGCCGAGAATAAATCTCAAGTAGTAGTTCAGGCAGCAAATACGGAAGCGGAAACTATTATTGAAAATGCTAAAAAGAAAGCTGAAAAAGAATATGAAACTATAAAACAACAGGCGTATGAAGAGGGATTTAAGAAAGGGGAGCAGGACGGACTTTACAAGTTTCAAAAAGACGCGTCAGAAGGTTTAAAGTCTCTTGATATTTTAGTTTCAAGCACTTATGAACTCAAAAAGAATATAATAGATTCCGCATCACGCGATATTGTGGATTTAGTAATAGCAATAGCTGATAAAGTTTGTCACCGGCAATTTGATGAACAGGTATTGTTTGATATAACTCTTGATGCAATAAAGCTTTTAAATGACAAGGAGAATATTACAATAATAGTAAATCCCGCACTTATTGATAATATAAATAATTTGGCTTCAAAGTTTAGAGAAGAGATTCCGAAACTTGAAACTTTAAAGATTTTAGAAGATACTTCTTTATCTTCGGACGGAGTAATAGTAGAAACTCCAAATACAAGACTGGATTCGCGGATTTCGGTCCAGATAGCGGAAATAGCGGAAAAAATGCTTACCGGTGCAGATAATGGAATGGAATAAAAATAGATATCTGGATATAATAAAAAAAACGCCGACGATAAAAGAAATAGGAAAAATCACTGAAATTATCGGTCTTACTATAGAATCAGACGGTCCAAAATCTTCAATCGGTGATTTATGCTATATTTATAACAATTATGATGATATTCCTACAATGGCCGAGGTTGTGGGGTTTAAAAAAGACAAAATTCTTCTTATGCCTTTGGCATCGCCTGACGGAATACACCCCGGAGCACTTGTAGTAAACACGGGTGCGCCAATGAAAGTCGGGGTAGGAAATCAACTTATAGGACGTGTTTTGGACGGTCTCGGACGTCCGATTGATACGCTCGGAAACATAAGTTTTAATGAATTTCGTTCAACAATGGCAGAAGCAATAAATCCTTTGAAGAGAAAACGGATTTCAGAGCCGCTTTCTCTCGGTATAAAATCGGTAGACGGATTTATGACGGTGGGCAAAGGGCAGAGAATGGGTATTTTTGCCGGTTCCGGTGTCGGAAAAAGTACTACAATTGGTATGATGGCAAAAAATACTTATGCAGATTTAAACGTAATTGCATTAATAGGCGAGCGCGGCCGCGAGGTTAAAGAGTTTATAGAAGAAATTCTCGGAGCAGAAGGTATGAAGCGTTCCATTGTAGTTGCTGCAACTTCTGACCAGCCGTCGTTAGTAAAGATAAAGGCGGCATTTGTTGCGACTACTATTGCGGAATATTTTAGAGACAAAGGATTGGATGTTCTTTTTATGCTGGACAGTATTACCCGTATTGCAATGGCACAGAGAGAAGTCGGGCTTGCAATCGGAGAGCCGCCTGCAACACGCGGTTATACACCTTCCGTATTTGCTCTTATGCCAAAACTTATGGAACGGGCCGGAACAAATGAGTTCGGTACAATTACCGGATTGTATACAGTACTTGTGGAAGGTGATGATTTTAACGAACCTATTTCGGATACGGCAAGAAGTATATTAGACGGCCATATAATGCTGTCAAGAGATTTAGCGCATAAAAACCACTATCCGGCAATTGATGTGTTGCAATCATTGAGCAGGGTTATGGGAGATGTTACTTCAAAAGAACACCGCGAAGCTGCCGGAAATTTGAGAAATTTGCTTGCAGTACACAGAAAAAATGAAGATTTAATTAATATAGGTGCTTATGTCAAAGGCTCTGACCCGGTTTGTGATAAAGCAATTTTAATGATGGATGATATAAATAGTTTTCTGAAACAATCAACAGACGAGAAAGTTGAATACGAAAATACGGTAAATCAGCTTATTCAACTTGGAAATTCATAAATATTAATTTTTTGTTTATTTTTTTAAGTTTGTTAAAAAATAGTGGTTTAATGTTATTAGTGAATAGTGACTAGTGGTTAGTGAGAAAAAATCTATTCACTAATCACTAGTCACTACTCACTTAAAAAATAAGAAAGGAAGATAGTAATATGGCAAAAACAATTGGTATTGACTTAGGTACAACAAACTCAGTCGTAGCAGTTATGGAAGGCGGAAAGCCGACTGTTATTGCTAACGCAGAAGGTATGAGAACAACTCCTTCTATTGTTGGTTTTACTAAAAACGGCGAAAGATTAGTAGGACAATTAGCTAAAAGACAAGCTATTTTGAACCCTGACAGAACAATCGCTTCTATTAAGAGACATATGGGCGAGGATTACAAGAAAAATATAGACGGCAAAGATTACACTCCGCAAGAAATCTCTGCAATGATTTTGAGAAAATTAGCAGATGATGCGAGTGCATATCTGGGCGAAAAAGTTACTTCCGCAGTAATCACAGTTCCGGCATATTTTAATGATGCTCAAAGACAAGCAACAAAAGATGCAGGTAAAATTGCAGGTTTGGATGTTTTACGTATCGTAAACGAACCGACGGCAGCTGCTCTTGCTTACGGTCTGGAAAAAGATAAATCGGAAAAAGTTCTTGTATTCGACTTAGGCGGCGGTACTTTCGATGTATCAATCCTTGAAATCGGCGACGGTGTTCACGAAGTTCTTTCAACTTCAGGTGATACTCACTTAGGCGGTGACGACTTTGATAAAAAGATTATCGACTGGATTTGCGACGAGTTTAAGAAACAGGAAGGTATTGACTTAACAGGTGATAAGCAGGCTATGCAGCGTATTAAAGAAGCTGCTGAAAAAGCTAAATGCGAACTCTCATCTGTATTTGAAACTTCTATTAACTTACCGTATATTACAGCTGACGCTAACGGCCCTAAACATTTGGAATTATCTTTAACAAGAGCTAAGTTTGAAGAACTTTCTCACGACCTTCTGGAAAGATGTAAAAAACCGGTTGAACAGGCATTATCCGATGCAGGTTTAAGCAAAAATGATATTAACGAAGTTGTATTGGTAGGCGGTTCTACACGTATTCCTGCTGTTCAACAGTTGGTAAAAGCTTATACAGGCAAAGACCCTAACCAATCAGTAAACCCTGATGAAGTTGTTGCGGTTGGTGCTGCAATTCAGGCAGGTGTACTTGCAGGTGAAGTTAAAGATATCGTTCTTCTTGATGTAACACCTTTGACACTTGGTATTGAAACATTAGGCGGCGTTATGACTCCTCTTGTTCCTCGTAATACCACAATCCCTGTAAGTAAATCTCAGGTTTTCTCAACTGCAGAAAACAACCAGACTGCTGTAGATATTAACGTTCTTCAAGGTGAAAGACCAATGGCTTCTGATAACAAGTCATTAGGTATGTTCAGACTTGAAGGTATTGCACCTGCGATGAGAGGTGTTCCGCAAATCGAAGTTACATTCGATATCGATGCTAACGGTATTGTTAACGTTTCTGCAAAAGATAAAGCTACCGGAAAAGAACAGAAGATTACAATTACAAACTCTTCTAACCTTTCCGAAGCTGATATCGATAAGATGGTTAAAGAAGCAGAAGCTAACGCAACCGCTGATAAGAAGAAAAAAGAAGAAGCCGAAATTAAGAACAATGCTAACTCATTGATTGCTTCTTCCGAAAGAATCGTAAAAGACTTTGAAGGTAAAATCTCTGATGAGGATGTTAAGAAATTAACCGAACACCGAGAAGCTCTTCAAAAAGCCCTTGATGAAAACAAATCAGTTGATGAATTGAAAAAATTGTCAGAAGATTTGCAGCAAACAATGTTTGCAATTTCTCAAAAGGCTTACGAAGCTGTTCAAAAAGACGGCAATGCCAACAGTGAAGCAAATTCGGCAGGCAGCGAAACAACATCTGATAAAAAAGACGATGATGTAATTGATGCGGAATTTACTAAAGAATAATGAAAATAAACAAAAAGGGGGCGGACTTTGAAAAAGTCCGCCCCCTTTTTTGCAACTATGACTTGTTGAGTGACGTCGGTTGTCATTTGTCATGCTGAACTCGTTTCAGCATCTTGCCGGCTTGGTGTTCTACTTGATTTTTGGTAAGATCCCGAACCAAGTTCGGGATGACATTTTTAACTTTTCCTGTCACTGCGAGAAAATCTTTGATTTTCGCGGCAGTCCACTGGATTGCTTCGTCGCATTCGCTCCTCGCAATGACATTTTTAGCTTTGACTTGTCGGGTGACATTGGTAGTCAT
>CALUVJ010000070.1 GCA_944324195.1 Candidatus Gastranaerophilales bacterium
TGGTTGGTTTCTTCCCCTCGCCCCTTGTGGGAGGGGTAAATGTTTCGGGCTGGTTGGTTTCTTCCCCTCGCCCCTTGTGGGAGGGGTAAATGTTTCGGGCTGGTTGGTTTCTTCCCCTCGCCCCTTGTGGGAGAGGGAAGAATTTCTTTGCGAGCTGTGCGAGCTTAGAAATTCGGGTGAGGGGTCCTGGATTGCTTCGTCGCTTTTGCTCCTCGCAATGACATTAAGTCACTTTTAAAGTTATTGTTGGGCAAGAATGCCCAACCTACAAATTACTCTTTTAGGGAGGGAGTTAGGTTATCAATCCAAATATTCACCCCTCACCCTTCACTCTTCACTCTTCACGACTACTCCCCTACTCACTATTCACTAGTCCAATCCATTTACCCCCGCTTCACCCTTCACTAATTATCACCCATCCCAACCTTCCCTCATATAGGGAAGGAGTGCGCAAAAACTGTTTTAAATCACCCTTCCCCCTTCACTCTTCACGCTTACCATCCATTTACCCTCTTAGTCACTCAGTCACTTAATCACTTAGTCACTAATAAAATCCATTTACCCCCTTTAACCTCTATTCACTATTCACTAATCACTAGTCCAATATATTTACCCCCATTTACCCCCCCCTGTCAATACGAAAAACTTAAAAACAAATTATATATTATCGTAATTGTTGATTGTGTATAGATCCAGACCGCCGACAGTTTTGTATAATCCGATAACAGAAATCAAAGAGTTAATTTTATTTGAAACCTCTTCCTTTTTCATCATCAAATAAATTTCGTTTGCATACAAAACTTCCAAATCACTTGCAGCGCCTATTTGATGTTTATCTTTTACAAGGTTAAAAGTTTGGTATTGCAAAGCCGTCCTGTCAGCACTTTCTTTATAATTTTCTGCTGCGGTTTTATATTCAACAAGCCCGTTATTTATTTCTTTGATTGCTTCAAGTATCGTTTTTTGATAACTGTTTAAAGCTTCCTGATATTCCAATTTTCTTAATTTCCAGAGAGCAATTTTTCTCCCGCCGGAGAATAAATCTACTGAAGGCAGGACACCTGCATTAAAGAATTGAGATACGGAATTAAACAATGTATCAAGGTGGTATGCATTTAAGCCTATCTGTCCGTATATTATAAATTTAGGTAAAAATTCTCTTTTTGCAACTCTTACATCAAACCCGACTCTTCTGATATTTGCTTCTTCCTGCAAAAAATCAGGGCGGTTTGAAACAATCTCTGTTGTATAAGTTTCGGGAATTCCGCTCAGTAATACGACATTGTCATATTTGTTTCTTTCAATCTCGCCGCCTGTCTGGGTAAGATAAGCCCTGAGAGTGTTCAAAAGTGTTTCCTGTGTTTTAACATGTCTGTTTTTCTCTTCGCGCAATGTTGTAAGCGTTCTTTCTTCTGCCAGTAATTCATTTATTGAACAAAGCCCGATTGAGTATTTATCGTTAGTTTTAGAAATAATATCTTCCTGCGCTTTTATAAGCTCTTCTTGAATTCTCAAAAATTCATCCGTCTTAATAAGATTAAAATAGTCAGACGCAAAATCAGAAGTCAGCGCAATATATGTAGCACGCTCAGCCTGTTTAACCATTTCCAGCTGCTCTTTTACACTTTTGGTTTTTAATCTGTTTGTACCCCAGATATCAACTTCGTATGAAGCCGTCAGCGGTAAAAGATAATTATATTGAGAGTATGGCGGAATTCTCATATTTCCGTATTGCTGGTATGGTCCTCTTAAATCTCTTGATAAATCTCCGGAAAACGTTAGTTGCGGAAGTTCATTTGCAAATTGCATTTTAACTATTTTTTCATTTTCTTGAACTTTTAGTGCCGCATTTTTTAAATCATAATTTTTTTCATAAAGTTTTAAGAGATTATTATTTAAATTTTCATCTCCAAATCTTTTCCACCAGGTGAGATTCATATATTCAAGCGTATTTTGTGAAGCATTATTTTTATCCTTAGCCAAAGCCTGAGGAGTAATCAAAAAGCTCATCAACAAAACCAGTATAAAAATTTTCTTCATAAATCTGCTGCCTATAATCTGCTTGTGCTATAATTACAACACAAGAACGCCGGAATGTAAATAGGTTTTTGTGATAAAGAGACTGCATGTTAACGTTTTCTCCGCTCTTCAAATGCAGAGCTGTTATGCTATAATTGTTGTATGGGTAATGATATCGAATCACTGCAAAATACTTTAAAAAATGATCCTTCAAATTTTCAGGCAAGGAGAGAGTTATCAATTCTTCTTGTTAATAACGGTTTTAATGAGGAAGCTGAAGGAAATCTGAAATATTTGCTTAAATATTTTCCGTCCGATGCCGAAATTTATTATAACCTCGGTATTGTCAGCGAAAAACTAAAAAAGATTACGGAAGCGCGTGATTACTATCAAAAAGCCGTAGAGCTTTCGCCGCAAGAAGATTTTTACTACAACCTCGGTGATGTGCTCGTAGAGCTTAAAGAGTGGGATAAGGCGATAGAAGCTTTCAGAAAAGTGATTGAAACCGATCCTGATGACGGGAATTGTTATTTCAATTTAGGAGTTTGCTATTATAACAAAGACGAAAAAAATCTTGCGCTGGATAATTTTCAAAAAGCCGTATCTATCAACCCAAAAGATGTGTATGCATACTTTTACCTCGGATATATATACCAGAATGACGGTTTAACAAACTTTGCCGTTGACAGTTATAATAAAGTTCTGGAAATTTCTCCGGACTACAGCTGGGCTTATTTCAATCTCGGTTCTATAGCTTTTAAAAACGGCAATTTGGAAGAAGCAAAAGATTATCTTTTAAAAACTATTCAATATAACTCGCTTGATATAGAAGCTTACAAGCTGTTGACAAAAATTTGTTTAAAAGCAGGTGATACCGATGAAATATTGGAAATTTTACATGCCAGATTAATGAATGATGATAACGGCGACTTATATTACTGCCTGGCGCGGGTTTACAAGTATATAGGCAATTCTGAACAATATAGCGACAACCTTGAACTTGCGCTCAGCAATCCTCATACTCTGACTTTCTCTAAAAAAGTTGTCAGACAGGAATTAAAGTATATTCAGGAAAAATTGAACAAAAATGAACCGATTAAACCACAAACTAATGTTGAAGAATATACGCCCGAAGTTATGGAAGATTTCGAAGATACTCAGGATGAAAATGAGCCTGACGATTTAGAGGATGAAGAAACATTGGAAGAGGATGAGTTTGACGATTCTATAGATGAAGATTATGATGAAGAAGATGATGATTACAGCGAAGAGGATGATAATCCGGAGGAATAGAATAATAAGATATGTTATCGAAAATTCTGATAAAAAATTATATATTAATTGATGAGCTGGAACTCGATTTTGCACAGGGATTAAATATTATAACCGGTGAAACAGGTGCAGGAAAAAGTATTCTTATCAATGCAATAGATATTGCATTCGGTGCGAAAGCCGGAAAAGAAGTTATTAAAGGGGATGCCGATAAAGCTATTATAGAACTTACAATTCTTAATAAAAAACAGGATTTATCCCAAATCTTTGAAGATAACGGAATTGATAACTGCGGCGATGAAATCATATTATCAAGAGAAATTACCAAAACGGGCTCGCGTTCAAGAATCAACGGTTGTCTTGTTAACCAGGATTTTATGCGGCATTTTCGGGAGCTTTTCATTGATGTGCATTCGCAGCACCAAACATATTCATTTTTGCAGCCAAAATATCACATACTTCTCTTAGATGCATATGCAAAAAATACTTGCGGAGAAATTCTGGAAAAGTACAGAAAAGATTATCTTTCGTACAAAGATTTGATTGCAAAACTGGAAACTCTTAGAAATTCTGCCGAAAAAACCGCCGAACAAATTGATTTTTTGAGGTTCCAGGTTAATGAAATTGATGAAGCACAAATTAAAAGTTCGAATGAAGATGAAGAATTAAACAAAGAGCTTGCAGTGCTGGAGAATGTGGAAAAGTTAAAAGACTTAACAGGCAGTTCATACTGGACTCTTTCAGGTGACGACGGAGCGGTTATGGACGCTCTTTTACAAATAAAAATGAATCTTTCAAAAGCTTCAGGCATGGATAGTTCACTTGAAGAACAAGAAAATCAGCTTATTGACGTGATTGAAAATTTAAAGGATATTTCGACTTCATTGAGAGAATATTCAAGTTCTCTGGAGAATGACGAAGAGCAAATTAATCAAATACAGGAACGTTTATTTTTATTAGATAAACTGAAGCGAAAATATGGCGGAAGCCTTGAAAATGTTATCAAACAAGGTGAAATCTTGCGGCAGGAGCTTGAAAATATAGAATTTTCTACGCAAAATATAGAGGAACTTGAAGCTAAAATTGCAAATGAAAAAAATAAATTGGAAGTTCTTGCAGAAGAAATTTCTGAAAAAAGAAAAAATTATGCTCAGGTTCTTTCAGGTCTGATTGTTGAAAAACTTGAAAAGCTGGAGCTGCCTAAAGTAAGATTTGAAATCCATTTTGAAAAAAGCGAGTTATCCATAAACGGGATTGACAAAGTTGAATTTCTAATATCCACTAATATTTCAGAAGGCTTGAAGCCGCTCGCAAAAGTTGCGTCAGGCGGAGAAATCTCACGGGTTATGCTTGCAATAAAAACAATTTTTGCACAAAGTGATAATATTGAAACCGTAATATTTGACGAAATCGACACGGGAATTTCCGGAAAAACATCCCAGGCAGTCGCAGACGAAGTAAAAGAGCTCGCAAAATACATGCAAATTATTATGATTACCCACCAGGCAATAATCGCTTCAAAATCAGACAGGCACTTGTACGTTAAAAAGACCCAAAACGATAAAACAAGCGTTCACATATCTGTTCTTGAAGGCAACGACAAATTAAAAGCCGTGGCAGAATTAGCAGGCGGCGAAATAACGGACGAATCCCTTAAATTCGCCAAAACGCTTATTAATTAATATTAGCACAGCTGTTTAATTCTGTTTTGCCGAATAAAATATATTTTTCAATATATTAATTTTCATCCGGATCTGTTTTGTCTTTTAATATACGCAGATTGCAAACCGCTTCATCACTATATTTTAGCAGCAAATCTACAATAGGCATGATCTCATTAATACCTTCATATGATGAATTTGCCGAGCAATAAGAACAAAGAACTTTTGCTATCTTATAAACATCATTAATCTGTGCGTATGTTTTTTCTGTTAATTTTACTTCGTCAATCATACTAGTTAAATATAACATAAAAATAACATATGCAATATTTTTATAGCATTTTGTAAAAAAAACCGGAATTTAATTCCGGTTTTTTTGTTATTTGATAATTTATTATGATAAGAATGAACTGTAATTTTGCTGCATTTGCGATATTGCCATTTCCATCTGGTAGAATTTATTTTCCAGCTGGGTTCTGTATGTTTCTATACTGTTGTTTTTACTGGTAATTTTATCTTCCATTTTAGATATGTCTGAATCAAGAGTTGAAGTCTTAATATCAAAATATCCAGTTGTAGAAGAAAGACTTTGTTCTACAGCATTTTCCATCATACTGAGTACACCGTTTTCACCGGTTAACAATGCTTTAACTGATTCCGGATTTTCTTCCAGTGCTTTCATAAATTTATCTGAATCAAGAGATAACTGATATGTATCTGTCGACAAGTTATTTCCGTCAGCAGAAGCAGTTGAAATACCGATATCCGATAATAACTTAAAAACACCGCCATTTGAGGTATTTGAACTGTTTGCATAGTTTCTCAGCGTTCTTGTAAGGCTTGTAAGTGAAGTTTCACCATGAAGATCCGCACCGTTTGCAGTAACTTCTTCAACCTTTGCAATAGCTGCATTATAAGCTTCTAGAAACTCATTAACCGCATCTTCCAGCCCTGATGTATCCTGGGTAACTTGCAATGTTGTATTGCCGTCCTCTTCGGTACTTGTACCTTTTAATGTTAATGTAACACCTTCAATTCTTGATATATCTGATGTTACGGTATTGGAAGTTGAGGTCATGGTTGTACCGTTTACCGTAAATATTGCGTTGTTACCGAGTGTTTGTGCATCAGTATACATTTTTGATGAAACAAGATTACCGTTCTCATCCCACTCGGATGTTGTGAAGCCCATTACATCGGTAAAATTACTTGTACCGGCTTCTATATTAATGTATGAAGCACCTTCTACCGTAGAAGTAATGTTTAATTTTCCTGTTGCATCATCCCAGTATGCATATGCCTGAGCATCTTCACTGTTATTAATTTGAGAAATTAATGAGGATAATGTTGTATTTTCATCAATAGTAAACGTTGCATCACCTATTGTAAAAGTTCCTGCCGTAATTTGCTGATTAAAACCGGAATCTTCGGAAGTTAAATTAGATGAAACAGATGCTTTATACAAAGAGTTTGTAGAAGCATACGTTCCGTCCTCCTGGCGTGTCAAACCGATTAATGAAACAAGGTTTGAGCTGTCTGTAGTGGCACCGATATTAATTGTGTCACCTGCGTTTTGTGCTGAAAAGCTCAACACTCCGTTTTCATCTATTTCTGTTTTAACGCCGAATTCTGCCATACGGGCCTTTAAATCGCCCAGCGTATCGTCTTCGGCAATATTAACCGTATGTTTTTGCCCGTTAACATATGCAGTCAAAGTACCTGCAGTAATACCAAGATTGCTCAATAAGGTTTCATCATCCGCAACTGCACTGGCAGCATCTTTAGAAGTTGCTTTTGTAGTGGTGGCAAGCTGCTGCACGGTTATATCATAATTCTGTCTTGCTGCACTGCTGGTTACGGTTGCAGTAAATATATCTTCATTAGAAGATGTAACCGAATTCTGCGCAAACAGGTCAAATGAGCCGCCGAACTTTGCGTCGGTTAACTTTTCTATTGCGGAACGTAATGTAGAAAACACGCTTCTTGTATCATTCAAAGTCGTTTTCTGTGTCTGCAATTCCTTTAAATTTGTTTCATATTTGGTGACTTCCTGCTGTTTTACTGATACCATAGCTTCAACCCATGAGGATGTATCTAATCCTGAAGCCAAACCGCTAAACGATATTGTCATAATAAAAATCCTTTTTATGCTTAAATTGAGTATATACTATATATATTATAGAACATGTGTTTTCAATTTTCAACCCTATATTTAAATGAAATGCGGCGTTGAAAAGTTCTAAAAACCGGCATGCTTCGGGCGGGAGTTTCCGTACGGAAACTCCCGCCCGATCAAACTATGATATTCTCACTAACTGCAAATTGTTACAAATGTAAAGTTTTTATGATATAATGAATTCAAATTAGGAGAGGACTATTTTATGTATAAATTAACACCAAGCTGCGAATTAGAGGGAGAATTATTTAAAAATGTTTTTGATAAAACTCCTGATTATATAAAAAATTTGAATTTATTAAACTTTGACAACGATAACGGTTTCACTTTTACACTGAAAAAAGAGCACTTATACCCGCATACTGATTCTAATCCGGAGGGTTTAAATCTTAAAGAATGGTTTGCAAACTATTCAAAAGAAGCAAAAGTTTCAACTGCAGGAATCAGAGGGCCTCAGAACATATTATTCCCGCAGGATACCAGATTTCCTATCAATCTTGTCGGGATTGTTCTTGCAACACTTGCCAAAGCTCTTGTGGCAAAAGAAAAGTACCCTGACCGGGAGATTGTAAAACTTGCCGGAAGCGAAGTCAGGTACAATTCTGCACTTTATCTTGATGCAATTGCAAGAATTCAAGCGGCTCAGGGGATTAAAACTCTCCTGCCTGAAGGCAGAAAGACTATTCCTATTTGGCTTGCATCATTTTTAGCTTTTAAACTTGACCTTTTGGGCGGAGAATATATCACCTCCAGTCATGGTATTTCCGTTAAAACCGCTACAAAAGACTTAAACTCTCAGGGCAGCCAGTATTTGCCGGAAGAATCACTTGAATTTGTTGATAAAATTCAGGAAATTTTTGACAAAACCGAACAAGACGGAGTGTATGAAATTAAAATCAGTTCAAAAAATGATCCGTTAATTGATGAAACTGTCATGTCAAAACTTAATGACGGAATTGATTTGTACGTTAGTTATTTGAAAGCCGGCGTTGCGCATGATTTGGAAGGCGTAAAGAAAATGGAATCCAAATTGTTTATTGAAAGCGTTGGCGGCTGTGCTTACAGAACACTCAGCCGTGTACTCGAAAAATTGGATATACAAGATAAATTTGTATGGAATAATACGAAAGAGGATCCGTTTTTCCATTCTATCGGCAAGTATGATACCGATCCTAAAGGAAATAAAGTTTTCTATGACTATTCGGTAGATGCCACTGTCGTTGCCAAAAGGCCAAACGGTGAAAAGTTTTTCCCTGTAATAGAATCTTTGCATTACGATGAAGTTCTAAAGACTTACCCGCTCGGGACTGTTGTACTAATTACAGACCCTGACCATGACAGACTTACGGTATGCCAGATTGAAGCGGCAGGAAGCGCAGTAACGCTTGATGATTACGGGATATCTTATATACAGCTGGATGAAGAAAGAATTTTAACTGTTTACAGTGCAAATCAAGCGTTCTTAATGCTTATGAATTACAGAGTCAAACAGCTTAAAGCAAGCGGAAAATATAAACACCATCCGCGGTTTATGATTAAAACAACAGCCTCCGCACTTTCCTGGGATGAATGGGCCAAAGCGCACGGTATAAAAGTTGTTAACGTTCCGGTAGGGTTTAAAGAAATTGCCAACATCATGAAAAAAGTTGAACTTCAAATTAAAAACCATCCTGATAAAGACGTTATTGTTGATGATGTTTTCGGAAACTCAATAAACCTTGGCGTGCAGCCACGTTTAATATTTGGCGGCGAAGAATCCGGCGGTATGATTATGGGTTCGGAAGAATTAATAGAATCCCTTAACGGCAGAAAAGCTATTGCTATGCGAGAGAAGAGTGCAACTGAAGCAATAATAGTGGCTTCTTCTCTTGCTGCAAGGCTTGAAAAGGATAACAAAACTCTTTCGGAATATTTAATTGATATTTTTGACGAAAACAATATTATTGCAAAATATGACGTAAGAGAAGATATTTCGTATTACAACGAATCAGAGCCGGATATCGAAAAGCTTAAACAAGCCAAAGTCGAAGGTGAAAAGCAAAGAACTCAAAATGATTTATTCTATCTTTCATTAGCAATTGCCATAAAAGAAGGCAAAGTTGATTTAGATTCGGTTAAAAAAGTTCTTAACGGAGCTTTTGCGGAATTGAATTTCGACAACTTAAAGTCGGTGAAATTTGTCGGTGACGGAACATACCTTCAATTTACGGACAAATATGTAGAAATCCGCCCGTCAGGTACAGACGCCAAAACTAAAGCTTATGCGGGAGGGGAAAATCTTGAAAATATTGAAAAATTTGCAAGAGTTCTAGGGAATTATTCCGGCGAAAGAACCGAACTGCATAAAGAGCTTATAACCGATGAATTTTATGAAAATGCTAAGGAAAAGGCGTTGAATTATTATTTGCAGTTTGTAGAAAAAGATGCCAATAATGAAAAATTTGTGATACCTGAGTATAAATTTTAATATCAGCATCAAGTAGTGAAAGGGTAGATGGATTTTATTAGTGACTAGTGAATAGTGAGTAGTGAATAGTGAGTAGGGGAGTAGTCGTGAAGAGTGAAGGGTGAGGGGTGAATATTTGGATTGATAACCTAACTCCCTCCCTAAAAGAGGGAGGGTCGGGGTGGGTGCCAGCTTGACAATAACTAGCTTGATGTCATTGCGAGGAGCGAAAGCGACGAAGCAATCCAGGACCCCTCACCCGAATTTCTAAGCTCG
>CALUVJ010000071.1 GCA_944324195.1 Candidatus Gastranaerophilales bacterium
AAGAACTTATGCGACATTGCGGGGATAAATGGACTGGGTTGGCAGGTGTAACTGCCAGCTTCAAGTCATTGCGAGCGCAGCGAAGCAATCCAGTCACCCCTCACCCGAATTTCTAAGCTCGCACGGCTCGCTAAGAAATTCTTCCCTCTCCCCAAAGGGGCGAGGGGAAAGCGCGAACCTATTTCACCCGACAAGTCAAAGTAAAAAATGCACTGCCGCGAAAATCAAAGATTTTCTCGCAGTGACAGGGGAAAACCCTCACCCTACCCCTCTCTCTCAGGCGAAGAGAAGAAAAATCCCCCACCCTAACCCTCCCCGTCGGAGAGGGAATGTGCTATTCGTAAAAAACTATTTACGACCTGTATTTATATTAATAATATCGGAAACCCACGGGATATAACTGTATAACCCCATTCCCGCAGTTATTGCAAGGTATAAAATAATTGCTGTAGTAATTAACTGGATTATTGATAAACCGTGTGCAATAGGCAATGGCATATTTATTAAATAAGGTATTGCATTTATTATAGGAATTCTATACAAAATAACATAAATTAATTCTGCAAATGTTGCAAGCAAAAAGTACAAAATTGAAAGGAAAATGGATTGCAATATATGGTAGAGCAGAAACGGTGTAACGTGTTTTTTCAAAAGTGCAGCTATAATTAACCATATAAAACCTGCTCCTCCTGCAGTTAAATATGATGCTGCTGAAATTATTCTTTCAATAGGATATATTTGTCTAGATGGCTGCAACGATATCATCCTTTCTGTATTCATCAATAAAGTCGTCCAGAACCTGTATAAATACTAGTTTATACTCGTCATTTTCAGGACGCATATTTACTGCTGCTCTATATGAGTAAATTGAGCGTTCAACTTCATTATTCATATAATAAACATTTGCAATGAGCACGTAAATACTCGGATCAAGCTTATTGATTTTTAAAGCTTCTTTGTACTGCTCTTCTGCTTCTTTGTACTTTTTGATATTAGAGTACAAATTACCCGCTAATATATAGGCATTTGCTTCATTAGGGTTAATTGCTATAGCTTTTTTGTACAATTCTACTGCATCTTCATAATCTTTGAAGTCAGATTTTGCAATAGCGTAGCAAATATAAGCTTTGTAATTGTCACCGGGAAGGGCAATTGCTTTTTCAAAATAATCATAGCACTTTTCTCTGTCTTTGTTCACTGCAAGCGTATTTGCGATACACAATGCGACGGTCTTATTGTCCGGAGCCAGCGCAAAAACTTTATAATAATATTCAAGCGCTTTATTATAATCAAAAAGTTTAAAGCAAACATTGCCTAAGTCAACCAGCGCAGTAAGGTTTTCTGGATCCAGTGACAGAGCTTTTTCGTAATATGCTCGCGCTTCCACATAATCTTCAAAGTCATGATATAAAAGAGCTATTGCATTATAAACTTCCGGATCCTGCGAATTGAAATCAAGTGTTCTGTTATAAAAATGCAGGGCTTTTGGAAAATTCTTTAATTCAGCATAAGTATTAGCTAAATTATAATATACAAGGTAATTGCTCGGGTTAACAAGCATTGCCTGATTGAAATATTTTAACGCTTTTTTATAATCCTTGGAATAGAACCAAATGCTTCCAAGATTAAGGAGTGTTTGCAAATCTTTAGGATCTATTTCCAGCAAGCTTTCATAAACGGAAATAACTTTTTCATACTGATTATCCATTGCGTAATATTTTGCAAGTTCATGGTAATGATCAGTATTATTAGGCTCCAAAGCCATTTTTAAAACGGTTTTTTCTATAGCTTTATTTAATTCTTTTTTATCCATAATTATCTCTCAACGTTTTCGTATTCGGAATATTCTTTTGATTCTTCAAGCCATGTTTCTTCAGGTATGCTGAAAGCATGGTTCCAGAATTTTTCAATGGCATAAGTTTCTCTCTCATCCTGATGCAGAATATGTACAACCACATCACCGTAATCTATTAAATTCCAGCGGTTTTTTGCATCATTTTCTCTGCCTATAGGCAGTCTTGTAAAAGTCATTTTTACTTTATCTGCCAGATTTTCAGTAAGTGATTTAACCTGAGTATTAGTTTGTGCGGAACATATTACAAAATAATCAGCAAAAGAAGATACATTGCTTATATTCAGTATAGAAATATTTTTTGCTAATTTTTCATCAAGAAATCTTGCAATAATGCAAGCAAATTTATAAGAAGTTAACTCTCCGCTCATTCTATCTCCAACATATTTACTCTTCTTTCATGCCTGCCGCCTTCAAATTCTGTAACAAGCCACTCGTCAACAATATCAAGAGCTAATCCCGGACCGATTACTCTTTCTCCAAGGCATAAAATATTTGAATCATTGTGTTTTCTTGTCATTCTGGCTGAATAAGTGTCACTGCACAGTGAAGCTCTAATCCCTCTGAATTTATTTGCTGCAATGGACATACCAATACCTGTTCCGCAAACGAGTATACCCTTACCGGCAGTCAAAAGAACTTTCTTTGCAACATCCTTTGCAATTACAGGATAATCACAAGAATCCTCATTATAGCATCCGACATCTTCCACTTCAATTCCTTGTTGTTGCAAATGTGCAGTTATTATAGTCTTAAGACTAAATCCTCCGTGGTCTGAGCCTACTATTATTTTCATTCTTCAATTTCCTCTTGGTTACAATTGTAACATTTTTGCAATAATTTATCAATAATGAACATTTTTTTTATTTAATATAGATATGTTAGGTTGTATAAATTCTGCTTATCCTGTATTTAGAGCGTCAATTACTGATAAAGACATTGACGGATTGGAGCATGCAAAACAGCACTTTAGTGACTGTTATCTTATGACGACCCTGGAAACTCTTTCTCATACAGAAAACGGGAGAAATGTTTTAAAGGAACAGATAAAATACGATGATGACAATCCAAAACTTATTAACTGTTACTTATACAAGGAAAACGGAGAGAAAGATAAATATACAATACCTACAAATGCAGTAGTTAGCGGATATGAAAAGCTTTACCGCCAGCAGCCGAATGAGATAATCCGGAGTATGGATATTTCAGTTGCCGAGTATGAAAAAAAATATAAATCAAAGCCCTGGTTTTGCAGAGTTACTGATAAGTTTAAAACTTATCAATTCGAAAACAATCTGCCGTCGCACTTTATGAAAATATTTACCGGTGTAGAGCCGCGTGTTATTGGTGAAACAGATTTTAATCTGGATTTAGAAGGGTACAGAAACGAAGTAATGGAGCTTTTTAAGCGTATGGATGAGGAAAAGGACCATAGCTTTGTAATCGGAACGGGTGTTAAAATGCTTGACGGCAGAACCTGGCATGTCTATGTTATCGAAGATGTAGACTTAAATAACAATACTATTACGGTAAAAGAAAAAAGAGCCAATAATCCGCGCACGATGCATATTGATACTGCATTAAAGACTTTTAAGTTTATTGTCGGATACTTTAACAGCGACCTTGCTAAAAAGGAATCTCAACAATAAAGGTTGAGCCATTGTTTATTTCGCTTACAAGCGAAATCTTTCCTTCGTGAAGTTCTACCAGTTCTTTTGTTATTGTAAGTCCGAGACCGGTGGAGCTTTCTTTCTTGGTGTAAGCACTATCCAATTGCACAAATTTAGCAAAAATCTTTCCGTGATATTTTTTATCAATACCTATTCCGTTGTCGTGAACCGTGATTTTAAATGTTTCATCATCTGCACTTACAGAAATTTCTACAGTATCATTCTCAGGTGAATACTTTATAGCATTGCTTATCAGATTATACAAAATCTGCTGGATTTTTTGATAATCTGCAAAAACTTCAAAGTCAGCGGGCATATCTTTTTTGAGTGTAATATTCTTTTTCTGTGCAAGCGGCATCAGGATATTGCAGGCTTCATCAACAGCTCTTGAAATCCAGAAGGTGCTTTTTACGATTTTCATCGCATTCGCTTCAATTTTAGACATATCAAGAATTTCATTTATCATACCGAGAAGATGTGTTGCAGAGACTTTAATATCATTGACATATTCTTCCTGCTTTTGATTAAGGTTGCCGTATAATTGGGTGCTTAAAATATCCGAAAAGCCTAAAATAGAATTCAAAGGGGTCCTGAGTTCGTGCGAAACATTTGCCAGAAACTCGTTTTTTACTTTGTCTGCTTCAAGTATTTTTTCATTTTGCTCTTTTATAGTCTTATATGCTTTATTCTTTTCAATAATACCGTCTTTTAACGCTTTAAGCTGGAGTTTAAAAACGTTTGACAGCTCAGAATCCTTTAGGACATAAGAAAGTATTGCAGAAACCGCATCTAAAGTTGTTAAATCTTCTTTTGTATAATAATTTTCTTCTTTCTTTGCTAAAACTATTAAGCCAAAAACAGTTGATTTTATTGAAATTTTAGAAACAATAAACGATTTTAAACTGGTATATTCAAGAGCTTTGATGAGTTTATCGTCGGAATTTAAAATTGCTCCGCCTTTACTGAACACGAAAATTTTTAGCTCTTTATTCAAGGAGTAGAGTGTATCAATTATGTGTGAACTGTGTTTTTTATAATTATATTTAAGCTGCAGACTGTCGGGATTTGCAAAATAAATAAAACCTTCATCAAAAATCAAAACTTTTTCAAGTTTTCTGAAGAGATTGACTCCTGTTTGAGATTCTGTAATATTAATTTCAAATAATGACGGTATTAATTTTAAAATTTTGTCTGGCGGTAATATTGGCATAAATTCGCAATTCCTTTATTTACAATACTTGTTTATATATATTTCATCTTTCTTAGCAAGGTCTAATCTGTTGATTTTTTTTGATATTTCTGCTCTTCGTTTTACCATTTCACAAGGCGGCAGCAGCATATAGCGATGTTTATTATATATTTTGAAATATTCATTTATGTAATTATCTGAAATTTTATAAGCCTTTAGTTCCATAAATATTGAGCTAATATTATTGTATAGAAGCATTTTATTTAAATCATCACTTTCAATATTATTCTTTTTTAACAGAATTTTTATAGCTTCGTCATAATTGCCAAGTTTAGCATATGCCTTGCTTATAATTAGTGTACTTATAAGCTCTTGATTTTTGATAATTTTACAGCCTTTTGTATGTGCATCCACTGCAGCTTGATAATCTTTTTTTACATAATACAAAGAAGCCAAATGGTTATAAAGCATATTTTTTTCAAAAGGGTTTATGGATAGTTTTGCGGCAGTTGTTCTATATTCAATTGCCTTATCAATGTTTTTAGGGGTTTGTTTCAAGTAGTTTCTGGCTCTGTTTTCAAAGTAATAAGGAAGTAAAGAGTAGATTATAAGAAGAAAAACAACTATAAAAATAAATTTTCTTTGCCTTCCGGCTTTTGAATTAGTCTTTATGCTGCGTAAAACAAAAAATACTACAATCAATAAGATTACCAATATATAGAAAATAATATTATACAAATATAAATAAGTATTAACTATGAAATTTATCACGTACTCTCCTTAAAAATTTTTACTCCCTAATGTACCTGCAGAATACTTACGTCAAATATTTAACAATGCATTTAAAATACATTTAAAATACATTTGCCCCCCTAGCCGGCGGATAGAGAGAATATATCGTAAATTTCCTGATCTGACAGTTCTGTAATAATCTTTTCACCTTCATATACGGCAAGATCGGCAAGCTCTTTTTTAGATTTGAGCATTTCATCGATTTTTTCTTCAAAAGTACCAAGTGTAATAAGCCTGTGCACCATAACGTTTTTATCCTGACCGATACGGTAGGTTCTGTCTGTTGCTTGCTCTTCTACGGCCGGATTCCACCAGAGGTCGTAATGGATTACGTTTGTGGCGCTTGTAAGGTTTAAACCGGTGCCGCCCGCTTTAAGAGAAAGTATCATGATTTTTCTTTCATTGTTATTTTGAAAATCATCTATCAAATGTTCTCTTTGCGGCACTGTAAGTGAACCATGGAAGAAGGAAGGATCGGTCTCACATTCTTCTGCAAGAATTTTTGCAAGCAAATCACCCATTTCTTTATACTGCGTAAATATAAGAGTTTTTTCATTATTGTCCAGAATACTTTGTACAAGCGAAACGCACTTTTCTGTTTTTCCTGAAAGTTCCTTTGACATTTCTCCGCTCTTTAAGAAATGATACGGGTGGTTGCAGATTTGCTTCAAGGCAGTAATAAGCTTAAATATATTGCCCCTTCTGTTTACACCGGTAAATCCGCTGATTTTCTCCATCATTTCATTAAGTGTTTTTTCGTAGAGAATTGCCTGAGGTTTTGCAAGATAGCAGTAATCATTCATAACCATTTTGTCAGGAAGATCGGAGATAACGTGTTTATCAGTTTTTAAACGTCTCAAGACAAACGGAGAAATGGAAAGTTTAAGCTTAGAAGCTCTTGAAGTTTCCTTGAAACGTTCAATCGGAACTGCATAACTCTTTTGAAATTCTTTTAATGAGCCGAGATAACCTTTATTAATAAAATCAAAAATACTCCACAATTCAGTCAGCCTGTTTTCTACAGGAGTACCTGTCATTGCTATTTTGATATCGGACTTTAATGATTTTATAGCAAGAGTTTGCGCTGTATCAGGGTTTTTAATATTTTGCGCTTCATCAACAATTACCATACCCCAGCTGTGTTTTTTCATTTCTTCCACATCTATTCTCATAATGGCGTAAGTCGTAAGTATAACGTCATTGTTCAAGTCAAGTTTTCTGTCCAGACCGTGGTATGTAACCGATTTTAGGGATGGTGCGAACATTTGAAGCTCTTTCATCCAGTTACCCATAAGTGTTGTCGGACAAATAACAAGTACAGGATTTTTAAGTTTCTTTTCTTCTTTAAGTTTAAGTATTAAACTTATCACCTGAATGGTTTTACCTAACCCCATATCATCCGCCATACAGCAGCCAAAGCCCTTAGAAACGTTTGTCCATAGCCATTTAAGACCCGTCATCTGATACGCTCTTAATTCGCCTTTAAGTTCATCCGGCTGAGAAACTTCAACAGGTTTGGCAAAGTCTTTAATAACATTTGCATATGCCTCATCATAGTTAAAATCGTAGTTTTGGAGCTGACCTGACATAGAAGCATGAATAAGTTCTAATCTGGTCATTTTCTTGTGATTAGCATTCTTAATCTGGTCAATTAATTTCTGTCCTTCAGCTTTATCCACAAGAATATATTTGCCGTTATACTGAATCAACCCGTTACTTTCATTTACTAGTTTGTTAAACTCTTCAAGTGATATTTTTTCATCTCCCAGCGAAACTTCGTAAGAAAATTCTAAGATATCATCAAGAGAAATAGCATTTGATGAAACGGTATTGAATATCTGCATCAATTCTGCCGAACGTGAAGCTTTTACTTTTGCATTGATAGAAGCTCTAGGAATAATTATGTTTGTTAATTCTTCCGGTAAAATAACTTCAATCTGGGCTTTTTGCAGATAATAAGCTGTTTGTGCAATAATTTTATAAACTTCATTAAGACTTAATGTCAGTGATAACTTGTCCTCATCCTCAAACAATGTTTCAAGCTCCGGCATATACCTTACTGCATAGTTCAGCTGTTTTTCTATAATTTTGCCGATATCTTCCGTATCCAAATCCCAGATTTTGTCTTTTTCGTACAAATCATCAAGCAGAATACATTCATTAGTTTTTCTGTTTTTGATATGAATTTTTAATTCAAATTCGTCATCACTAACTTTATTAACTTTAAAGAACGGTATCAAATCGTATTTGCCGAGATAAAGCTCATCAAACCATTGTGCAATGTTTTCCGCAACATCCTTACCTTTCATCAGGCAGCGCTGTTCAAGGTCTTTAATCATGTAGTGGCCGGATTTTATATCTTTAAAGCGATATGCCTTTATGCCCAGAAACTTATAAATAAGGTAATTCAGATATTCTCTTACGAATCTTTCCACAAAGTTTTTAGGCTGAACTCCTTTTATAAATAAGTTTTCCGGAAGATTATTTTCCAGTTCATTAATAATTTTTGCAGATTCTTTATTAGAAATAATAGGTTCGTAGACAATTCTGAAAGAACTGCCGGAAGCGGCTTCTCTTCTGTGCACAGTCGGTATAAAGTACAATTTTTCAATTAACTTCATAACAAAATGCGTAAGTTTGTTAAAATACGCAAAAGTTTGAGTCAATGATGAAAAATCAACAATTTCACCAAATCCGCCAAAGTAATCCAAAACAAGATCCAAAGGCATTATATAACCGATTTGCCCGTTAACTTCTTTAGAAGAAAAACGAAACATTGAGCCTTTGGATTTTAAATAAAACTGGAAGTTATTTGTCGGAGTGACAAAAAAGCTTAACTTTGGATTCTCGGCAGTTCCGTCATTTATCAAAAGAAAACTTGTGTTTCTCACAGGAGAATTAGGAGAGAGAAAAATACCTTCAAACTCGTCCTCAACAAGTTGATAAATTAAACTCAATGTATACCTGAAATCCTTATTTTTAAACCCTTCCGGATTTTCGCTCAGGTTAAAGAAAAATTCATCAACATTGTTTTTCTTGAGTGATAAGTCTATATTTAAAGGTTTTGTCTCAGTCATAAATCCTCTCTTGGTTATTCCCTCTCCTTAAAGGAGAGGGTTTAGGTGAGGTGAAAGTCTATTTTATTAAGCTTTCACAATCCATTTCTGCCGGCTTTTGAATCCCCATAAGCTGGAGAACTGTAGGCGCAACATTGCATAACGCACCATCTTCTTTTAATTCAATCTTTTCAGGTGCATTGATTATAACAAACGGAACTTCGTTAGTCGTATGTGCTGTCTGCGGTTTTCCTGTATGTTCATCGACCATAACCTCAGCATTTCCGTGATCTGCTGTAAGTACCATTGTTATATTATTAGCCTTACATTTTTCAGCAATTTTACCCACGCACTCATCAACAACGTGACAAGCTTTTGTTGCGGCTTCAATCACTCCTGTATGACCTACCATGTCAGGGTTGGCAAAGTTTACAAGAATAAATCCGTAATCTTTGTTCTCAATAGCCTTTAACACGTTTTCGCAAACCTCAGGAGCGCTCATTTCAGGCAGCAAATCATAAGTTGCAACCTTTGGAGAAGGAACAAGAATTCTTGTTTCATGGGGTTGCGGCTCATCAATTCCGCCGTTGAAGAAGAAAGTTACGTGAGCGTATTTTTCTGTTTCTGCGGTTCTGAATTGATTAATGCCGTTAGCTTCCAGAACATCTCCGAGAATATTCTTTAAGTGAGTTTTCGGAAACGCAACAGGGAAATTAAATGATTCATCATAACTTGTCATTGTGCAATAATAAATGTTATTCAGAACTTTTTTACGGTTGAAGCCGTCAAAGTCTTTGAAATTAATAGCTTTTGTAATTTCTCT
>CALUVJ010000072.1 GCA_944324195.1 Candidatus Gastranaerophilales bacterium
AGTCAAGTTATCATAAATCTCAATATCGACCAGTTCACCTTCACTTTCAGCAAACAGAGGAAGTGCAATTCCCATTGACACCTTCATTGTAGGGTTAAAACCGAGAGTGTAAACCATATTCAGCCCGCATCTTGCAAGAACTTTGTGAAAAGTATTCTGCCAGTCAAGGTGTGAAAAATATCTTAAAAGTCCTTTTTTCGTGACTTTAAGCCTGTATCTGTATATAGGAATATTTGGGTCTCTGTGTGCCCTTGAAGGATCTTGCGGCTCAACCGACACAATTTTTTGAGCTTCTTCGGACGCTTTATAAGGTTTTGCCATTACTTTATGAGTCTTTAAAGACGGACAGACACCGCAGTTTACGCATTTATTCTCACACGTTGGGGTAAATATCAGCCCTGTTTCTTTTCCCTGCCCGGCGCATTGGAATGCTGCACGGTATTCATTTTGCAGCCATTCTTTTGATAATCCTACATTTATAAAATCCCACGGCAGGGTATCTTCAAGCCCGTACTCTTTTTTTGCGTATTCTTCCAGCGTAAATCCGCATTCTTTTGCCGTTTCCGCCCAGACATTTTTGTCAAAATACTCGCCCCACGCATCAAGATAGCAGCCTTTTTTATAGAGAGCTTCTATATATTTGCACAAGCTTGCATCTCCTCGTGTTAAAACCGCCTCTATTTGAGATACAAATTTTTCGTGATAATTTATTTTCACGCCTTTTATATGTTTTGTTTTTTCTTTTAAATAATTTATATGCTCCGTAACCTCGTCCAAATCCATCTGCGGACACCACTGGAACGGGGTAAACGGCTTCGGAACAAAAATTGAAAGCGTACAGGTGATTTCAAACCCGTGATTCAAGCCTTTTTCTTTTTTAATAAGTTTTGAGCGGTATTTAATTTTATTTAATAATTCCGCCATCTCATCCATATCTTCAAGAGTTTCTGTCGGAAGTCCCGCTATAAAATAGAACTTAATCTTTGACCATCCGTTTTCGTAAAGCGTAAGTGCAGCATTAATAATCTGTTCTTCCGATATATTTTTCTTAATTAAGTTTCTGAGTCTTTGGCTTCCGGCTTCCGGCGCAAGCGTCATTCCGGATTTTCTTACGGAATGCATAAGGTTTGCAAGCTCAAGATTAAATCCGTCAATTCGCTGACTCGGAAGAGATACGGACACTTTTTTCTTATTAAAATCAACCGCAAGCTCTTTTATGACTTCTTTAATATTGGAATAATCGTTGGAAGAAAGAGACAAAAGCGAATATTCGTCGTAACCGGTATTTTTAACAAGCTCTTTTGTAATCTTGATAATATCTTCCGCCGAACGTTCTCTTACAGGAAGTGTTACGTGCCCCGGCTGACAGAAGCGGCACATTCTCCCGCACCCTCTTCGGATTTCTACAATAGCTCTGTCGTGTACAGAGCTTGAAAACGGTATCGGATAAGCTGTCGGGGTGTACTCTAATTTTAAAGGCGCAATGCGTTTTTCAACCACTTTATACTGTGGCCCGTTATCTACGTGCGCTGCACAATTCCAGCAGCCTTTTATTTTGCATAAATCTTCGATTCTCTCTTTTCTCGGGAGTCCTTTGGTTCTCTGAAGAGATTCACAAACCTCAACCATCATTTCTTCTCCGTCTCCGATACAGAAAACGTCTATAAACTCGCAAACGGGAAGCGGATTAAACGTACACGGGCCGCCTGCCAGAACAATCGGCTCATCCTCGCGTCTCTCATTATTTCTGACGGTAATTCCGCCCATTTCCAGCATTTTTAAAACAGTAGGATAAGAAAGTTCGTATTGAAGCGAAAAACCGACTCCGTCAAAGTCTTTAAGCGCTCTTTTAGATTCAACTGCATAAAGATATTCAGGCTTGAAATCCGGCTCCGGCGCGTAAGCACGGTCTGCTAACATATTAGGCTGGGAATTTACTCTGTCATAAATTATTCTTACCCCGAGATTGCTTATCCCAATTTCGTATTTATCGGGGAAAACAAAAGCAAACCTCACGCTTGCCGAATCCCAGTCTTTGTTGTACGACAAAAACTCTCCGCCTACATATTGGTAAGGTTTTGTCGCGTTAAATAATGCTTCCTGCTGATCTCTAAAAAAACAATTCATAATTTTATTTTACCAGAAATAAAACGACAACTAAATTGTTTATTAATTTGTTATCACCCTCCCCTGCCCTCCCTCATGAAGGGAGGGAGAGTTGCAATCCCGACACATTCCTTCCCTTTTGAGGGAGGCGGCTTGCCGGCAGAGAGCGAAGGGGGTTTGCGTAAGCAAAATCCGAATACTTGTTTAACGCCGGCAAACAAGCAGATTAGGGTGGGGGCTTTTAATAAGAGGTGTATATACAAAATTAATATTTCTTATAAAACCTCTTGAAAAACTCTAAAAACGAGTTAAACTAAAAATAGAGGTTTATTATGAGTTCAATATCATCAATAGATACATCGATTTACTCCGGATTAGTAGAAAACAGAGACGCCGTAAGCGGAAGAAACGCATCAGAAGCTGCTCAGGCTCCTACTTTATTGAGTTCTGATGTTGAGAATAATAAAGTAGATTTAAGCAATTATTATTCCAATATTCGTCCGGAAGATTTGCTCACAATGACCGGAAATAATGTTGCACAATCTGCACAGGCTTTGGATAATGCAATGGTTTCGGCGATAGAAAACGGTTATACGGTACAGGATGCAGTTAATATTCATCTTGCAAAGGCTGCTTATGCCGCTAATTGTACTGTTTTCAGCGCGGTTAATGAAATGTCTACATTTGAACTGTCGATTTAATGAAAAAGCCACAGTACTTCATTATAAAAGCGGAAGATGCAAATTATGATTATAAGCAATATAATCAAAAATATTGCTTGCGGTGATTTCCAGTCAAAATATTCATGTGTATGTGAGACTCTGTTTTGATATGTTTCGATGTAATGAATTAAATAAAAAATGTTAAAAATAACCACATAGTGCGGATTAAAGATTATTTCGGAATCATATATTCTGGCAGTATATTTTTGAATTATTCTCAATACCCGATAAGATAATGCGATATAAATTAAACATTGTATAACAGAGAAAAATACTAAAAATGCAGGATGATTATAAAAAACAAATATATAAAATCCTCCGTTAACAGCAAGAAGCATAAAAAGCCAATTTAATTTTATACAATCTTTTTTCCCTTCTACAAGATTGTTTATAGCTTTTCCGTTAATAAAAAACCAAACCGTAGAGAAGAATCCCAATGTCAGCAGATCTATTGCCAGAAAAGGTCCGAGCTCTTTAAATTTAATGTCCGGCAAATTGGGTTCTTGAAATAAAGAACCGCAATTGTCACATTTTATGACATTTACGTCAATTAAATTCCCGCAAAACGGACAATTAATTTTTTCTGTCATTACCACTCACTCTCTTTTGACTGATTATAACATGAATGTATAATAAAAATCAAAAATTTACATAGTCATCAGGATAAAACTACTTTACTTCTATTTTTTTGCAATACTTTTCTATAGGGCATTGAGAACACTTAGGATTAATTGGTTTGCATACATTCTGCCCGTGAGTTACCATAAGTGTGTTAATATCAATCCAGTATTTTACCGGTAATTTTTTTCTAAGTGCAAACTCTGTTTCTTCAGGATTTTTAGTCTTGATATATCCCAGCCGGTTAAAAATCCTGTGAACATGAACATCGACACAAATAGCAGGTTTGTTAAAACCTCGGGAAAGTACAAGGTTTGCAGTTTTACGCCCGACTCCGTTGAATTTCACCAAATCTTCAATCTCATCAGGCACTTTTCCCCCAAGCTCTTCGTCGATTTGGCGGGAAAGTTCTATAATTTGTTTTGCTTTGTTTTCATAAAAACCTACAGGATAAATAGCCTTTGCTAAATCTTCAACCTTTACCGATTTCATCTCGTGCGGTGTTCTTGCAAGTTCAAGCATTCTAAGTGTTGCAGGATATGTAGTTCTGTCATTTGTCCTGAGACTCAAAATACAGGAAATCAAAACAAGATACGGGTCGTTAAATGTGTCCATAAGGTTCACAAACTCGCTCCTCGGCTGCTTAGCGTTCTTCAAAATTTGTACGACTTCATCAATCATGAACTCAGCACCATTAATAACTCTCTGATAACCTTTGTTGCAACCGCAGTAGACGCTCCGCTTGCATCATAATCCGGCGCAAGCTCTACAACATCTGCCCCGATTATATTAAATTTTGCCAAATACTTGAACCATCCTACAAGTTCATTGAAATTTAATCCGCCGGCTTCCGGCGTGCCTGTTCCCGGCATGATTGAAGTATCCAAAACGTCCAAATCTACTGTTACAAAGATATTTTTGCCCCTTAGGACATCTAATTCTTCATAACTATGACAAAGTGTATTATATCTTTTCATTAATTCAAATTCTTCTTTCATGCCGGACCTTATGCCGATTTGCTTAAGATTTTCAAACCCGATAATGTCAGCCGAATGACGGATTACGGCAGAGTGAGAAAGCGGCTCTCCGATATATTCCTCTCTTAAATCCGTGTGAGCGTCAAAATGCACAATTGCAAGATTGTCTGCATATTTGGAAACAGCCTGAATTTCAGGAAGCGTAACCAGATGCTCTCCTCCGATTCCAAAAACTTTTTTGCCGTCTCTGTATATTTCTTCAACATTTTTTCGTATAACATCAAGAGACTTAACCGTGTTTCCGAGCGGAAATTCTAAATCACCGGCATCATGAAAATTACAATCCTCCAAATGTCTGTCAAAATACGGAGAATACTCCTCTAATCCCCAGCTTGCAAGCCTTATCTGTTCCGGCGCAAAGCGTGAGCCCGGCCGATAAGAAACAGTTCCGTCAAAAGGCATTCCGAGCATTATTATATCAGATGTCGCATAATCCTTATTTTCACCCATCCAGTTTCTGTCCAAAAAAGGTCCTGTCAGCATTTTTTCTCCTTTTTATTATCGTTTAATTATTATATAACAAAAACAACCTGCCGATAAGACAGGTTGTTTTGTTTGCTCGTATTTAATTTTATACTCTTGCTAATCTGGATTTGTCTAATTTTTCTTGGCTTTCAAGCTGCAATGTTACGGTTGTAATATCACATACTGAAGACGGACCAAAATACTGAATAGCACCAGGGAATAAATATCTGTCATTCAAAGCCCAGTCCTCTCTGTTTTCTTCCAGTTTTTTAAATACCGGACCGTCAAGTTCAACAAGAGCTTTCTTAATAACAGGTTTCATTTCCCCGTGACGTTTTTCCATATTCATCATCATAGTAAGAGGAACACCGCCTGCAATCCAGTCATTAGCGGCTTCTGTAAGATTTCTTACTGATGATAAGTAGCCTGTTAAACCAAAGTTAATTAATGCAAAAGCGTTGAAACCTAATGAATAGCAGTAATCTGCATCAAAGTTAGAAGGGAATGCGCAGCGTCCTTCGTAGCCGAAGAAATGTGCCTGTGCATTGAATTTACCGATAAATTGACCTTCCAATTTCATCTCATCAAGTTTTTGAGCAATCATTTCAATCAAAAGTTTTTCTGTTTCAATCTTAGAAACCTGAACATTTCCGTGCGGGTCTCTATCTGCCAGTAATTGACCTTTGATTAAAGCAGGAAGTGAATTGTAAACCTTTGCATTGCTGTCAGATAATCTGTTTTCTACAATATCAAATTTTTCACGAATAGTCGGAGCGTTTACAAAATCAGGATCATTTTCCAGCTCTGCCATAATATCGTTAAGGTTTGCTATCATAGACTTCATCTCAGGTATAAATTCAATTAAACCTTCCGGAATAACTGCAATACCGAAGTTTTTGCCCATATCAGCACGTTTTACGATAATATCAACCATATAATCAATAATTGAAGCAAGTGACATTTTCTTTTGTTCAACTTCCTCAGAAATCAAAGTAATGTTTGGCTGTGTCTGAAGAGCAGCTTCAAGAGCTACATGAGAAGCGCTTCTTCCCATAATCTTAACAAAGTGCCAGTATTTTTTAGCAGAATTTGCATCTCTTTCGATGTTTCCGATAAGTTCTGCATAAGTTTTTGTTGCAGTATCAAAACCGAAGGAAATTTCAATCTGTTCATTTTTCAAATCGCCGTCGATAGTCTTAGGACAGCCGATAACCTGAATATCAGCATTATTAGCAACAAACCATTCTGCAAGAAGTGCAGCATTTGTATTAGAGTCGTCGCCGCCTATTATTACAACAGCTGAAATATTAAGTTTTTTGCAAACTTCTA
This sequence comes from Candidatus Gastranaerophilales bacterium, assembly GCA_944324195.1. Classification (GTDB taxonomy): domain Bacteria; phylum Cyanobacteriota; class Vampirovibrionia; order Gastranaerophilales; family Gastranaerophilaceae; genus CAG-196. Next base: position 6,278 of record CALUVJ010000072.1, read on the forward strand.
AAGCATTCTTAAACTGATCTTCCGTTTCAAGTTTAGTTCTGCCTGAGCCGATAATATCAAATCCGCCTGTATTTCTGTAATCATTAATAAATTCATCATTAAATTCAACGTACTTTCCGTCAATAATACCTGAAGGTCCGCCTAAAAATCCGTATAAATTGTTATTAGGGTTAGCTTGTTTAAGAGCATCATATAGCCCTGCAATAACGTTATGACCGCCAGGAGCCTGACCGCCTGAAAGAATTACGCCGACATTCCTCTGTTTGCTTGCGATTGTATCTGTCGAAGTCTGGAATGTAACGGTTGGTTTTCCGTATGTGTTCTTGAATAAAGCTTTAATTTCTTCTTTATTTGCAACTGCTTCTGTTGCAGAACCTTCTTGAGATACAAGGTGATTAATACCGTTTGCCAGAGAAGAAGGTAACTTTGGCTGGTATTTTAATCTTTCAATTTGTAATGGTGATAAATTTGTCATAAAAAGTTCCCTTTCTTTTTGATTAAATTATACATTAAAAACTTTTTTTATTCACATAGCAAATTTTTTAATTATCGGGTTTTGAAAGAATATCAGGAGATAAACAGATGAATATATCAAGTATTAACAGTATGTCCTTTAATGGTAAACTTATTCCAAAATCTGAATACAAAGGTGTTATTTTAAAATTAACTCCGGCGGATAAGAAAAAAATAGCCGAATACAATAAAAAAATTACCGAATACACACTTGAGGATATGAAACTCATTGATTTAATGAAAAAGTGTAAAAACGATGACAAACTAGTAGAATACTACACGGATCAGAGCGGTCTATTAGAGTTTTTTATTGACCAGCTCAAAAAAGCTATAGCTGAAATTAAAGCAACTCGCCTGAAAAAGCAGCTTGAAAAAGCAAAGAAATTAGATAAAACTACTTAGTATCCGTTTAAAAATAACAGACTTGCCCAGATAACAATTACACCGGACATAATTCCCGTTATAGCATAATGCCAGTCACCGTATTCGTGAGAGAGCGGAAGCAGCGTATCAAAGGATATGTAAATCATAATTCCTACAACTGCCGCCATGAAGAATCCAACAAATACCTGCGGCAAAAACCAGTGTAGAAGGGCTAATCCTATCAGAGCCCCGATAGGTTCGGTCATTCCTGTCCAGAAAGAATACCATATCGCCATACGCTTTTTGCCCGTAGCGTGATAAATAGGCAAGGCAACAGCAATACCTTCCGGAATGTTATGAAGCGCTATTGCTAATGCAACAGAAATCCCAATTGCTATATCCTGAGATGATACGAGAAAAGTTCCAAGACCTTCCGGAAAATTATGTACAGCAATGGCAATTGCTGTAAGCAGTCCGGCTCTTTTAATTTTGTGTGTACGATTACATTTTTCACACCCTTCCGAGATTAAATCTTCTTCTACGTGATCCGGAATAAAAGTATCAATTAATTTAGAGATAATAACTCCGGCAATAAACCCCCAGAACATTATCCAGTGATAATCAACAGGATAATACTGTTTAAGAAGCCCTTCTGCGGTAGATAGGATTTCCGTAAAAGAAACAAAAATCATAACACCGGCGGAAAATCCAAGTCCTAGAGATAAGACTTTCATATTGTTTTTATTAACAAGAAAAGTGAAAAAACCGCCCAGGACAGTTGCAAGACCTGCCAGAATAGTCATTAAAAGTGGTATTTGCCAATTTTGAATCATAGTAATCCTTCTATTTAAGTAAGCTCATTTTATCACGAATAAATATGGTTGGATAGTTGAAGGACTTCTGTTTTCTAAATATTTTGTCATAAAAAAAAGAGCCTAATCGGCTCTTGGAATTAAGAATAGCTGGAAGTATGAAAAAGATTTAATGATTATATTTAACTTAAAATAAGATCCGGAATAAATTCCCGAAATGACTAGTTTTGCCTTATCCAATCGGGCAATAAAAATAAGTACTTGCAAAAAAAAATTTAGCGGGCTATATTAGTATACGTAGCCGAAAGGTTATATTGACAGCAAAATATGGGAGCGTAGCTCAGTTGCCCTGCGGCGAGCAGTGAGGCAAGGAGGGCAAAGCCCGACGGAGCGCAGTCAACGGTGTTGACTTGCGGGAGCAAGACAAGCAGGTTGACAAGCGGAGCCATTATCACAATTGACAATTAAATATGGGAGCGTAGCTCAGTTTGGTTAGAGCGCATGCCTGTCACGCATGAGGTCGCGAGTTCGAGCCTCGTCGTTCCCGCCATTTTAAGAGGGTTTAAGACCCTCTTTTTTAATGCAAAAATCCTTGTGGGTAATCTGTGGGTAATTAAAAAATTTCAACTGATAAGAACCTTTAGCAACTGAAAAAAAAAGCCTCCTAACCTAATACGGTTAGAAGGCTTCATAGAATTAACAAATGAACATTTTATATATCTAAATAATCATTTAGAATACTTATTGCATCGAGTTTTCGTTGTGGTACAGGGTGAGCATATCTTTGTGTTGTTGTAATCATAGAATGCCCTAAGATTTCTTGAACAACTGTTAAATCTATGCCTTTTTCTACAAGTCTTGTTGCGACAGTATGTCTTAAATCATGAAAGCGGAAATTTTTGATTCCTGCTTTTTCAAGAACTGTATGAAAAGATTTTTTCAAATCTTTATAGGGTTCATTTGTCTGTGGATTAAAGTAATTTCTTTTTTGATTCTTGATTTGGAGGTTATTATAAACCTTCGGAATGAATATATTTTATCATTATTTTTTAAATTAAGCATGTATCTATTATATGCAAAAGATAGAATATTTTATATGTTATTTAATACTTCTGATAGATAC
>CALUVJ010000073.1 GCA_944324195.1 Candidatus Gastranaerophilales bacterium
AATGTCACCCGACAAGTTAAAGTAAAAAAATGGACTGCCGCGAAAATCAAAGATTTTCTCGCAGTGACAGGGGTAAATATTCCTCCCCCTCACCAATTACTCCCCTCACCCGCATTCGTAGCTTTCACAATGTTCAAGCACGACTGCGACCTCTCCCATATGGGAGAGGGAAAAGATTCTATTCCCCCCCCCCTTCATGCTGGTGAGGGAAGCTTGCTCTCTATTTACGAATCTCTATTCTCCATGAAGAAGGAAATGTTCTAATACTGTAAAATTTTGTAAAGATTTTTATTTAATATGAAATTATTTTTTACATTGTTACTTTATATAAATATAGTGTGTTTATAGTTAGTGTTGTAAGGATTTTAGTAAATGTCATCAGGTTTAGCAATTACATCATTTATGCCATCAATTGTTTCCAGTAGTTTATTTTCTTCAAGAAGAGCTAATTCCGGTGCAGAAGCATTATCTCAAAGCAACCCTTTTGTTGCAGCGATGAACATGGATATTGCAGGAGGACAAGTACTAAATGCGGCCAAGGGTGTATCTGCTATTGCTAAAGAATCAAACAATGTTCTGGCTGCAGGGTTTACAAGTGCAGAAGAATCTATCAAAGCTCTTACCAAAAGTGATAAAGTGTTAAACGGTTTTGGTAAAGTTCTTAATTTTACTTCAAATTATATAAATCATTTGATAGCATTAACAGGCGCGGTTAAAGTTATTACTGCTGATGATAAAAAAGAAGCTGCTATTCGTGAATCTTTAGGGTTAGGTACAATGTTCGCTGCCGAAGCCGCCGCTAAAAGAATAATTGGTATGCCTGTAATTAAGAAGGTCGATGGTAAGAGAATTGCAGTTGCGCGTGAAGGCTTATATAAATCTAATCCGTTTATGGCTAAGCAAGCTTCTGCATTAAAAGATTATTGTGCTACAAAAACTTTCTTTAACAAGTCGCTAAAGTTTTTACCGGGTATGTTAAAAGGAATCGGCTTTGTATGTGCTTCTATTGCAGGTTATAAACTCGGTACCGCTGTTGCAAATATTATCGTTGATAATGATAAATAATATAATTTTACTTAATATTAGTTATTTTGCCGTTTTCCTTGTACAAAGTTTGAAATATCGTTTGAGAACGTCTATAATTGTTAATTGTTGCTTCCAGGGACGCATTAATCGTAAAGTATATTATTGGTACTGAAATTGTAATTGTTAAAATTGCAACTACGGCATGTTTTATAATTGTATTTATTACTTTGAACCGGTGTTTTGTGATTGCAATGTCATCTTGCTCTCTCAAAATTTTATTAATTAAATTCTTACGTTCTTTTACTGTTAAACTATCAATAAAATCAACATTTTGCGGGTCAATGTAGATTACGTATTTTGAGTATTTGACATTTCCGTCTAAAAAATCCAGACTGTCATTATAGTTTTTTTGAGCTTGTGTAATTGCTCTTTCTGAAATGTTACCATTTGAAACTTTTTCAATGTTTTCATCTGAAACATTATCTGAAAATGCGGCACTACTGATTGTATTTTCTGTTTCTGCTGATTTTTCTTGTGTATTTGCTTCTTTTTGCTTATTAAGTCTTGCTTTATATTTTTTTATAAAATTATCATCAAAGTTTTTATCTATATTAAATTCTTTTTTTACGTGAACCGGTTGAGTTTCCTTTGGGGGTTCGTTAATTTTATCATCAGGTTTTGCAGGTTCTTCAAATAATGTGGTGTCATCATTTTCATTAAAATTAGATTTAATTTTTGAAGAACCTTGTACACTTAAAGATTCTGCATCCTGGGATAATTTTTGCTGTAATTGTTCGATTAATTCCGGCGAGATATCGTCATTTAACGACGCAAGTTCATTAATATCCATTGAATCTTTATCATTAAATACATTCTTATCTGCCATGCTAAACTCTCTTTTTTGTTTATAGTATGATATAAGTATATTATATAAGACTTTTATTTATTAAGCAATCATAAGAGAGATTGAAATGTATATAGATAAAGATAAGTTAATTACTCTTATAAATAAATTAAAAGATACAAAAATTCTTGTAATTGGCGATATGGCTTTAGATGAAATGGTATATGGCGATACGGAACGTATATCAAGGGAAGCTCCGGTTTTAATTTTGCGCCATACTAATACAAAATATATTTTAGGCGGGGCTTCAAACGCCGCACATAACGTTTCAGGCATAAATGACGGTAAAGTGAGCGTTATAGGTGTGATTGGCGATGACTATCAAGCTATGGATTTAAAAAAAGCTTTTGAAAATGCTAATATTGACTGTTCTTCTCTAATTACTGACAAATCTTGGAAAACTATCACCAAAACAAGAATTTCCGGTTCTTGTTCACATTCTATAACACAGCAGATTGTAAGGGTTGACCGACAAACGGATGAACCTTTGTCTGAAGAAACAGAAAATAAAATCATATCTGAGGCAGAAAAACTTATCCCAAGCTATGATGCCGTTATTATATCTGATTATCATATAGGAACTCTTACTGATAATGTAATTAGTGCAGTAATTAGAATAGCCAATAAATATCGTAAAAAAATCATTGTAGATGCTCAAAGAAACCTTAACAAGTACTACGGTGTAACTTCAATGACTCCAAATTTACCTGATACTCAAAAACATACCGGTTTTTTATTAAAAACCAAGCAGGATTTTTTGCGTGCAGGTAATCTTTTGCTGGAACAGTCCGGTGCAGAATCAATTTTAATTACCTGCGGCGCTGACGGAATGGTAGTTGTTGACAATAACGGTAAATATGTTCATATACCCGTATTTAATAAAGCTGAAGTTTTTGATGTTACCGGTGCAGGTGATACCGTTACCGCTTTATATACTTTGGCTATTTCGGCAGGCGCAGACCCGGTTTATGCAGCTGTGATTGGAAATATTGCAGCGGGAATTGTTATTAAACAGTTCGGGTGTGCTACCACTACAATTGATGAAATTCTAAATTCAATCCCTGAAAATTTTAATATTGATGAAGGAGAATAACTGTGAAAAATTTGTTAGGAAAATTTAATATTGTTGATATTATTATTGTATTAGGCGTAGTTGCGGCATTATTAGTAGGTTTTGCTACTACTAAACATTTTAGGCAAACCGCAGACAAGCAAATAGAAGCAACTTCTCCTATAACTTTTCAGGTATTTTTGAGAGGTGTATCCGTAACGGGCGAAGAATTTCCTATAAAAGCTAATGATAAAACATTTATAACAATAAGAAATGTTCCATATACAGAATTGAGTGTTTTAAAAGTAACTTCTCAGGCAAGACAAACTGCTATAGCAACTTCTAAAGTAAAAGAACAATATATTTTGATAAAAGACCCTGCTCAATCTGCAATTTATGACGCGATTGTAACTATTACTGATACGGCAAAAATAACAAAAGACGGAGCAGTTGTCGGGGGTAATAAAATTAAAATAGGGCTCCCTGTGACATTGGAGGGCACAAATTATCGATTAAACGGTACAATTTCTGATGTAAGAGTTACCTCTCAATCAGAAGTTGAGGATGCGGGAATTGATAATCTGGTTGGTTAGTTAGTTACCGGAGTAGGCATAGATGTTTTTTAACAATATTCTGAGCTTTTTACAAAATTTGTCAATGCCGTTGTATAACAAAAGTTTTTTCCTGAAAACTATTGATTGGTTTATAGGTTTAAATATTTTTCTGGTAATATTTGTTTCTACTGCTGCCAGTTCAGATTTTATCGGATACTTTGCAATGTTTGCAATTTTATTAACGGTAATAAAACTTGTAACAACTCCGGGCGAAAAATTTGAACTTTCCGGGGCGGATAAGTTTTTACTTGTTTATTTTATTTTTGTATTAATAAGTGTCGCCGGCTCAACACTCTTTTACCTGAGTTTGAAAGGCTTTTTTAAAACTTTAACATATTTAGGTTTTTATGTCGCTCTTGTTCATTATCTTAAAGGTAACAGGGATAAGATTAAATATATTTTTCTAGCTTACGCTCTTTGTCTTTCTTTTGAAGCAATTGTTGCATTTTTACAGAATTTTTCTTCTGTTGGTGAAATTTCAAGCTGGCAGGATACATCAAGACTTAATCCTGAAGAAGTTATGACAAGAGTTTACGGAACTTTAAAGCCTTATAACCCGAATCTTTTCGGCGGATATTTGCTGGCGTTGCTTCCGTCTTTTATAGCTTTACCTAAAAATTTTAGGATATGGAGTGTAATTGGTTTCCTGTGTGCAGCACTGGCAATTATTATGACAGGCTGCAGGGGCTCTTATATAGGGCTTCTGTTTGAATTAATTGTTCTTGGTTTAATTACATATAAAACACTAAAGCCTGTTTATAAAAAAGCATTTTTAACTATTTCTGGTATTGCTGCCGCTTGTTTAGCAGTTGTCGCCTTGTCAATATCGGCACTACGGGCCAGAATTTTTTCTATATTTGCAATGCGTGGTGACAGTTCAAATTCATTTAGGTTTAATGTATACCATTCGTGTATAGAGATGTTCAAGGATAATTGGCTCTTGGGCATTGGAGTAGGAAACCAAAATTTCAGAGAAATTTACGGTTTGTATATGAAAACCGGATTTGATGCTCTGAGCGCTTATAATATTTATCTTGAAATAGCGGTAGAAAGCGGAATCTTTGCTCTGGCAGCTTTTGTCGGCTTTATAATAATGCTTGTTAATAATGCATTAAAGAATATTAAATCAATTTATGTTATCTGTGCTCTTGTCTCTATTACGGGTATTTTAATACACGGAATTGTCGATACGGTATTTTTCAGACCGCAGATTCAGTTTGCATTCTGGACAATGGCTGCTATATTAAGGAGTGAAGATGGTTATAGAAAGAATTAATTTTTTACGTGATGAATTAAATAAACTGGGGTACAATTATTACGTTCTTGACAACCCTTTAGTCAGCGATTTTGAGTACGATAAGCTTTTTGCAGAATTGAAAGAATTGGAAGAAAAGCATCCCGAGCTTGTAACTCCTGACAGCCCGACGCAGCGTGTCGGCGGAATAAGTACCGGTTTTGAAGAAGTAAAACACAAATACCGCTTATACAGTCTTGATAACACTTACAATTATGATGAATTAAGAAAATGGTATGAACGTGTAGAAAAAGAATGCGGCAAAGGTATAAAGCTGGTTTGTGAATTGAAAATCGACGGGCTTGCTATTGCTCTGACTTATAAAGACGGTGTATTTGTAAAAGGTGCAACCAGAGGAAACGGTATAGTAGGAGAAGAGATTACTCAAAATCTAAAGACAGTTAAAGCGATTCCACTAAAGCTTTTTGAGAAAGCAGATGTTGAAGTTCGGGGTGAAATTTATATGCCAAAGACTTCTTTTGAAAAGTTAAATGAAGAGAACTCGGAGAAAGGTGAAAAGCTTTTTGCAAATCCCAGAAATGCCGCAGCAGGGTCTTTAAGACAATTAGACAGTACAATTACTGCAAAAAGAGATTTATCTATGTTTACTTATACCGCAATTATTGAGAAGGCTGATACGCTTCCTCAAACACACTGGGATAGCTTGCAGTATATAAAAAAACTCGGGTTTAAGACAAACCCGAATATAAGGCTGGTTGATAATATTGAAGGTGCTATTGATTTTTGCAAAGAATGGGAGACAAAACGGTTTGATTTAGATTATGCAACTGACGGTGTGGTAATAAAAGTTGACTCGCTTGCCTGCCAGCGAGAAATGGGTTTTACTGCCCGTGCACCAAAATGGGCTACTGCGTTTAAGTTTCCGCCGGAAGAGATTTCCACTAAGCTCCTTGATATAGAAATCGGGGTTGGGAAAACCGGGGCGGTAACTCCGGTTGCAATATTAGAGCCGGTACTTTTGGCCGGCAGCACTGTAGCACGTGCCAGTTTACATAATTTTGATGAAATTAAAAGATTAGATGTAAGAATAGGTGACAGGGTTTTAATCAAGAAGGCTGCGGAGATTATACCTAAAGTTATAAAGGTCGTGGAGACTCCTGAACATGAAAATTTACCGGTTTATACTCCGCCGTTAAATTGTCCGGAGTGTAATTCCCCATTAGAAACTCGTGAAGGAGAGGTTAACCTCTATTGTTCAAATGATAAATGTCCTTCAGTTATTAAGGCTAAGTTAGAATATTGGGTCTCAAAAGATGCAATGGACATTGATTTTGTCGGGCCTTCGGTAATAGACCAGCTTTATACTTTAGGGCTTGTAATGGTTCCGATTGATTTCTATAAGTTAACTATAGATGATTTTTTAAAATTAGATCTTGTAAAAGAAAAATCCGCTTCAAATATGTATAATTCAATCCAGGCAAGTAAATCAAGGCCGCTGGCAAGATTTATAACTGCTTTATCAATAAGGCATGTCGGAAAAGAAACTGCAGATATTTTAGTAAATGAGTATTCTTCAGTTGCAGCACTTGCCGAAGCATCAATTGAAGATTTATCAAACATAGAAGGTATTGGTGATAAGATAGCAAGTAGTGTTTTTGAGTTTTTCCATAACGAAGAAAACATGAAAATGGTTAGTGAATTTAAGCAATTAGGTTTTACATTAGAAAATAATGCTGCAGAAAAAACAAATGAATTAGTAGGTAAGACTTTTGTGCTGACAGGAACTTTAAGCAGTATGACAAGAGATGAAGCAGGTGAAAAAATTAAGCAAATGGGCGGGAAAGTCTCTTCTTCCGTTTCAAAAAAGACCTCTTATGTTGTGGCGGGTGAAAATCCGGGGTCAAAATTAGACAAAGCTCAAAATTTAGGTGTTATAATATTAAATGAGGATGAGTTTAATAAAATGATAAAAGTGAATTAGGCGTATGAGGTAATAATGAAAAAGAATTTGAATGTAATACAAATTAAAGGTATAAAAGGCTTAATAATTTTAGGTATGGTTTTATGTTGTCTTGCTGCCGGGTTTATTGTTTTCCCCGGCTGGATTGCGATGCATTTATGGAATTATATTGCTGCTCTTTGCGAAGCAATACCATCTATAGGAGTTGTACAGGGTGTATTACTGTGGGGAATCATAATTGCTTCATATTTTACTTTTAGAAGAGAGAAAATTGTTATTTGCATAAAAAGTCCAAAGGGTTTGAATGAAGATGAGTTAAAAGCAGTATTTTCTGATATAAAAAAACAGAGCAAAGATGATAAGATAATACAATCAATGTTAAAAGCAAGAGAAGCAGAACTAAAAATTAAAAATATGGAAAATAATTCAGACGATGTTTCATTGTCTGATAATAAGGATGAGGTAAATTCAAATCAAAATTAATAATTAAATCTGTAAAAATAATAAAAAAGCGGAGATATTAATCTCCGCTTTTGAATTCCAACTATTCTTCTTCTGAAACTTCTTCTGTTGATTCTTCTTGAATATCTTCTTCATCAATAGCTTGCTGATTCATTTCTTCTTCTATTTCTTCCTGAATTTCTTCAGAATCTACAGGACGTTCTTCATCTTCAATGTTATCTTCATTATAGTCATAATTAGAAGTTCTTGTCGCTTCTTCATTTTCCATTTGAGAAATGCTCTTAATATCGATCTTCCAGCCGGTTAATCTGTGAGCCAGTCTTACGTTTTGACCTTCTCTTCCGATAGCCAGAGATAACTGATCATCAGGAACTACAACAAGAGCATCTTTAGTTTCTTCATCATCTGTCATAATATCAACAGATACGACTCTTGCAGGAGAGATTGCGTTTACGATATACTCGACAGGATCCGGAGACCATCTTACGATATCAATTTTTTCGTTCTTTAATTCGCCTACAATAGTTTGAATTCTTGAACCTCTCGGCCCGATGCAGGCGCCTACGGAATCCACTTCCGGATCATTTGACCAAACCGCGATTTTTGTTCTGAAACCGGCTTCTCTTGCAATTGATTTAATTTCTACAATGCCGTCCTCAATTTCCGGAACTTCAAGTTCAAAGAGTTCTCTTACAATTTCAGGATGCGCATGTGATACGATAACCTGAGGAAGTCTGTTTGTTTCTTTTACATTAAGAACAAATACTCTGATTCTGTTACCCGGTTTGTAATATTCACGCGGAATTTGTTCTTTTTGCGGCATTATTGCATCGGTTTTACCAATATTTACGATTACATTTCTGTTTTCAACTCTTTGAATAATACCTGTTGTTAATGTTCCTTTCTTTTCAAGGAATTCGTTTAAAATATTATTTCTTTCAGCATCTCTGATTCTTTGTGTAATAACTTGTTTTGCTGATTGAGCGGCGATGCGGCCGAACTGTTCCGGTGTAACTTCAATTTTAACTTCATCGTCTACTTCAACTTCGTCATCTATTTCTTTAGCATCTTCTAATGAAATTTGTGTATCCGGATCCTCTACAGTTTCAACAACAGTTTTAGTACTAAATACACCGATTTCGCCTGTCTGTTCGTCCAAAATTGCTTCTATATTAGCAGCTTCTTTAACGTGCATGTGCTTTTTGTATGCAGCAACCATAGCGTCGCATAATGAAGATATCAAAACTTCTTTTGATATTCCTCTTTCTCTTTCCAGCTCTTCACAAGCTTCAAATAATGCTGTTCCGATTTTAATCATTATTTATTCTCCTTATCTTAATCAATGTATAATTTTGCTGATTGTATGTTTGATTTAGGGATTTCGAGTTCTTCTCCGTCCTCAAATCTCAGGAATTTTAAACCGTTATTGTCATCCCAGTCCAAAATTTCACCTTTAAATATTTTTTCTGTTTCACCTTCAAGCGGAGTTTTTATTTTTAGACTGATTCTTCTGCCTTTAAAGATTAAAAATTCTTTATCTGACTTGAATTTTCTCTCAAGCCCCGGAGATGAAACCTCCAGATAGTATTTAACCGGAATAAGTTCATCCAGAAAGTCATTAAGACTTCTTGTAACATTTTCGCAATCATCCAGTGTTATATCTTTCTCGTAAGAATAAAGATATATTCTCAAAAACCATTTGTGGTTTTCTTTAATAAATTCAATTTCTATAGGAATAAGGTTAAATCTCATTGCAGTATTTTCAATGAGCGGCGTTAT
>CALUVJ010000074.1 GCA_944324195.1 Candidatus Gastranaerophilales bacterium
GTATTTTTTGTCAAAAACTTTCCGACTTACATGTCAAACTCGCGATACTTTTTCTCAAAATCCCTGACATATTATAAGTAATTCGTGCTTTAAAAAAGAGAGTGCGGAAGTTGGGTTCGCTGAATTCAAGTCTGCCATAATTTCTTCAAAGGATAAATGTATCGAAAGCATTAAAAAAGAGCCCGTAGGCTCTGATTTTAATCGTTCTAGTTGTTTTAAATGGTGGACTATTTGCAACGATACTCGAACTCTCAGAAAAAAGAAAAATCTATTTAGACCCTCGGCACGGTGTCTTTTTTGTTTTATTTAATCCTAAAATGGCGGCTTAAATTCATCTTAACAATGGAACATATTTTGCATAAAGGACTTGAAAACAAACTACAATAAGTTAAACTACAAAAGAAGTTACAACAAAGGAGCATATTATGATAGAAAAAAATTATACGTTATTCGGCACAAAAGTTAAAAATTTAACAACAAACGAAATAGGACTTCTGCTATATACTTGGGTTAATCAATATGCAGATGTATCTGTGGATTTTGCAACTTGTGTTGATAAAAATGGTAAAAAGTATAATATTGAACTTGATAAAATTCAGCCAATTGAGGAGGTTTAAATGATTATAGTTAATCGAAATACAAGACAAAAAAGAGAAATTTCATATGCAGATTTTAGAAAAGAATTTGCAAATGCTATACAAGATGCTTTTGAAAGTTACAGAAAAACGCAGTTAAACAAATATTCGTACAATTTTAAAGATGATAATTCTATGGAATATAACTTTTATTTTCAATTTCAATGGAACTTTAACAACTTTGGCATCTCTGCTTGGTATATTGAAAGAATTTAAAAAATGAGCACAAAAAAATGGAGGGTAAATTTTTACCCTCCAGAATGTCCGATATGAACAAAGAAAACAATGTATAATAAAACTATATGCTTTCTTTGATTTTTTTAATTCCCTCCCATATTGCATTTGCAAATAGTTCAGGTTGCTCTCTCAACAAAATCTCCTCTTTTGAATTTGATATAAAAGCCAACTCAATAAGTATTGCCGTGGCTTTCGTTCTTTTTAGCACGTGCAGATCCTCGCTTGATTTTATACCTCTATTTTTTAAACCTAAGTTTTTAACCAATTCCTTTTGCATAATTTGCGCTATATTACCACCGGGAATTGAATATTTATAATACCAGGTTTCCGTTCCTTCGGCCTTTGGATTTACAGCAGAATTGCAATGAACTGATATAAACAATGTTGAATTGCTTTCATTTTCTTCTCTTGAAACTTCAAAAAGACTGTGTTTTTGTTGATATAATTGATATGAGTATCCGTTTAATTTTAATCTATCAGCCAAAATATCACAGACTTTTGCACATACTTCGGCTTCCTTTAATCCGTTTTTAGAAACTGCGCCCGGATCACTGCCCCCGTGTCCGGGATTTATAAAAATTTTCATCTGTACCTCCGTTCATTTATCCTATTTTTCGCCAATTTTAATTTTCAATTTTGCTATTTCAACTTGCATATTGTTTTGTTGTTCTTGTATTTCTTTTAAATTTTTAACAACTGCAACTAAATCTTCTGATGTCCTATTTATAGTGTGTATTTGAACTCCTACACCTATTAATGAACTAATGAATAGCACTCCAAAAACACTTAAAAAAGTTAATAATAAGGTTCTGCTATTTTTCTGATTTTCATACATGATATTAACCTTATCGACAAAGGAAATATGTTCGGCCTCTTGATTTGGTCCTCCGAAAAAGAAGCAATGCATAGTTATACAGTTCCTTATTATTGTTTTTATTTCTTTTTTGAGATTATCAAAATCTTTTTTTAATTCTTTAAATGATGATTCAAATGATATTTTTAATACTTTATGCTGCTCAAAACATTCTTTTGATTGTTCCGTTGTCATTTTTTCACCTCGCAGGATTCAGTTAGTGCATGATACAATTCATCCGGAGTTATTTCCGGGTTTAAGTCAGTGAATAATCCCTGTTTTTGTAATTCACGAAGGTGTAATTCTGAACAGTGCCTTACCCATTTAGTTTGTCTTTTAGTAAAAACACTTCTTATTGCTGATAAAAATGGATAAAACTCTCCAATATGCTCTGCAACATTTAAAGAAAACATTTTTGTATCAAGGTTGAAATTTCTTAGAACAATCGCATATTTATCTTCGGTATTCAACAGATAATCATACAAAGGTTGAACAGATGCCCTCATGGGTTTCATATCAAAAATATATAAATCGTTTTTATATTCAATTATAGAACCTGTGTGTGAAGGGATAAAACCGCCTTCATCGCATCTCCAGCTTTCCGCCCATCTTACAATTTTTGAGGTTAAGGAATCATTTTGCGTAAAAATGGCGCTGCCAATAAGCTGCGCCCTATCAAAATCTAACCAAGTTCTCAAAACTTCCGGTTTCATGCCGGCAAATGCAGTATTAAAATGCACTTGTACCATATCAAAATCTCCACGTTATGTTAAATCGAAACCCATTTTTTGTTGGAAGAACCCACCCGCTAAAATTTTTCTTTAATAATTTTAAGAATGGTGTCTTTAATAGTTTCTTTAACCTTTTCAATAATTTCATCTTTGTGTTCCTCTATATATAGACGTGCTATTGCCTTTAAATTCGGAATGCTTTTAACCACGTCATTTATAATACTTTTTAAAATTCTTTTTTTGATAAAATTGAACATTGTTCCTCCTTTTATTTTGCAGGTTCCTCAGCATTATTTTTTATGCCGTCAATTTTTCCGTTCACCTGTACCACTATGCAGAACCAGTTATTTTTAACCCCCTGTTTTTGCATATTTTCAGTTGAAGGCTGCTTTTGTATGGAAACAACAGCCCTGTTATCATCAAAATTCTGTTCCGGTATTGCTGCAGTTTCTTCGCTTGCAAAAACTGCGCCATTGATACACGTTAAAATTGCTAATAAAATAGTTAATTTTCTCATTCTTCCTCCGTTTCTCCTGCTTTACTTGCTTTATAAGTGTTATACAATTCTTCTTTTTTCAAATATAGGAAAAAATAAAGTTGGATAATTTCAGCAATGGACATTTGTCTTGCATTTGCAGGGAGCCCGGTCGCATCATAAACCGTAACTTTCATTCCTAATATTTGAGTAGTTTCACCTCCGCACTTTTCCAAAATATCAAGGGCTGTTTTAACATCATCCATTACCTTTTTATAGTCATTTATGTAACTCGGCTTATAATAAAGCCCGTTCGTATATAGAACGGGCTCATCTAAATCTGATTCATATTTTTGACCTTCAGGGGATATATCTTTATCCAAAACTGTATTTACAATGTTGTTACTCAATTCATATGACTGATATTCTTCTGGTGTCATCAAACATTCTAAGTATGAATATTTTTCAATTTCCTCCTCTGTTTCAGTCTGTGTCGTTATTTTCTCAATATTTTTTCGCACATAAACACCGGATGCAGTACTATTTTTATCAACCTCAACCGGTTTTACAAGGCTCTCGACCCTTCTCCAATTTTCTGCCATTGGCCCTCCTTTTTGAATAATTACTCATTACTTTTCGCAGCACTTTAAAATTAACATTGGCCACAATGTATTTCTGAAATGCTTTATATGTGTCAGTATGCTTAAACCAACCGACATAACTAAAAATTCTTGCAGCATCATACCAGGTAGGCTTGTCTTTCCTGCTTATCTTGCGTGCTGTTCTAACAGCCCTTGAAAATACCCCTTTTCTTATAGTCGTTTTATCTCTATAGAATTTAAACCCCATAAAGTCAATAAAACGCCCATGTCTTTTACCATTCTTATCAACATAATCAAATTTAAAAATTTGATAGTTGCTTTTTAGTTCAAGATCTAATTCGGCTAATTTTTCTTTTATAGCCTCCAACTGTCGATGCAATTCCCTTTTATTTTTCCCGAAGATGACAATATCATCCATGTACCTTACATAACATTTTATTTTTAATACTTCTTTTACATAATGATCAAATTGCTGCAGGTAAAAATTTGCAAACCACTGTGAAGGATAAAATCCAATAACCAACCCTTTTTTATAATGTTTTCCCTCTAAAATATACTCATTAGAATCAAGGATATAAAAAATTAAATCCAGCATTCTTTCATCGTGAATTATTTTTCTGAAACGTTCTTTTAAAATTTCAATATTTACACTTTCATAAAAGTGATGAATGTCTATTTTTAGAACATGCTTCAATTCTTTAGGATTATTCCGGATAAACTTTTCAAGATACCTTTTGCCATAATGTATTCCACGTCCGGGAATTGAACCGCATGAATAGTCATACATTCCCTTTAGTAATATATCTTTGATTGTTTGTATAACAATATGGTGAATCCATTGTTCCGGTTCATCTCTATTAAAATAAGGCTTTACAATTATTCTTTTTTTATTTCTATAACCGTCTTTTCTTATCGTGGCATTATGAACTAAGGGAACAAGAGCCCCGTCAATTAATCTTTGCCGGAGCTCTTTCCTGTATTTGATTCTATTTTTAAGGATATATTGAACTTCCGGACGTTTATATTTTCCTTCCGCAGCACATGTTAAGGCTGCATTCATTATTTCATCACTTATAGCTTTTTCAAAGAGGTGGTTATAACTTTTCATTATCTCTTACTAAAACCTCACGGACTTTCAACTCTGCTACTAATCCATGCCTCTTTTTCGGTTGATTTTCGCCAAGGGGCGAGGACAATAATTTACATTGTAAGTATTTATAAAATTAGCAAGTAAGCGCAACGCCATAGTTCCAATTCGAGTGAGAAACCGCCCTGTTCACATTGAACGAAAACGGACCGACCAAAAAGCCGTCATTCGGATTCGAGCCAAAACGAGCGAAGCCTGTAAAATATTACCCTTAGCAAGTGAGCGCAACGCCATAGTTCCAATTGGAATGCGACACCGGATTGTTCACCGTGAAAGCAAAACAGCCACACAAGAACCCGTTGTTCGGATTACCGCCAAAACGAGCGAAGCCTGTAATTTATTGCCCTTATAAGCGAGTGTGCAACACTAAACTCAATTAGGACAAACCCAAAGGAGTACAGCCCGCAATTTATTATCCTTATTTAAATGTGCAACACAATCAAATGACATGAAAAATATATCATGAACAGAAAAAATCTGCCATCTTTTACATGCCACCTCTAAAAAAAATATTTTCATGAGCCTTACGGCTCAATAAAGGGGGGAAGGCTCCCCCCGTTTCACCCCCCTCAAAGAGGTTATAAGTAAGAGAGCGCAACGCCAAAGACACAACCGGAACGCGACACCGGATTGTTCACCGTGAAAGCAAAACAGCCACACAAGAACCCGTCGCCCGGATTACCGCCAAAACGAGCGAAGCCTACCACAGTACTATTTGACCACATTCCATCACAATAGTAAGTGGAGGAGGACCCCCCGGATTCGCCGGTAGGAACTAAGCCGAGATGAGGCACAAGTTGCATTTTCTTAATATACAACTCTGTTATTGTTCCAGATAATGTTACTCCTGAATCAATATAACCGGTGCCGTCTGAATTATAATCGGACACGGTTGAACCGTCCTGAGTGCCTTCGCACATTTTATACAAAAGTTTTCCGCCGCTCTGGATAATCCCTTCTGTAAATTTCCAAATTTCACCCCACCAATCTTCCATCCAAAAGACTGTAACTCTGCCGTTGCTATCATCACCATAAAAACGTCCTTTCTTATCATTTGTTCCGGTTGTAATAATTTGACCAGTATTTGAGGTGCTGACATAGCCGGTATAACGACCAGTTCCAAATGCTGTTTGCATATCAAGAGAACGGCTCATCAAAATTAAGAGATAGTTTATCAACCTTCTGAAGTTATAAACATCTGCCCTCCAGCCGCTTCCATTTGCTTTTGCATATTGTAACTGCAAATTACCTGCAACGTTTCGACAACATTCTTGACCGGATAGTGACCGAATTTTATTGTCTATCAAAGAACCGTTATATAATGCTCTATAACAATATTCTTTATAAGTACCGTCTGCTTTTAAGTGTGTCCAGCAATCATAATCATCATCTACTTTTTTGTTGGCAATACAAATATGCTTTCGGCCGTTAACGTTTTCTTCTTTTATCCAAATCTGCCCAACTTGCAGCATTGCGTTACCTCCATAAGAGGTATTTTTATTATCTGAAGGTGTTACACCATCTGCTTTAAGCCCAAGGTCATTTTCATCTAAATAATAATCAACAGTACCATCATATTTGAGCATACAAGGGCGCATAAGCCCCATAAAAAAGGCCCCTTCCCATGAACCATAATTGAATTTTCCGGTGTTGTAATCCATGTATGCAGGTGTATAATCGGCATTCTCACCGACATATTGTACAGCGGTAAATGGGTTGCTGTCATTATCATCTATTGTAAATTCATAGATTTTAGTGCCAAATTCATTTTGAGCATTTCTGCAATATACATCATGCGTTGAATACGGAAAGGCTTTGTAATAATATCCGGCGCCATCTGAATCGACATAAGGAGTTTGAGAATATTGCCCCCATACAGTGCTATCCGTTACGAATATACCGTCAGTTTCATTTTGAGGATAACTGCCAAATTTCTTTCTTATCATCGTGCCTTTCCAGGTACACAATGTAAACATATCAATTACAGTATTTTTCGGATCGTTCCAGGTTAATTTTCGGGAATTGCCATCTTCTGTAATATTAAGGTTTGTACAAATTGAAGGCGGAATTCCGCACCCTTTTGATGCCGTTTCCTGTGATATTTGGATAACGACATTTTCTGCATTATCAACTTGCACAACAATAGACGCTTCCTCTTCAACGGATACGCTGCTTGTATTTGGAGGAATATATGTTGCACTATCGCCTTTATTGCCATATGCGTATAAAACTTCTTGCTCACTTTGCGGATCTATCGCATACAAACCAATCTCACGGAATGTAAATCCGGTTTCTGCTTGCGTTATCAATGCTGTTATTGAAACACTCGTATCACTTAAAGTTTCTTTTTGATAAATTTCAAGTTCTTGAAGCGGATTAACTAAATTTGTTAAAGTTTCAGGATCAATATTGTTTAATTGTCCATCGCCAATTTTGACTTTTGTAAATTCGATTGTTGCTCCAAGTTGTGCTTGCGTTAATATAGATAGACCTGCATTTGTCATGCAGGTCTGAATGGTTGAATTTGTTGTCATATATTTCCCTCTCTTATTCAGTACAATCAAAGATTGTTTTTCTGCGCTCAATTAAGCCCACTCCGGTATAAAATCCACCGGAACCGCTTAGCATAAGAACAATTGCTTCCAGCCATTGGGATTTTCTTTTTGTTTTTTCAAGCGTACTCAAAAACAGATCTAATTTATTCGTGTATGAACTCACGTCCGTAGTTTCGATTTTAAAATAATGAGGCTGGCCGTTAGATCTTTCAAAAAATTCTCTTAATCTTGCATTAGA
Organism: Candidatus Gastranaerophilales bacterium; assembly: GCA_944324195.1. Classification (GTDB taxonomy): domain Bacteria; phylum Cyanobacteriota; class Vampirovibrionia; order Gastranaerophilales; family Gastranaerophilaceae; genus CAG-196. The sequence goes on from CALUVJ010000074.1 coordinate 7,474, forward strand.
AAAATATGTTGAGATAACTTCTTCAACTGCTGAAACCGTTGCACGTGTCATGAATATTTTGTCTGAGTTTTTACAAATACTCCTTTTTGTTTCAATATCTGCGGTTTTGTCGTACCACGTAATATCACATTCCCATGCCAGATAATCTAACTCTGATTCAGTCATGTTATCTATGCGATCCCAATCGCTTAATTTTTCCAAATCCTGCGCTGTCGGTTGAAATATTTCATCAATGGATTTACTTAATGCCTTAACACATTCATCATTCTGCATAAATGCCGGGAGAAGTTTTATAAAATTAATATCTTTTAATTTCATATTTTATTCTCCTTCTACTTGATGCGAAACAGATAAAGTTCCGGAAAAAATAGCAAGTTCTCCAATTCCTTTTGGGGATAAAATACTATTCCCAGTGTATGTATATTGGTTTTCAGTTGCTTTTGAGCTTTCACCGGTCAATCTCGGATTTATATAAACATCAGTATTAACCGGAACTGCTGCATCTTCCTCACCTTCAGCAGCAACATATCTTATATTGTTATCCGTATCTTTAACCTCATAAGACGTAACGCTTTCCGTAACGTCTAAATCGGTAAATACAGGGCTTATAATATTTGCTCTTTTGGCACCTGCAGCAACAATGAGTGATTTTAATTTATCCGGGTTAATATCACGGGTTATTTTTGCTGATTGCCAACTTATATATTGATCAATGGCTCCTCCTTCACCTTCAATGGCAGCGATCGCATCGCTTTCTGTATCTTCAGTTGTAAAATATTCAACTTCAATATCATATTCAACAACTTCCGGGGCATACACATGCACATCATCATTCATTGGCCGCACCGTTTTATCGGAACATTTTGCGAGAACTTTTTGTAAAATATCTTCAGTTGGAACTTGTCCGCCCGTTGTTGTTACGGTTATATCTATGCGACCGGCGGCCTGCTCTGATACAACTTTAACATCTTCGACACTTGCATCAGCCGACAACGCAAAATATTCATATGCCTCCTCCGGGCCGGCGGTTGAAAAACCAGCAGGTGCTTTTCTGATTCTTTCCCGATAGTTGTTATCGCCAGTTCCATCATCGCCAGCAGGATGAGCATCACTTAAAGGATAAGGTTCACCGTCATCTCCTCCAGTCGGTACGCTAACATTTTCAACAGATGCAATATAAGGGACATTACTAACCTGTGTGTTGATAGAGCCTAAAGCATAATCATTATAGACACTTCCGCCTTCTTGTGCCTGAATTGGAATATCAACATAAGTTTCCCCTGCAGGTATTGAAGCTGCAACGGTTGTTTCATATACCAAAACACCATCCGGTGTTACTGTTGAACCCATTGGAATGGGAACATTTATGCTTAAAGGTGCTGCCAACTTATAACGTTCTATTGCTGTTGCTTTTTCTTTGCCTAACCGGGGACAATTTACTCGTTCGCCAATATAATCTAACGTTTCTGCTTCGGCAAATCTTAAAAGCCTCATTTTTGCCCTGTCGTTCAAATATGCAAAAACAGTGCATAATAAAGCAATAAAGGCATTGGAAAACATAAGACGTTCATC
>CALUVJ010000075.1 GCA_944324195.1 Candidatus Gastranaerophilales bacterium
ATGTTCTATCTGTCCTTTTGCTTGTCCCTTTACATGTCTTACGGCATTTTGCACTGAAAACTTTAATGTTTTTCTCCCCTTTTTTTTAAATTGTTACATTTCGTTACAAAAAAAGACTTCTCATTAATTATGAGAAGTCTTTTTTTTTGCATTTTAGGTTATTTAATTTATACTAATTCAACAGTATATTGCGCATTACGTTCTGCAATTTCTACAAGGCTTTTTGATACTGCTAACATTGAAATTTCAGAATCCATTTTATTAATACAAGAACCGCATCCTATAGCGGAAGCTCCGGCAGCAAATGCTAAAGATGCTGTTGTAGGGTTAATTCCTGTAGCAGTCATAATAGGAATTTCAATATTTCTTGAAAGTTCTATTGTATTAGATAAAGTGAGTTCTGCACGTTCTAATAAACCTCTTACTCCATTAGAAGGTGTTTCATTTGAAAAATGCCCTTCTGTTTGAATAAGATTTACACCGATATTTTCAAGTTCTCTTGCAAGTTCAATTTGTTCAGAAATTTCAAGTTCTCCGGGTATAGTTACACAGAAAAATACGTCATTACCTATGAGTCTTTTTGTTTCTTTAGCAAGTTCCAAAACTTGGTTTGCGGTGAAAGATTGTCCCTTTTTGTACAAAGCGTCAAAGTTGCCGAGTTCTACGGCATCGGCACCTAATATAACTGCATGCGCAAGTTCTTGCGGGTTTACAGAAGATACAAATACAGGTATATCAGTCATATGTCTGACCATTGCTACGATATCAGGATTTGCACATATATCGACTGCGCTTGCTCCGGAATTTGAAGCGGCATTAACAACTTTTTTTACATTTTCTACGTCAAAATTATCTATTCCTGCAATAATTTTTACTGCTCTTTTTTCTTCTAAAGCTCTTTTAAAACTTTCAATTCTTGACATAATTTTCTCCTTTTGTGTTGATTGTGACAAAACATCTTGTTCATTATACATTAAAATTTGAAACCTTGCAATATATATCCCGTAAGCTATTCTGGCGGTAATTGTCTTTATCAAAGATATTTAATAATAATAAATTAAAATCAGGAGAGTATATGTATAAGAGACTTATTTTGACAATATTGCTTATGCTGATATCTTTACCGGTTCTATCTTTTGGTAAGTTGGGAAAAAGTGCGGTTTCTATATATGAAGAGATTAATCCGGCTATTGTTATGGTAGATTCACAGCTTTCTGATGGTTTGTCCTGCGGAACGGGATGCATTATTGATAAAAGCGGTGTGATATTAACTAGCGCGCATGTTATAGATGTCGGAAAATCAGTAGTTGTTACAACTAATAACGGGCAAAATTATTCTGCTAAAGTTTTAAAGCGATTGGGAGAGAACAAAGATATTGCTTTGCTTAAAATAGATGCAGGAAAAGACTTAAAGACGGTAAAATTGGGTAATTCCGAGAAGGTTAAGGTCGGGGAAAAAGTTTTGGCAATAGGCAATCCTTTTGGTTTCAGCGGAACACTTACTCAGGGTATAGTATCACGTATTGATTATGCAAAAAATCGAATTCAAACGGATGCTGCCATAAATCCCGGTTCATCGGGCGGTCCGCTATTAAATGCAAAAGGTGAAATTATAGGTATTAATCAGGCAATTTATAATCCTGATAACAATATATCCAATATAGGTATTGGTTTTGCGACACCGATAAATCTTGTAAAAGAATACTTAGAACAAGCGGATGAATCTTAAAAGTTTACATTTAAGTATAATGCATTATATAATATAGTAATGCGAGTACTGATTATTTTATTAACATTTATATTTTATAGTGTGACAATTTGTACCGGAGAGTTGTCTTTAAGAGATTATGATGAGTTTGATGTCCCGACGGGAACGCATATCCCCGTTATTTCACTGCAGGAATTCTCTACTGCATATTGTGAAGAGGGAGATAAAGTAAGTTTCGAAACAACGGCAGATTTATATTTGTATAATAAAAATGTTATCCCGCAAGGAACAAAGCTTTCAGGGTACATAGATAAAAAGAATGAGCCAATAAAAGGTACAAATGCGGCAATGAGAGTTTTTGTCAACAAAATGTATCTTCCTGACGGATACGAAATTCCGATAAAGGCTTATATTTATAATGCAAATAATAATATAATCGGGGGAAATTTAACACCGCCGGCAAAGTATATCCGGACACCGCATTACCAACGGTGGGCAATGTTCAGAGCAATGGGAACTTTACAGTGTGTTCCCGGGGCTGAAAGGCAGATGGGGCAGCATGTTACAATAGCTTCCGGAGCGGATTTAATAATAGTACTTGTTGCTCCAATTCATATGACGCATACTTTAATAAATTGACAAAAATCTCATTGATAATAAAATGTAATAAGGGGGGAGACCGATATGAAGAATAAATTATGTACAACATTAATTTTAATGTCTTTTTGTATACAATATGCGGCTCAGGCTGCTTCTAATTATTCATTTGAACAAGTTCAAACCCAGCCGGTTTATAATAGTCAATATGTTCAACAACCTATGCAGTATAGCACAAATCAGCCTTTGCACGGCAATGTTATAATGGTGCCTGCCGGAACATCTTTACCGGCAATGTTAACAACACCGTTATCTTCTCAAAATGCTTCTGTAGGGCAAACGGTGACGATGGCTTTAAATTCTGACTTTTATTATAATAACAAGCTTATTGCGCCTGTTGGGAGTACTATATCCGGTACAGTTGTAGAAGCTTCAAAAGCTAAACGCGGCAGTATGAACGGTAAGCTCAGCATAAGATTTACACAAATTTTGACTCCGTACGGAACTCAAATTCCAATATCAGCAGTTATTAAAACTGACGACAATACTGGAGTTCTTATTGGCGGTACCAAAATGGACGTTACCAAAGAGTACGCTAAAGATCTTGCCGTAGGCAGTGCGGCCGGTGCATTATCAGGATTAGTTTTTGGTGCTCTTGCGGGTGGTGAAGTCGGCCGCGGAGCAGCTCTGGGTACTGCAGTAGGTGCCGGCGGAGGATTAGTAAAATCTGTTTGGGATAAGGGAAATGATGTCGAAATTCCTGCAAATGCCTGCATTGATTTGATGCTTACACAACCGATTACCGTATCAGCTTCAAGCTATAGTTATGAAAATTAGTAAGTAGATTAATTTAATTTATATGAAAATTTATTATTCTTAAAGAGTAATAACAGAGAGAAAAGATAAAGTGTCATTATTAGGTAATAAAAGTTTTATACAGGACGAGGACGAGGATAAAAATATTGAAGAATATTCTCTTCCGGCAATTGTAACAAGCAAGCCGGAGGTTATTTCAATTAACAAATCTCTTGCAATATCATCGGCAATGCACCCGGCAGTTGTTTTGTTGATATGGCTTATAATGGTTGCTCTGGCATTAATGGGAATAAATTTAACATTATTTAAAAAGCCGCAAGCACAGTTAAAGAAAGATATTGAATTTGTTTTAGTCGATAAAGAAGCCCAACCGAGGGATCCTAATACCAAAAATCGTTCGGATATAAATTCCAGAAGCGGCGGAATAAATGATCCAAAAAGAAAGGTTTCAATGCCTTCTCCTGCACCAAAGAAGGCTTCCAAACCGTCTGCGGCTTCTCAAAGAGCAAATCAAATGATAAGGCAGCAGCAAAAAGAAATCAAAAAACAAGCTCAGCAACAGAAGCAGGTAAGCAAGCCTAAGCCGGCACAAGCAGCTGCACCGAAAAGTTCTGCGCAGCAAACTCAACAAAATAAACCGTCACCGGCAAAACCTGCTCCTCCGACTGCAAGGCCTGCTGCAAAACCAATATCCAGTCCGGCTCCTGTAGCAAAACCATCTTCAAGTTTTACAGTTCCAGCTCCAAAAGGTGCACCGGTAGGTAAAACTCTTACAACGGGGCCTGTTGGCGGAACATCTGCCCCAACCGGTTCAAAGTCCGGCGGCGGTGCAGCATCTGGAGGTTCAAGCGGCAGTGCTTACGCGCCAAAACCGTCTCTTTCACCTTCTGCAGGAAGCAGCGGCAGTCAATTGGCCAGGGGTTCAAGCGGTTCGGGTAACTTAGGCAACCCGGGCGGCGGAGGCGGTGCTCCGGGTATAGATGCTCTGAGAGAACCTGATTTCGGACCTTACATGAGAGAATTACAAAGAAGGATTAAGCTGAATTGGGATCCTCCTAAAGGGAATGAAAGCAAGCGGGTTGTGCTTTTATTTAAAATCGCAAAAGACGGCAGATTACTTTCTTGTAGAGTACAAAAATCATCCGGCATGCCATCAGCAGATCAAGCGGCTTTAAAAGCAGTAGAGCTAACCGCTCCGTTTAGACCGCTGCCGGCAGACTTTAAAGGACAAAGTATTGATATACAGTTTACATTTGATTATAACGTATTCAATGCATCAAGATATTAATAACGAGTATAAGAGTATAATGAGGTAGATATTATGGAATTATTATTACATTCAATTCAACTGGACTGGCCGGTACTGCTGCCGATTTTAATATGTTCAATTCTAACGGTTGCGGTTGCTATTGATAGGGCTGCTTTTTACAATGCTAACAAAAGAAATGTTATTGAGTTTATTCCTAAACTCCAGAAAGAATTAGCTAAAAATAATTTGATGGGGGCTCAAAATCTTGCAGTTCAATGCGGCGGTATTATCGGTGAAGTTACGGAGGAAGGTGTGAGAATTTTTTCCGAACAAAAGAAAGGTTTTTCAAGATCCTTTGATATCGCATCTGCACTGGCAACAAGAAAATTAGAACATAGGTTAACTATTTTAGGTACTATTGGCGGTGTTGCTCCTTTCTTAGGTCTGTTCGGTACTGTTGTAAGAATTCTTTATACTTTCCAAGATTTGGCTTCGCAGGGTAACCAATCGGCTGCAGTTGCAATGGGCATAGGTTCTGCTTTGATAGCAACCGCATTTGGTCTGGGAGTCGCAATCGTTGCGGTTGTATGTTACAATACTTTCCAATCAACGGTAAGAAGATTTGAAGATGATTTCCAGTTAATTAAGTTGTTGTTCTTGAGTTTTGTTGATTCTGAAGAAGAATCCGGAATCAAATCTCAATCGAGTGTGGCTTTAGGCTAAGTAAAAAGGAATAAAGATATGGGTATCAAAACCGGGAAAAAAGCATTATTTACAGAGATTAATATTACGCCGTTAACGGATATTTTTCTGGTGTTATTAATTATTATGATGGTTGTAGCTCCGACATTCCAATCGGTTGATAATGCTATTACTGTTCCGGAAGTAAACAGCGGTACTGCAATAGAACAAGGTAAAGTTACGGTATCTGTTACAAAAGACGGTACTGTATATGTGGGTGATAAACGTTCTTCTATTGAATCTTTATCCTCAGATTTATCTGCATTGAAAGGTGATAATCCAAAAGCTGAGGTTGTAGTAAAGGCAGATGAAAAAGTAAAAAGTTCTATTATTATGGACATAATGGATGCTGCTCAGGATGCTCATTATAAAAAGCTTATTGTAGCAGGTGAACCTTTAAACAAAAAGGAACAGAAAAAGCTAGAAGATGCACAAGCTTCTTATGATAATACTTCTCAGAGTGTTTCTCAAGATAATCAATATGAGAATTGGAGTGAATAATGCGCGATAGTTTTAATGAGATAAATATAACACCGTTGACAGATATCTTTTTGGTATTGTTAATAATAATGATGGTTATTGCTCCGCTGTTGGATCAACAAGGGTTAAATCTTGCTGTGCCTGAGATAGTAAATGAAGAACAAATTGTAAAAGATTCTAAAATTATGAATTTCAGTGTAACGGCTGACAATAAGTATATTTTTAATGATATGGAAATATCAGCTGCTGATTTGGAAAAAACTGTTGCGGAAAATGCTAAAAATTTCCCTGACGGGCTCTTAATTCAAGTTGATGACAGTGCAGAACACGGAGCTGTAGTAAAACTTATGGATAGTGCCAGAAATGCAGGTGTTACAAGTATATCACTTTCAAGATAGGAATTAGGTGTTGTGTTGGAACCATTTATTTGGATGTTTAAAGCTGAAAATTTTAAGATAAGATATTTGCAATTATTGATTTCAATTGCAATTTTTTTAAGTGCCGCTGTAGTTGCATATGCAACTGGTTCTGCACTGCCTGCCAGTTCGGGTGCTGCAAATACATTTTTAATAATTTCGTTTGTGCTGCCGGCTCTTTTGGTTTTTTTGATACAGGGGTATTTTTGGGAATTAACGGCAAGTATCATATCCAGAGATGTTGATATTGCTGCTAGTAACATTTATTCGGGAAAGATAAAAAGCATTTTTAAAATAAGTATACCGGAGTTTAAGCCTTTTGCTTTTATATGGCGAGGTTTTGCTTCGGTAATTGCATCTATTTTGATGTTCGTTCCATTTGTATTACTTGTTATGTCTACACTGTACACTCAAATATTTTTCTTGCCATACGATAATATAGAGTTTTATCACAAACTATATGCTATTTCCTATAATATTATTTACTTTTTATTCTTTTCATTAATACCTGCGCTATTATGGAATTATGCAAAACAAAATTCCGTAGTTGCAGTTTGGGACTTAAGAAAAGCTATGTATTTACTGGAAACTTATCCGTTAAAATATATATGGAATTCAATTCTCTTTATATTATTTTATTTATTTAATTATGCAATATTGTATGTAGTTCAAAAGTATATTTTTAATTTAAATTTCGTAAAAATAGCCAGTACCGGGGTTCTAAGTATGAGCATATTTTTATTTATATTTGTAACATACTTAATCTACCTTTACAGTCTCCATGTTTATTCCTATCTTTTAGGAACAATAGCTCCAATATCAGAGAGTTAGTTAATTAATTTTAAACATAAATCGTCAAATATATTAATAGAGCGCATACCAAGCTTCGCTTGAAGCTTAGCTTCCTCAACATATTTGATATGATTTATTAATTCAAATTCTTTTGGATTGCTTTTTAAAAGGCATAAAATGTAGTTCTGTATACTGTCTAAAATTTCCGTAATCGTATATTCTTTTGTTAAATTATTTAATTTTTGGGAGATATTAAATATATCCTGTCTGTTAAAATTATTATAATCAGTAAAAATATTGTTAATACAGTCATAATTGTAATCATTACTTTTAAAAGACGGAACAAAAAAACATTGAGATCGGGAAATTATGGTAGACAACAAGTCATCGATATACCTTGTAAGAAATATAAAAGTCACCCCCGGCTGCGGTTCTTCAATTATTTTCAGTAGTGAATTAGCTGTTTCTGCTTGAAAATTAACTTGATTTAAGCCGGAAGGATTGCCGTTTTCGTCTCTGTCACAAAATATAAAGACCCGATGGAATTCGGATTCGGAAAGCAGCATTTCCTTTATCATTTGCGATTGCTTTATTGATATTACAGTCCTGGACTCATCATCTTCAGGCTTGTTATCAATTTTGGAAATTGTTAATACTGCAGGATGAGTATTTTCTCTTATCCACCGGCAGTTTAGACAATCGCATTCGTCATGCCTGTTATTCTTACAATTTAATAGCCTTGCAATCTCCGTTGCAAGTATATATTGTGCGTTTATATCACTTCCGTAAAACAATATACTTTGCGGTAATGCTCTGTTTTTTTCATTAATTGCATTTGTAAAATATTGTGTTAAAAACGGATATTTATCTGATAATAGCACACTCAACCTCCGATATTATGTCAATTGACTCTGCAGCTTTTATTTTAAATTCAGCATGAAATAAGTTTTCTTTAAGTTTAACAATATCTGATGCTTTTGTATTTTTTAATTTCTCTAAAGTCTGCTTGACTCCGTATTCTCTCATTCCCGTGAGTCTAGCAAGTTCCTCGTGCGAAAGAGATTTGTTTGTTTTGAGTATAATCCATTTTCTTAGCATTGTCTGAGTTGCTGATAAAATCTCCAGCGGGTGTTTTTTATCAAGAAGTTTTTGAAACTCCAACAGAGCTTTATCTTTTTTACCGAGCATGATCATTTCGGTAAATGAAAATAAATCCTCATTAGATTGGCATATTTCTTCAACCATCTTTTTAGTAATTTGAGTATCCGGATATGCTAAAAGTTTCAGTTTATCAAGTTCAATATCAAATTCCCGTAAGTTATTACCAATACTGTCAATCAGAAGTTCAATTGCATCAGCAGCGATACTGATGTTTTTATCTTTTGCTCTTGCTCTTAACCAATTCGCAATTTCAACCGTCTTATATGTCTTAATTGTTGGAAATTCTTTTTTATTATACTTAGATATTATTTTATATAATTTTCTTCTGGCATCGGGAGTTTTATTTTCATTTCTCGGTAATTTTAATACAAAAACAACATCAAGCTTGTCCGGATTATTTTGCAAAGCTCCTTCAATTTCATTTAATTCTTTTTCTTCAAAAAAATTTTTATTAGACAAAAAATATTCTTCGGTGTTTATTATTAACAGCATGTTACCAAACATCATCGGTGTGGTTCGAAGTGCATTAATTAACGTGTTAAAGTCAGGATTGTTCAATACTTGCAAACTCATTGATATAAAGTCAGGATTAAGTTTTGAACTCATTTTCTTTAATTCAAGTTCTATATTATAATCTTCATCCCCGTAAAAAAAATAAACTGCCATATCTATATATTACTACAGATATGGCAATAATTTTAATATTTTAAAATTTAAATTAAGCAGCTTCATCGGTGCATACGTATTTTGCAGATTTGGCCACAACTCCGTAACACACCATAGTTAACCTGTTATTGAGTGCAAGCATCGTTTTAAAATTATTAGCCGACTG
>CALUVJ010000076.1 GCA_944324195.1 Candidatus Gastranaerophilales bacterium
CGACGGGCGCTTTTTAAGTTATTGTCTATCACCCTCCCCAACCCTCCCTCATAAAGGGAGGGAGCTGTGTTACCAACTCAATTCATTTACCCCCCGCTTCACCCTTCACCTTTCACCCCTCACGACTGCTCCCACTGTCACTGCGAGAAAATCTTCGATTTTCGCGGCAGTCTATTGGATTGCTTCGTCGCTTTCGCTCCTCGCAATGACGTTGAGCTTGTAGTCTCACTTACCAACCCAATCCCTTTACCCCCGCAATGACTTGTTTTTTGATTTCTGCAAAAGATTAGGCCCCTCACCCTGGCCCTCTCCCCAAAGGGGCGAGGGGAAAGGATGGACCAACCCAATTCATTTACCCCTTTACCCCTTTACCGCCGGAAGGATTTTGTTTATAATATACATTGAGGCTAGACGAAATGATTAATGATTTGACAAAGGGAGCTCCGTTAAAAATTATGCTGCTGTTTTCAATTCCGCTTCTTATCGGAAATATTTTTCAGCAGTTTTATAATATTGCAGATATAATTATCGTAGGCAGAACTCTCGGAATGGACGCACTGGCGGCTGTCGGGGCCGTGGCTCCGTTGTTTTTTCTAATAATGTTTATAATAGTCGGAATGACTAACGGATTTTCAGTTATCACCGGCCAACGATTCGGAGCGAAAGATTACAACGGAGTGAGACGCTCCGTTACTGTATCAACTATTTTAAGCTGCGGTTTAACACTTATTTTTACGATTATTTGCGCGGTTACCATGCCGGTAATCTTACATTTAATGAATGTTCCGCAAGAAATTTATAAAGATGCTTATTATTACATACAAATTGTTATTGCCGGACTTATTATTGCAAACTTTTACAATTTACTGGCAAGTGTAATCAGAGCACTCGGAGACAGTATGACACCGCTTTATTGTCTTATGATTGCTTCTGTACTTAATATACTTCTGGCCCTTCTTTTTATATTAAAATTTCACTGGGGCGTTCCGGGTTCTGCGTGTGCACTTGTCCTTTCACAGGCATTTTCGGCTCTGCTATGCGTATGGTATGTGAAAAAACATTTTCCTATTTTACATTTCCGAAAACAAGATTGGATTTTGGATTGGAAAAAAGATTACGAATTTGCACTTGACCATATCAAGGTAGGGCTTCCGATGTCGGCACAATTTGCCATACTCGGAGCAAGTATATTAATCATACAAAGTGTTTGCAACTCCTTTGGGCCCGATATTATTGCAGCTTTTACCGCAGCTTTGAGAATAGAACAAATTGCAACATTACCGATGATTTCTTTTGGAGTTGCTCTTGCGTCTTTTGTTGCACAAAATTTCGGAGCGGGAAATTTTTCACGAATAAGGTATGGTGTAAAAAAAGCTTCAATTATAAACATCGGATTAAGTATTGTAATGGCATTTATTATGCATTTCTGGGGCGGTAATTTTGTAAGAATTTTTGTGGGGCATCAAAATGAAAATATTGTAAAAATTGCGCATGATTATTTATTTATCAGTTCAATATTTTATTTCTTTTTAGCCCAAATTTTTATATACAGAAATGCTCTCCAAGGATTGGGACGCGCAATTATTCCAATGCTTGCATCAATCGGGGAACTTTTGATGAGAGCGTTTGCCGCAATTTTTCTTGCAGTCAGAATCGGGTATTACGGAGTCTTTTTTGCCGGTCCTATAGCCTGGGTGGCCGCCTCTCTTGTATTAGCCACAGGATATTATTCTACAATTAAACAATTTATTCTGAAAACTCAAATAAAGTTGAGAAGTTCCAGAAAAAAAGCTGCCTGAAAAGAATTTTAAGATTAGTAACCAAATTTCACACACAACAGATATTATGATATCATTATATAAGAATCAGGGGAGGGAGTATGGAAAATAATAACAAGCCTGTAGTACACTTAATTTCTAAACCGGCAAATATGCTTAAAACTATATATACTGCTGCAAGAACCTGCTACAGCGCGGATTCGCCTTTTAATATTTATAACAGTACTGATGATGAAGAAAAAATGCTTAAACTTATTGAGAGGGTTGTTTCATCAGGGCATTATTCGGTAATTGAGCATATACAAATTACTTTTGCAATTTCCAACGTATCGCGAGCTTGTACACACCAATTTGTCAGACATCGTCATATGTCTTTTTCACAAAAATCCCAGAGATACGTTAAAGAAAAAGGGCAATTTGACTATATTATACCTCCGACTATTGAAAAAAATGAAGAATTAAAAACAAAGTTTGTTAACTTTATGGGAGAAATTTCAAAAATTTATACGGAATTTACGGAAGCCGGCATACCTGCTGAAGATGCGAGGGCAATTCTTCCGAACGCCGCCGCAAGTTCTATTGTTGCAAGTTTGAATTTAAGAGAAATGATTCATATTGCTAATTTACGGCTTTGTACAAGGGCACAGTATGAAATAAGAACAATGGTCAAGATGATGTGTGATGAACTTATTAAAGAAGAACCTTGGCTTAAGCCGTATCTTGTGCCGAAATGCGAGCGGCTCGGATACTGCGATGAGGACAAGTCTTGCGGAAGGAAGCCTAAATTAAGCGTATGAAAAAGCTTGCAATTATTCTGACAATCCTGTTTTTAATGCTGGTTGTGATATATTTTGTGATATTTAAACCGGAAAAGTATCATGAAAAAGATTTATATGATGCAATTCTTGAGCGCGGCATAATAAAAGTCGGGATTAACACAGACTCAAAACCTTTCGGATTTTTTGACGATAAGTGGGAAATTAAAGGATATGATGCGGATTTGGCAAGATATATAGCACAATATATTCTAAAGTCACCTAATGCCGTAGAGTTTCATCCGGTTACTCCTGCAAACAGAATGCTTAAAGTTTCTACAGGAGAAGTTGACATGGTAATTGCAACAATGACAATAACTCCCCAGAGACTTGAAATAATTGATTTTTCCGTCCCGTATGATATTGCCGGGCAGGCCCTTTTAGTTCGCTCTGACAGTAAAATTACATCCATTGCGGATTTGGCGGGGCAAAATGTCGGGGTTGTTTTCGGTACAACTGCGGAAAAAAATATGCTGAATCTTGCTCCTACTGCTAATATAATCGGTTTTCGCAACTACAGAACCGCTTATCAGGCGCTCAAAGATAAAAAAATTGATGCTTTAACCTCTGATGACACTATTTTGAGCAGATTTGTGTACGAGGATAAATCCGTAAAACTTTTGCCTAAGCGTTATACCAATGAACCCTACGGCGTAGCGCTGAAAAAAAGCAAAAGCACTAAGAGGTTGAAGGAAAATATTGACTTTGCCATACAAGATATGCAGAGAAAAAATGTAATACTTCGCCTGCGCCGAAAGTGGCTTCAACATTAATTATTATTTACTTTTTGTTACATTCTTAATAAAACTGTCAATTTTTTGTTTCCAAAAGTTTTTATATATATAAGGAAGCGGAATTAGGAGACAAATTATGGCAGTCGGTGCAAGAGATTATATTGACAAATTATTAGTAAAAAAATATGCAGATGAAAAAGTTGACAATCATGAAGCTATGGAGTCAATGATAGACCCTAACAGAATGCTTGAAGCAATGAATGATGTTGCAGCCGTGCAAAAAAATATGTTTATGTTGTCGCAAAAACTTTGTTCCGTATGTTACGCAATAAATGCTAAAGCTGCAAGATATCAAAAGAAAGAAGTTAATGAGGGTTAGATATTTCTGTCAATCACAACTTTTTGCAAACCTTTTGGATGATCTACATTTCTCTTTAATTTAAGAGCAATTTCAAGTGCAAGCTGTTGAAGAACAACCACATTAGCAAACATTTGCTGAATTTCATTTTCACACTGCACGTAAATGTTATAATCAAAATGTTCAACACCGCCTGGAGGACCTATTATCACTAAAGTCGGAGAGTAGTCTTTTTGTATTTTTTCCAAATTCGAAACGGAACGTTTTGAAATATTATCAATCGCAATATATATCAAGACAGATTTGTTATTTAATACGGCAACGTGGCCGTGCATAAATTCTCCGAGAATTGCGGCGCTTATGTTTTTATAAGATGTCTCTTTTATTTTTAATGCCCCTTCTTTTGCAAGTGAGTATGAAATTCCGTCCGCGGTTATGACTATTAAATTCTCTTTAGATAAAACTCCTGCGATTTTTTTAATTTCTTTCCGCTCTGCCAAAGCCCTCTCTATTACTGCCGGTAATTGAAAAAGTGACTTTTTATACACTTTGGCCGCGTCATTACCATGAAATTTTTCAATCAACTTAAGCGATATTAAAAGTAAACATAACATCTGGGATGTAAACGATTTAGTTGCCGCAATTCCCTGTTCAGTACCTGCATAACAGGCCGCCTGATAATCGCATATGTTCCAAATTGCGGAATTTTCTTTGTTCGTGATACAAAGCGTTGAAACATTACTCAGCTGCTTTACTCTCTCAGCAGATTTTACCGTATCACTTGTCTCACCGGACTGAGTTATAAAAATATAAAGAGTATTATCATCGTGAGGAATAACACTTTTTAATAAAAACTCGCTTGAATATATTGCTCTTGATTCAATTTTGGAAAATTTTTCAAGCAAATCTACCGCAAATCTCGCGCAATGATACGATGAACCGCTTGCTACCAGAATAATTTTAGTAATATTATCAGGTAAATTAATCTTTATTTCACCTGATTCGGAATCTATATATTTCATCAAAATATATGGAATAATTTTGGTTTGTTCAAGAATTTCCAATTCCATATTTGTTTTTACATTTTTCTTTAACATGCAATCACCTGTATATTTATTTTAGCATGTTTTATCGGTTTTTATAAGCTGCTTCCAGTTTAGCCTTAATCATTCTCATTTCTTCGCGGGTTAAAAACGACGAAAACCTTACAAATTCAGACATTGCATCTTCGTAAGAATACTGCCCGCGCTCTGCTTTTTGAAGCCACTCTCTTACTTGGCGTGTAATCATGTTAATCTCCGGTTAAAATAAAGTTTCAGGACTCTCTACAAGAGTAAACCGGAGTGTATTATCGTCTATTTTTTCATTCCACATAGACCTCGGACGCACCCAAACATCACCATTTTTGACGGAGCGGTAAACAACCATGTCCTCGCCGGTTTCAGAATGTTTCGCAAGTGCAATAACTCTGTAAACATTCCCCTTATAATGTCTGTATAACTTCCCGATTATAATCTCTTGCATAATAATATTGTAACATAATCAGGTTATTTACTATTCATTCTGATTCATAAAACCTTCCGGCAGGGCATTATCAAGCAATTCGCCAAACTCCTTAAAATTTAAACCGAGAGCTTTAATTATTTTGGCAATATTATAAAATGACGCTTGTGCACTTCCGTTTACAATCGTATCATATGTTGACATAGGAATATCATTACCGTAGCAAAAATCAGTGTACGTAATACCTTGTGATTTTCTCAGATTCGTAACAATTTTACCGATAGTTTTATATAATATTTCAGAATTAACTTGCATTATATATATAGTAATGGTAAAGTTAATACTATCACCCCGGAATATTGGGGAGTGATTGGGGGAGTTCTTATGTCTGATAACATTACAAATATTCTTTATGAAGTAAAAAACCTGGTTATTGAAAATAAAAGACTTTTAGGGCTTATAAAAAGTTATTGTGTGGATGAAACTTCTTGTACTGATGAAATTTCTAATATTTTGGTCGGGCTTGATATGGTAATTAATAAACAGGAAAAAACTCTTGTTTTATTAAACGAACATTTAGATGTACAAAATATCAAGCGTTAATCTATTCTGCATCCATTTCTTTTAAAATATCATCAAAAACTCCCTGCCAATCACCGATTTTGTGCTGCCTGAAAAGTTTTACGCTGTTATACCAATCACAAACACTTAAATCCGTATGCCATCTCCAATTAACTTCGTAAGGCAAAATTACCCAGCAAGGAATCCCCATAGCACCCGCAAGATGCACCAGAGAAGTGTCGTTGCATATTACTAAATCTAAATTACTTAAGGCTGCGGCAGTTTGACCGAAATCTATTAAATCTTTTCCTATATCTATAATACCTTCCAAATCTTTTGCATCTTCCGAGCCTTCAAAAGTTTGGAAAGAATAATATTGTGTATTCTCAACTTCCATTAACGGCTTAAAATATTTAACGGGAATAACTCTATCCTGGTCATAATACGTGTTTCCCTGCCATTTTATACCTACTTTTATCTTTTCGTTATCAAAGAATTTTTTCTTATACTCTTCCGCAAGTTTTTTATTTGGTCTTATGTACCCTTCCGGATATGCAAAAACCTTGTCCCCCTTTAGTCCTAAAAGGTACGGGAGACTTAAAAGCGGTGCATGCACATCAAAATCTATATTACTTTCGGGAACAAATTTATCAATAATCTCATCAATGCCGAGAGGATTATCTCTAAACAACGGAGATAAAGGTTTTTGCGGTGAGAAAATGAGTTTTTTACATCTGTTTGCAAGTATCGGAATATACCTTGCAAACATTATTACATCGCCAAAACCCGCTTCATAATAAACATAAATAGTCTTATCCTTTATATTTTCACCCTTCCAAAGATTTTCTCTGGTAATTTTATTCGGATAAGTTTTGTTTTTTAGTGCAAAAGCAGTTTCTCGGCATAATCTTGTCTCAAAAAGTTTTAAACCTTTGTCATAATTTTTTGTTTTCATATAAGCAAGACTCAAAAAATAGTCTATATCAATATCATTCGGCCGAATCTTTTTGCAGATTTTCAGTGCGGATACCGCATTTTCCGCCTCGCCCTCAATACTGTACAGGTGGGACAAATTAAACCAGGCGTCGTAAGAGCCGGGATTCACTTTCAGAGCTTTGTCATAAAACTTAATTGCGGCTTTAATATTTTTCACTTTTGTATTTGCAAGCGCCGTATTAAAGAGCAGTGAAAAATTTTCCGGAAATAATTTTAAAATCTCATCCTGACGCTTTACGATTTGTTTGTATAATCCGGCGCGAATATATGCCTGAAAAAGAGTTTCATAAAAATATGCTTCGGGCCTGATTTCGACGGCTTTTTCTATCCAGTTTATTGCAGAAATTACATCGTTTTGTTGTAATTTTAAAACCCCGAGTAAATTGTATATCTCAGAATTTTTTTCATCTTGTTCAAGCGCTTTCTGATAAGCTTCTTCCGCTTCTTCAAGCTTCCCCGCTTCATGAAGCGAAAAACCTATATTGATTAACTTATTAATTTCCTGTAAAGCTGCCATCTTTCTCTCTTCTGTCTTTGCAAACAAATATTCTCTTCCGTACGGCTTTGTAATTTTATTGTAACCGTTTATTAAATTTATTTCAAGCTGTCGCAAAAAGTCGTCATTGCTTGATATGAACTTCTGACAAGAGGTCCTATTTGGTAATTTTTAAAGCCGACTTCCCGCGCGAGTTTTTTCAAATCTTCATATTCTTCAAGCGTATAATATTTGGAAACTTCAAGATGAGCTTTAGACGGCTGAATATACTGGCCTATAGTAATAATATCCACACCCGCATCTTTTAAGTCAATAAGAGTTTTTTCAATATCCTCCATGCTTTCGCCTAATCCGACCATAAGCCCTGATTTGGTTACAATTGAAGAATTTTTTTTGATATAGTTTAAAACATTCAGCGAGCATGCGTAATCTCCCTGCGGCCTTGCGGTTTTAAATATTCTCCTGACAGTTTCAATATTATGATTAAAAACATCAGGCTTACTCATAATTATAGTATCCAGCGCGCTTGTATTGCCTTTGAAATCCGGAGTTAAGATTTCAATCTTTGCATCGGAAATTTTTCGAATTTCGTTAATACAATTTTTAAAATGCTCTGCTCCTCCGTCCGGCAAATCATCACGAGTTACGGAAGTTATAACCGCATACTTAAGTCCCAATTCCTTAACGGCCTGTGCGACATGGAGCGGTTCATCCGAATCCAAAGGTTCCGGACGGGCCGGAGAAATGTTACAATACCTGCAATTCCTTGTACATACCTTGCCCATAATTAAAAAAGTTGCAGTATTATGAGAATAACACTCGCTTTTGTTCGGACATCTTGCACCTTCACAAACAGTGTTTAAACATTTTGCCTTTAAAATTCTTCTTACAGTTTTGGTTTTTTCCGTATCAATAATCGGACGTTTCAAATATTCAGGCAGTCTCGGCATCTTTACCTCCGTTTTTATTTTATTGTCGAATAAAACAAAAGAATAAGTCAAGAGGGGGGGGTAAATGGGGGTAAATGGGTTGGGTTGGGAAGTAAGACTACAAGCTTGATGTCATTGCAGGGGGGGGGTAAATGGATTGGACTAGTGATTAGTGACTAGTGAATAGTGAGTAGAGATTAAAGTAATTTGTAGGTTGGGCATTCTTGCCCAACAATAACTTTAAAAGTGACTTAATGTCATTGCGAGGAGCAAAAGCAGCGAAGCAATCCAGTAGGTAGGATGCGGTAAATCATAGATTTACCGCATCAATAAATTGCTTGTAGCATGGAATTATCACACACCCCAACCCTGTCTTGGATTATTCGGGATGTCGGAAAGTTCCCAGCTTCCCGACACCTTACGGGCTCGCTTGCGGGAATGAGTTCCTCCCGAACTCCCGCTCCCG
>CALUVJ010000077.1 GCA_944324195.1 Candidatus Gastranaerophilales bacterium
GCTTATCAGCATACAGTATCATGCGTGGAGCGTCAACAACGTGTCATATAAAGTTCAAAATTTTCCGGATAATTTACTCCGCAGAAATTAAAATTCCGTCCAACCTTTTGAAAATTTCTTTCAAATCATCAATTAAAACCAGTTCTCCCCTGAGTCTGGATGCGCCAGTAAAACTGTTTACATAATAAGGGTAAAATTTTCTGCAGAATTTTACACCTACATTTTCACCTCTAAATTCAACTTCTTTTAAAATATGCTTTTTCAAAGTTTCAATTTTTTCTTCCAGAGTCGGCGGGGGTAAATATTTTCCATTATTAATGTATTCTTCTACCCTGTATAGTAACGACGGGTCTCCGAGAACGCCGCGCCCTATTGCAACTCCGTCGGCTTCGGACTGTTCAAGGCATTCTGCAGCCGTTTGCGGTGATACAACATCACCATTTGCAAAAACGGGAATATCTACATTTCGTTTTAATTCCGCAATTTTTTTCCAATCAGCTTTTCCGCCATACATTTGAGAGCGAGTTCTTGCATGAATAGTTATAAAATCAGCCCCGGCTTCTTGCATCTTTTGCCCGTATTCAACATAATTCAATTCATCAAAAGTATAACCGAGACGAAATTTTACGCTCAGCGGAATATTTATGTTTGCTTTTACAGTTCTTACGATTTCCTGAGCCAAATCAGGATTACGCATCAAGGCACACCCGTCAGTTCCTTTCACTACTTTATTAACCGGGCAGCCCATATTAATATCAATCATATCGGCGTATTTCTCCAGATATTTGGCGCAGTCAGCAATCATATACGGCTTATGCCCGCTTAGCTGATACGATATCGGAGAGTGATTATCATCTCTTACCACTATATCAGTATCTTTAACCTGAGTTAATGCTTCCGAACTTATCATTTCTGTCGTTATAAGACAAGTTTTGGAATACTCTCTTACAAGAGAACGTAAAACGTAATCTGTAATTCCCGCCATTGGAGCTAAGGAAACCCGACTTTGCAAATTTAAATTTCGGCACTTATTATCAAACATTTTTGCAGAATTTATCCTTTCATTTTCCAGGCGCTTCTCGGACAAACCGCTGCACAAATTCCGCAGCCGATACATTTTTCAGGTTCTGAAATATATTTTGCCAAGTCCTTTTTGATAGCGTTTTGAGGACAATTCTTGAGACATAAATCGCAAGAAACACATAAATCTTTATCCCACTCCGGTTTTCTGAGTCTTGCATCTCCAGTCTCTGCAAGTCCGAAAACTTCTCCGTTATCTTCAACCAGATCTCCAAACAGACCTTCTTTAAACCACTCGTTTTTTATAAACTCTTTTACCGGCTGTTTTTTTTCTTTTAACTCTTTTGGAAGAGGAATTATTTTGGTCCAGTTTGAAAAATCAAGCAATTCTTCTTTCAGTTCGGGTCTTTCGATTTCTTTTAAAAATTCCGGCATTCCTGATTTCAGGAAATCTTTATCCAGCTTATCTAAAGGAATACGCTCAACACATTCTGCAAGTCCTTCAACTTTTCCTCTTACATAAACAACCCCGCCAACCATACCTACGCAAGAACGGTTTCCCAGAATAGAATCTAAATTATCACAATCATACCCGCAAATAACGGCGATTCCGCCGCCCATAAATTCAAAACTAAATGAACCGGTATTTTTAAGCACCCAGAACTGAGGCGGCTCAAAGCGCGGATCGTGTTTCATAAGCGCTCCCGAACGTGTTCCGACACGTCCCCCTACATAGACTTTACCGCCTGCGGCACAATGAGCGGCAGTATCACCGCCGTCGCCTTTTACAACTATTTCAGCACCTGAATTAAGCCAGCCGATATCTGCCGGTGCAGAACCTTCAACAACAATTTTAACCCCATCCATTGCCATTGCGCCGACCCTCTGCCCCGGATTTGTTATCCTGAACAGGAGCGAAGCATCATCTTTTTTTGCTTTAACGGCACCTCCGATATCATGCTGCCCGCATGCTTCAATCTCAAACTCCGTATGACCTTCATCAATCTTCTTATAAATTGTTTGAAGAAGCTCCTGTGTAGACATTCTGTTATTATTTTTTAAGGTTTTGATTTTGCAAATTGTCATTTATATTACCTGTTTTTTGTTATTAACAAGCATACTGAATATCCAGCCTGTTAGAAATATGCTTATCTACCGTAATTAAGGCATCTGATCTGCCGACAGGAAGTGTTGAACAGCCAATCGGCGCCATGAGTTTTTTAAGTTCTATATCCGTTGCAAGAATATAATTTACAAGATTTTGGGCCACTTTATCAACATCCAATCTTTTTACCAGGCAATCCTGCTGAGCGGCAATTCCCGCAGGACAAAGCCCTGTATTGCAAGCGTTACACCTTCCCGTATCACTTCCGACACATCCGGCAATTTCCATAAGCATTCTTCCTGTAAATACACCGTTTGCCCCGAGACAAATAAGTTTGAAAGCATCAGCGGCAAAACTTCCTGTCTGTCCCAGACCGCCGCCGGCAAATAAAGGTATTTCACCCTGACGTCCCTGATGGACTGCAGCAAGATAACAATCTCTGAGTTTTGAAGTTATCGGATGTCCCGTATGGTTTAAAGAAATTTCGTGCGCCGCACCTGTTCCGGCAGCAAGCCCGTCCAAGAAAAATCCGCCGACAATATTATAAGGGTCTCTGAGAAGATTGTTATAAACGGAAACGCTCGTAGTCGATGCCGCAACTTTTATCGCAACAGGAACTTTGAATTTGAAAGCGGCATTCATTGACAAAAACATTTTCTGAACGCTTTCTTCTATAGAATACAATCCCTGATGTGTCGGAGGGGAGAGTAAATCAGCCTTCGGAACTCCTCTTATTTCCTGAACGTATTTTGCGACTTTACTTGCAAGCAAAAGTCCGCCGTCTCCCGGTTTTGCCCCCTGTCCTATTTTAATTAAAATTCCCGCCGGATCTTCCGTCATATCAGGCATTGCTTTTATAATTCTGTTCCAACCAAAATGTCCTGAAGCTATTTGGAGAATCATGTATTTAACATATCTGGATTTCAAAAGTTTGGTAGGAATTCCGCCTTCTCCCGTACACATACGAATAGGAATCCCCATAACTTCATTCAGATAAGCGGTCGCAATCGCCATAGCTTCCCACATCCTCCAGGAAACTGCACCGATTGACATATCGCCGAATATAATCGGATAAATCCACCTGTTCGGAGGAAGCTGGGTTGTCTCAATAATTTTTCCGTCTTTGACATCAAAATTCAACTTGTCTGCTTTCAATACACGACCAAAAGGTGTCCTGAGTTCAAACGTATGTCTCTGCGCATCAAGAGACGGGTCAGTCATCTGAGAAATTCTTCCGATTTTAATTTTATCAAGAGTTCTGCCTTCTGTGTTCAAATTTGAACGTCCGCCTTTTTTGAAAGAATCAGCTTTTATTGCCCGATAAGCTACAGAATATCTGTCATCTTTATTTCTGATAAGTCTTATTGCACCATTCGGACAGACATTGGCGCACATCCCGCACCCGCGGCAATAGTTTTCTAATGAAACATTTTGTTTAATTACAAGAACTTTTTCGGTTTTATTTTTTTCCGTAATAGAATTTGATTTTTTTCTTAACTCCACCGCCGGTTTAATGGCATTAAAAGAACAAACTGCCGTACATTTGCCGCACTGAATACATTTGGATTCATCATACACAAGAATCCACGGCAAATCGTTTTTATGAAGTTCGTTTATTCCTACTGCTGCCATCTTTCCACCGTCAAATCGTCTCTTACTATTATTGTTTCATGTTCGTTAGGATAAATATCATCTTCCCTGTTTCTATCCGGCATCAAATCATTTATTCCTACAACCTCTGAAGTCATTATGAGCGTATCCTCAGTTTTTCCTATAACTACCGGACGGAGTTTTTTTGAATCACATACACAAATAAGTTCTTTCTCAGGAGTTACGCCTAAAAACGTATTAGGGCCGTTTACTTCAAGGTTTGCAAGTGAAGATTTTATCCTTAATAACACTTCGTTATCGTCTCGTTTAATAATCTCATCATAACTTAAAGGAGTTATTGTATGTTTAAAATAACGCAAAGGCCATTTTAAAATTTTATTTATATAGTGAAGTGTGTACAAAAGACACTGCGAATCAGACTCAAACCCCATATACCCCTTATATAGACTCTCCTGATACGCTTTATTTTTCTCATAAAATGTATTTTCACCGTTTACCAGCCCTGTATACCCCTCTAAGAAAAACGGATGAGCCGCGTATCTTACAATATCGTAATTTGTATTCTGTCTGCACTGGGCGGTTATTATACTTGAAGTTAAATCTTTATTTTCTTCCCACAGATTAAAGTATGTACCAATATCTTTAGGACTTCCTATTTCTTTCAGAGTTAAAGTATCGGGCCAGAAAGAATAAATATACCCGGAATTATTTTCTTCAAGAGCCTTTCTTAGTCTTATTGAAGTATCAATCAAAAGTTCTTCTTTTTCTTCTCTTGTTGCATGCTTGTAACTCTTCGGATATTGCAAAACCTCAAAAATATAAATCGGAAGAGCCTCAATCTTAAGACCTCTTTTATTCCTTATGTCCGGTGACCATTGCATTACACGAGTAAAACCGATATCGCGCAAAATATCTTCAGCAAGACGCGCCCCCTCAACGGTTCCGGCCATAGACAAAAGCGGAAGCTCTTTGTAATTTTCAAACAAACCGCCCATATCCTGCATCACAAATGCAAAACCCGAATCATCATGTCCTTCCTGCTGGCTCCGCATCAACTTTAATGCTATCGACGGGTGCAGCTTCTTCTTTGATTTAATCGCACCTATTCTACACATAAGATTGATTTTACCGCGTATTAATATAAGCGTCAAGTACAAATAATAGTTGGAATTTCTATCGCGGTTTACGCTAAAAAAGCTAAAATTGTCACCCTGAACTTTGTTTCAGGGTCTTACCACCTGCAAGATTCCGAAACAAGTTCGAAATAACATTATAGCTATATTTCAAGCATATTTTGGGTAAAGTTGTATATAAGCCCCATATAGTTCACTTATAGTTAATGTTGTTATCTGATTTATTATGTGTTATCCTGTATAAGGAGGATGAAAAAATGCGTAATAATATTTTAAGAGATCCACTAGTCAATAATATTTTTATATCATACATGGATAATGATATAAAACGGGTTATAGAAGTTGTATTTCGTTTTATGGATACTAAACAAATATATTTTTCAGCTCCGCGCGACAAAGTTTTAGTCAAACCTAAGAAAAAAACCAGCGTTGATCTTAAAGTATACAGTATTGACGGTGTTTATAAGTCATGTGTTATTTTAAATGACAGTCAATATTCTTTGGATGAAGTTTTATTTGAATTAAGTTTGCCTAAACTTTGGGAATTTAATAATTTAAGAAGCAGTTCCAGAAACAGAGCAACACTTGACATAAACATAAAGTATAATGACGGATTTGAAATCAATACGACAACTTATGACTTAGCATTGGGCGGTATCGCATTTTATTCGAAGGAAAAATTCCCGGAAATGTATGAAAAATTTACGGCAATTTTAACAATGAAGCTTCCAAAAGAAATGTGGCTGCAAAATCCTGACGGAAAATTTGTTATTGAAACCGCATTTGTTCGTATGCACAAAGAAGATAATGATGAAAAACACTTTGGAGAATATTTATACTGTTATAAATTTATTAATATCCCAAAAGATGAACAGGATTTGATTAGAGCGTTTCTAATACAAAAAATTGATTAATAAGATTTGACTTTGTTTAAAATCAGACTAATAATATTATATACAAGTATAGGTAAAGATATTTAGATGAAATTAATAAACAGACTCAAAATTTTTGAACAGAAATATGTTTTTTTAAGGTGGGCTACCGGAGCTGAATACGGCAAGATTACGTATGTCGGTGAAGATTATATTGAGTTTAATATTATTGATGTAGATACAATGGAATATAGAGAAACGGTTATTATAAATTCCGCATTAATATTAGAAGCTATATTTGGAGGACCCGACATCGCAAGAATCATTGCGGAAATATCTTCTATGCTGCCGGATTCATAATTACAGTGCAAACAATTGTATATTATTTACCCATTTTGTAATATAATGTATACATGGTTACAAAAGCAATCACTGCAACAACTATAGGAATCAGTTCTTATAAAATAGAAGTGGAAGTAGATATAGCAAATTCTTTGCCGGGCATGAATATTGTCGGATTACCGGATAATGCTGTAAACGAAGCAAAAGAAAGGGTTCATGCCGCAATAAAAAATTCCGGCTTTACATTTCCTACCGGAAAAGTTATTGTTAATCTGGCTCCAGCTGATATCAGGAAAGAGGGTACTAACTTTGATCTTCCAATTGCAATAGGTATCCTAAAAGAACAGGGAATTGATATACCTGATAACAATACAATTGCTTTTTTAGGTGAATTATCGCTTGACGGCTCAATAAGAAAAGTTAACGGGATTTTGCCATTAGTATGCGGGCTTAAAGATAATGGTATCAAAACAGTTTTTGTGCCGCAAGATAATGCAAAAGAAGCCGCTTTAGTACAAGATATTCAAATTTTTGGAGCCAAACATCTCGGCGATATAGTAAATCACTTTGGAGAAACCCCGCTAAAACCAACTGTAATTGATATAAACAAATACCTTACAACAAGCTCACAAAATGATTATATATATGATTTCAAAGACGTTAAAGGGCAGCAGAAAGCAAAAAAAGCCCTGGAAATTGCAGCCGCCGGAGGGCATAACATCATTATGTCAGGAACTCCCGGCTCCGGTAAAACTCTCATGGCAAAATGTCTGGCATCAATACTTCCGCCTTTGGAGCTGGAAGAAGCTCTGGAACTTACCAAAATTTACAGTATTTGCGGACTGCTAAGCAAAGATAATCCGCTTATGACAAACAGACCTTTTCGGGTTGTTCATCATACAGCATCCCCCAATGGTATCATAGGCGGCGGCAGCAACCCTAAACCCGGTGAAATTACTCTTGCACATAGAGGTGTACTTTTTTTAGATGAAATGGTCGAATTTCCAAGACAAGTACTGGAAGTTTTAAGACAGCCGCTTGAAGATGGAGAAGTAGTCATATCCAGAGCTAAAAATTCCATTAAATATCCTGCACAATTTATGCTTGTCGGCGCGATGAACCCTTGCCCCTGCGGTTATTTAGGCGATAAAGAAAAGCAGTGTTCATGTACAGAATTTCAAATTCAACGATATAGGTCAAAACTCTCCGGTCCGCTTCTTGACAGAATCGATTTAATAATAAATGTTCCAAAATTAACCACAGAAGAGCTTATCAATACAAAGGCAGATGCTGAACCTTCTAAAATTATACAGAAACGTGTTGTTAACGCCAGAAAAATTCAAGCCCTAAGATACAAAAATGAAAATATTTTTACAAATTCCGAACTAAATGCCAAACAAATAAAAATATACTGTAAAATCGATGAAAAAACAGAAGATTTTCTAAAAATTGCAGCTCAAAAATTTCAGCTTTCAGGAAGAAAGTATTCAAGAATTCTCAAACTTGCAAGAACTATTGCAGATTTAGAAGAAAATCCCAATATTCTGCTGGAACACGTTACACAAGCCTTGCAATACAGAGATACAATATAAAGAATTATATTTTTAATATTGCATTATTATATAAAAAGTGTTATTATATAAATGTCACAAATAGATAAGAAGAGGACATTCAAATGGATGTAAGTTCAGTTGGTTATGGAAGTGCCTTAACCCCTGAAGTTCAGGCACAGTATGCGGCAAAATGCATGAGCATGTCACAACAAACAAGCTATATTGCCGGATCTTTAATTCAAGATACCGTAGATATTTCGGCAGAAGCTCTTGCTAAATATACAGAAGAAATGAATGCCAGCATAGAAAATTTAGTGTAAAATATTCTAAAAAAGAAAAATGCTTACCATAATACGGTAAGCATTTTTGTTTGCACAAAACTTAAAAATTGCCATATAGTGGCCCCCCATATGGCTAATTTAATCCGAAAAAAAAGTTTAATAATAAATATGTACCCGAAAGGAGGAAATAAAATGCATAAGTTTTTGAAAATCACTTCTTACGTCCTTGTTCTAATTGGCGCACTCAACTGGGGCCTAATAGGTTTGTTTGATTTCAACCTTGTATCTTACTTCTTTGGAGATATGACACTCGTATCCAGAATCATTTACAGTCTTGTTGGTATAAGTGCAATTGTAGCAGCTGTTACAGGACATATGTATGAAAAAAGATACTGTATTGAAGAATAGCAAAACTAAACATTTTACTAAAATAAAACCGGAGAATCTCCGGTTTTATTTTTTATTATTAAAGGCAAGCGTGTTCATCAATGACATTTTAAAACTTCCTTCACTCCTCACGCTTCACCCTTCACAAAAAATAATGAGGGAAGGTTGGGATGGGTGATAACAAAAACCTCAAAATTAACTTTTCCATTATGTCGTCATTCTGAGTCCTAT
>CALUVJ010000078.1 GCA_944324195.1 Candidatus Gastranaerophilales bacterium
TTTGAGGGAAGGCTAGGATGGGTGATAATTGGTGAAGAGTGAGTAGTGAATAGAATTGTAGGTCAGGTTTTACCTGATTATAACTGGTTCAACGTCATTGCGGGGGTAAATGGATTGGACTAGTGATTAGTGAATAGTGAGTAGTGAATAGAATTGTAGGTCAGGTTTTACCTGACCATAACCAGTTCAACGTCATTGCGGGGGTAAATGAATTGGGTTGGTAAGTGGAACTACAAGCTTAATGTCATTGCGAGGAGCGAATGCGACGAAGCAATCCAAAACAAACTTGACAATTGAATAAAACTGGACTGCCGCGAAAATCAAAGATTTTCTCGCAGTGACCGGGGGAAAGTTAAAAATGTCATCCCGAACTTGGTTCGGGATCTTAACAAAAATCAAGTAGAACACCAAGCCGGTAAGATGCTGAAACAAGTTCAGCATGACAAATGATAACCAATGTCACACGACAAGTCAAAGCTAAAAATCTTCGTTAAAAAATTCAAAACCGGCACAAGTTTTAAAGTTTTTAAGTATTGCTTTATCGAGTTCTTCGTCCGGAACGATTCGGCCGTTAACATAGGTATATCCGATATTTCCCAGTGGTTCATCCGTAAGTTTTTGTGTATAATATTCATCGCTTGTTATAAATTTTCTTGTAGCGTCATTCAATAAATTAAAAATATATGTTGACTCCAGAGTAGAAGAATCGGGCTCTTCCAATATTAAAATAGCAGCTTTATGTAATTCACTGATAGAATCTCTATGACGATTTAACTGCCTTAATAAAACCGCAAGATTGTAATGTGCTTCAAACTTCATAGGTTCAAGTTTAATTGCTTCACAGTATTCCAGCCCTGCTTCTCTGTATTCGCCGCGGAGGTGGTGAGCAACTGCCTTGTTGTAATGTACGTCATAATTTTTTTTGATAAATTTCAACGCTTTTTTGTAAGCTTCAATAGCTTCACCCAGATATTTGTAAACTAAATACCTTTTATCAAGCGGAAGATACATTGCTTTTTGCTTATAGGCAACGCCTTTATTATAGTAGGCAAGCCCCCTGTTTGTTTTTACACTCTTAACATTACTGTATACAAAAGGAATCCAAAGCTTGAATAATCTTAACTGTGCAACGTAGTCAAATTGCTCTATTGCTTCGTCAAAAAAGCCCAAATCTTCCGAATATACAATTCCCAAATTCATACGTGCCAGTACAAATTTAGGATTATATTTTATAGCGTTTTCATATGCATCTACAGCAGAAAAATAATCTTCATAGACAGCGTATATATTTCCGAGGTTAAACCATGCTTCATAGTGTTCAGGAAAAAGTTTAAGTCCTTTATTATAATATTCAAGTGTTTTAGCCATATTATCCTGAGAATAAGCCTGATCTCCTTTATAAATATAATATACTCCTTTGGCTTTCATAAACTGTTTTTCTATCCAATTCCAATAAAAGAAAGCCAAAAGCGCCAGTATACAAATAAATATAATCAGTGTAATTTTGGAAAATAATTTGCGCAATAAACGTTTCATCAGAACAAATTATATCACAAAAGTACGGTATAAGTACAGTGCAAAGCTCAATAGAAACAATAAAAAGAAATGTAACAATTTCTTTACGAACTAGCAAATAATACTTTTAGAGGTTATATTATCCTAGGAGGGTATTATTATGAAAACAGGTACCCTTAACATGAGGTCTAATAGTGGTAGATAACAGAGCAGCAGGTTTTTACGGAATCGGCGGGGCATTTAATTTTAAAAGCGGTGACCCGTCAGGCACCGCCGCAAAAATGAGTCAGGACAAATATGGTTCTGAAGCTATGTATTTGCCGCCTGCAGAAGGTGAAGAAGAAGATAACAACTTTTACAATGATCAATTTGTTGACCGCAGTGCTTTGCTTCGTGCAACACTAAATTCTCTGGCTATGACAAATGTTGCTTCCGTATTAAATGCCAAAAAGCATAAAAAGTCTGTTAAAGATATTCTTGAAGAAGAAAAACAAAAAGAAGAAGAGGAAGAGGAAATTAAGCGCCTGGAAGCCGAAGCGGACGAAGAATACAGGGAAGCTGAAGAAGATACGGAAGAAGAAACTTAAAATTACTCCGGTGTACTATTTTATTACCGTAATTTATAGTATAATACTGTTTAAGACAAGGGGTATTTTATATTATGTCACAAAATAATAAATCAAACGGTAATAATTATTCTTTGAGAGAAGCTAAATTTTATAATAAATGGCGCAGATTATTCTTATTTCTTGTAACACATGTATTCTACATGATTCGCTTTAAACTGGTATACAGACTGGAGGTATACGGCAAAGAGAATATTCCTGACAATAATAATTTTATAATTGCGGCAAACCATCTTTCCACTCTGGATCCCCCGCTTGTTTGCGCGGTAATGAACAGGGGAGTGGCATATATGGCAAAGAAAGAACTGTTTGAAAATCCGTTTATGCGCTGGTGGTTAAACTGGCTTGGAGCTTTTGCGGTAGACAGAGAAAAACTAAGCGTTTCCACAATAAAAACGGTTAAAAATTTAAAAGAAACCGATTGGGTATTAGGGATTTTTCCTCAGGGCACCCGCCAGGAAGCCGGAGAGATAAGTCATGTTGCAAAAGGTTTTGCAACCCTTGCAAAGAGCACAAAATGCGGTATTCTTCCTATAGGGATTACCGGTACGCAAGAAGTTAAAAGAATACCTTTTACGGGAAAAATTATTGTAAGAATAGGGCAAGTTATACCATATTCTGATGATGTTACGGGTATGGTACGTCAATGGGAAACGGCAATAGAGGATTTGACCGGATTTAAGTATGTAGAAGATAAAGCGGCAGTTTAAAAGCTTAATTACGACTGGAAGGAAAAAATGAATAAGGAAAAGAATTACAACAGAAGAACGGAGAAAGATTACAACTGGTTTAGAACATCGTATTATATGCTGTTTCTTTTTCTTGTTGTTTGGCCGGTAACAAAACTTATGTATAATTTAAAAGTTGAAGGACGTGAAAATATTCCTAAAAATCCGCATGTAATTTATGCCGCAAATCATGTTTCATATATTGACCCGCCGTTGATAGCCGTTGCGGCCTGGAAAACAATAGCTTATATGGCAAAACAGGAATTGTTTCATGATAAAGATAAACTTTTGCGTTTTCTTGTTCATTCACTTGGCGGTTTTGCGGTAAATAGGGATAAGCCGGAAATTGCCACTTTTAAAACCGTAAAATCAGTTTTTAATACATCCTGGTCTCTCGGCATTTTCCCTCAGGGTAAAATAGTAAAAGAACCGGTAATAAATCAGGTTCACAAAGGCTTTATTCTTTTTGCCAAAAAATTTAAGGCCGATATAATTCCGGTAGGTATTTGCGGTTTCGACGGATATGCAAAAAAACTTTTTGAAAAACACATGACCGTGAAAATCGGTAAGCCGATATCTTATACACTTGATGAAAATGATATTATACGGGAATGGGCTGAACAAATAGCCGAATTTACGGGATTTGAGAATAAAATAGAAGAATCCTTAAAAGAAGAAGCAGCAGCAGTTTAGTTAACAAATCTTTATATTAAGGCAAATTTCTGTATTCACCTGTTTTAATAATTTAGTAACAGATAAAGAAGGTAAAACAATGAACATTCCGCAAATTATGGGCCTGAGATTTACACCCCAAGTGTCCGAAAACAGAGTAAAAAACAATTCATGCAATTACGGATTGACAATGACAAAACCGTTAGCGTATGATACGGTATCTTTTGGTGCTACTGCCAAAATGCTTAATTCAAGAACTGAAGGTATATCACTTCAGGTAGCACGAAATGTAAGCAAGGCTGCCGAGCCTATGCAGGAAAAGATTCAAAAATTTATGAACGGTTTATTTGGTGACCTGGTTGCAACTGAGTTAAACCCTAAAAATCCGGTGTTAAAAATTTGCGGACGTGTGAAAACTCCAAAATCTATAGTAGAAAAAAGTGCTACAAGACAATATAACTGCAAGGCGGAAGTTTTGGATTTTATGACGGACTTAAACGGCGCAAAGATAGTTTTTAGAGACGGCAGAAAGAAAGTTGTAGAAAAAGTTTTATCAAGATTTTTGCAGCCGATTGAAAAAGGTGAAATCGAATTAATTGAAATAGAAAACAAGAGACCAAAAGCAACATTAAAAATGAAGCGTTCAGCAAAAGAACAGTATGATTACGCATCAATAGATTTTTTGGAAAAATTGCAGCGTGCTCAGGAAGAAAAATGGGAGTCACTCGGAGCTCGCGAAGAAAGATTAGTACGCTTTGATATGAGTGATATTACGGATATAAACTACCCTGCTATTCACTTTTTACTTAAGTTTCCGGAGGAGCTGCGCCCGTTTGAACTTATGGTAATGGGTAAGGACGTAAATGATATTAAAGAATTAGATGACAAGTTATTTAAGATTCTTAATAACAAAGATATTGATAAAAAATACAAGCCGCTTGTTGATGTTGTTAAACCTTTAATGGAGCCGGGTAACCAGCAATATCTTGAAAAAATGAATCAATACAGAGGTGACGCGTTTTTATTCCAGCGTGAAAAAGAACCAAATGCTTTCGTGGGGGCTCTTGATACACCGCCGTATTTCTTGCCGCTTAAGTACAATCTCCCTCCGGTATACGATTTAAACAATTTGTACAGAATTATGATAGAGTGCGAACATGCCGGAAAAAAGAAAAAAAGTTAGTGCGAAGATTTTTTATGTTTTGATTTAGTTGTTTTCTTTGTAAATTGCTGAGGGTTTCTTGTATACGAAGTCTGAATTCTTTTTACGCTGAATACGTCCGGCATGGCTTGAAGTGCCGTCATTACTTTTCTTAATGTATCGATATTATCCAATTCAATACCGAGTTCAATTATACCTATTCTGCCTTTGGACTTTACGTTTGCGGAATTTATATTTGTATTGTTGTCTGAAACAACACCT
The DNA here is from genome assembly GCA_944324195.1 of Candidatus Gastranaerophilales bacterium. Lineage (GTDB taxonomy): Bacteria > Cyanobacteriota > Vampirovibrionia > Gastranaerophilales > Gastranaerophilaceae > CAG-196. The sequence goes on from CALUVJ010000078.1 coordinate 4,965, forward strand.
ATAATATCTTTTAGCAGTCCCATTTTTTCGGCTGTTTCAATACGGATTGTAGTACTGTAAGTTTTATCAATATTATTTCCTGACCAGTGGATATCAATAAGTCTTTCAACAGGAATATTTTCTAAAGTTTTGCAATCCAGCCTGTGAACCGTAACTCCTTTAGAGCGTGTGACAACACCGACAATAGGTTCACCCGGAATAGGAGAGCAGCAGCGTGCAAAAGAATATAATAAACCTTCCAACCCGATAATATCTTTTTCACTGGCTTTTCTCGGACGGTGTGTAATTTGTGCTTCCTGCTTTTGCGGTTTTCTTAACCTGTTGACAATTTTATTTACCGTAGTTTCGCCGTAGCCAAGCGCGGCAAATAAATCATCGGCACTCACATAATTCATTTGTTTGGCGACTTTGTCAAACTCTCCGGTCTTGATATATTCATCAAAAACTGTTTTTGTAAGTTCGTGTTCAAGATTGGCTTTGCCGATTTCAATATGGTCTTCGCGTTTGTTCTTTTTGTACCATTGACGTATTCTTGAAGCGGCTTGTTTTGTTACAACAAAATTAAGCCAATCAAGGCGCGGGGCTGCGACTTTTGAAGTCATAATTTCTACGATATCACCATTTTTAAGCTTGGTGTCAAGCTGTGCTATACGTCCGTTAATTAGTGCACCGACTGTTTTATGCCCGACATCGGAATGGATACGATACGCAAAATCAACAGGTGTTGCACCTTGCGGTAAATCAATAACATCGCCGCCAGGCGTAAAGGCAAATACCTGATCCGAAAATAAATCCAGTTTTACCGAATTTACAAAATCTTCTGCATTTTTTGTTTCTTTGTTATATTCAACAAGTTTTCTCATCCAGGAGAATTTAATATCACTTGCGGAATCGGCCTTTTTAGAACCTTTTTCCTTGTATCTCCAGTGTGCCGCAATACCGTATTCGGCGATTTCGTGCATTTCCCAGGTTCTGATTTGGACTTCAAGCGGTTTTTGGCGCGGACCTATTACGGAAGTATGCAGTGATTGGTACATATTTCCTTTAGGCATGGCAATGTAATCTTTAAAACGCCCCGGAATCGGTTTAAATTGGGAATGAATAAGTCCTAATACTTCATAACACTCTTTTTCCGTATCAACAATAACGCGCACGGCAGTTATGTCATACAAATCATGGAAAGCGACATTCAGGCGCTGCATTTTGTTGTAAATACTATAATAATGCTTTGCTCTGCCGGTAATTTGTGCATTAATTCCGCTCGCTTTAACATCTTTGGATATCTTGTCTATCAAAAGCTTTACGGTCATTTCCCTCTCAGCTTTTTTCTGGGAAACAAGCTGTGCAATTTCATAATATTTATCCGGATGAAGGTATTTGAGTGATAAATCCTCCAACTCAGCCTTAATTTTACCGACCCCTAAACGGTTTGCAAGCGGAGCAAAGATGTCGAGAGTTTCTTGTGCGATACGCTGCTGCTTAACCGGAGTCATGTAATTAAGCGTGCGCATATTATGCAGCCTGTCAGCCAGCTTTAGCAAAATTATTCTGACATCGCTTGCCATGGCAATAAACATTCGCCGAAAATTTTCAGCCTGACGCTCTTCCGTTGATTTAAACTGTAATTTCCCGAGTTTTGTAACACCTTGAACAAGGTTTAAAACATCTTCTCCAAACAATTCCTTTATTTCTTCGGGTTTTGTTTCTGTATCTTCAAGTATGTCATGCAAAAAACCGGCCATAAGAGTGTGTTTATCCGCCCTTAAGCCGATTAAAATTTTTACGACTTCCATGGGATGGATAATATAAGGTTCTTCGGAGACCCTGTATTGGCCCGAATGAAGTTTTTTTGCAAATTCAAAAGCTTTTTCTAATTCTTCTATATCTAACTCAGGATACTGCTGTTCAACAAGAAGTGCGTGTATCTCGTCAAATGTAATTATAAACTGTTCCATTGTATTACCTGTAATACTGACTCGAAAGGATACTGCACTTTATAACAAACGTGCCGCATTTAATGTTATCATAGATGTTTTTTTACTTTTTTGCAAGTATTTTTAATTGATACCAAGGGGGGAGGGTAAATGTATTGGACTAGTGACTAGTGAATAGTGAATAGTGAATAGTGAATAGTGAGTAGAGGTTAACGGGGGTAAATGGATTGGACTAGTGACTAGTGAATAGTGAGTAGTGAGTAGTGAATAGAATTGTAGGTCAGGTTTTACCTGACAATAACCGGTTCAACGTCATTGCGAGGGTAAATGGATTGGACTAGTGAATAGTGAATAGTGAGTAGTGAATAGAATTGTAGGTCAGGTTTTACCTGACAATAATTATTTCAACGTCATTGCGAGGAGCGAAAGCGACGAAGCAATCCAGTGCGAACTTGACAACTGAATAAAAATGGACTGCCGCGAAAATCAAAGATTTTCTCGCAGTGACAGGGGAAGCTAAAAATGTCATTGCGGGGGTAAATGGATTGGACTATTCACTAGGCCTGGTCACTTAGTCACTAATATTGCTATTATGTTCAAATTATAATAAAATGCATTTGTAAATGTTAAAGAAAATCATCTCAAAAATTTCCATACACACGGTATTGGTACTGGTATCGCTTCTTTCAATATTTCCTTTTATCTGGCTGACATCAACTTCGCTGAAAGGGTTGAATGAAGATATTTTTGCATATCCGCCTCATCTTATCCCGTCGGATTTTAGCTGGGCAAACTATATTGACGTCTGGGGCAGGGTTAATTTTATGGGGTATTTTTGGAACAGCGTTATTGTTGCAGGGCTCACCGTTATATTGAACCTTGTTTTATCCTCGCTTGCGGCTTATCCTCTGGCAAGGATGAATTTTCGGGGAAAAAAGGTGGTATTTTTTTCTATCCTTGCGACAATTATGATACCGTTTCAGGCAATTATGCTTCCGGTTTACATTATTACTTTGAAACTTCACCTGATAGACAGCGTGAATAATGTTATGGGCTATATCGGGCTTGTAATGCCGTTTGCGGTGAGTGCATTCGGAATCTTCCTTATGCGTCAGGCGTTTCTTAAAGTTCCTAAAGAGGTTGAAGAAGCGGCAATTGTTGACGGATGTAATGTTTTTCAGATGTTTACAAGGGTTGTGCTTCCTATGGTTAAGCCGACTCTTGCAGTGCTTGCGGTATTTACGTTTATAGGCTCCTGGGGAGAATTTCTCTGGCCGAGTATTATGCTCACAAAAGATGCAATGTACACGCTTCCCGTCGGAATAAACAATCTGCAGGGAATGTTCTCTTCTAACTGGAGATTTATTGCTGCAGGTTCGATAATTTCTACTATTCCTATTATTATTTTCTTTTTGTTTATGCAGAGATATTTTATCTCCGGCGAAAACGACGGCGCCGTTAAGGGGTAGGGGGGGGGTAAATGGATGGTAAGCGTGAAGGGTGAAGAGTGAGGGGTGATTTAAAACAGTTTTGGCGTACTCCTTCCCTT
>CALUVJ010000079.1 GCA_944324195.1 Candidatus Gastranaerophilales bacterium
GGTAAAATATAACGTCATTGCAAGGGAACAGCCCGAAGCAATCCATAATATAAAAGTTTAACATGTTAGATTTTCTATTAAATAATAAAAACATTATCAAGGAGTATAAATGACAAAATATATTTTTATAACAGGCGGTGTTGTAAGTTCTTTAGGAAAAGGGATTATAGGCGCTTCTCTGGGTAAGTTGTTGAGAGCCAGAGGGTTTTCCGTTGCCATACAAAAATTCGACCCTTATATTAATGTTGATCCCGGCACAATGAGTCCTTTTCAGCACGGAGAAGTTTTCGTAACCGATGACGGCGCCGAAACAGATTTGGATTTGGGGCATTACGAAAGATTTATTGACACAAACTTTTCTCAAATAAGCAATGTAACGTCCGGAAGCGTTTACCAAACTGTTATAAAAAAAGAGCGCAGGGGGGATTATCTCGGCGCAACAGTTCAGGTTATTCCGCACATAACAAACGAGATTAAATCAAGAATTATAAAGGCGCAAAAGTTCTTTAAACCGGATTTTCAAATTATTGAAATCGGCGGTACAATCGGTGACATTGAGAGTTTGCCGTTTATTGAATCAATAAGACAGTTCAAAACAGAAGCCGGTATCGGAAACGCGATTAACATTCACTGCACACTGTTGCCTTATTTGCCGACTTCGGGCGAATTAAAGACAAAACCGTCGCAGCACAGTGTTCAGGTGTTAAGAAGCTACGGTCTGCAGCCGGAAATTCTTGTTTGCAGGACTTCGAAGCCGATTCCGAAAACCGAAAAAGACAAGCTGGCTCTGTTCTGTTCTGTTTCTAAAGAAGCCGTTATTGAATGCCGGGATATGAAGAGCATTTACGAGGTTCCGCTTGCTCTTGAAGATCAAAAGTTTGCTGATGTTGTACTAAAACTTTTGCAGGTTCAGGACAGAAAAGCAGACCTAACCAAATGGAGAGAACTTGTTGAGCGAATTAACCATCCTACGGGCACAATCAGGATTGCAATTGCAGGAAAATATACAAAACTTTCCGATGCTTACATTTCTGTAGTAGAATCAATTAAACATGCCGGATATGCAGATAATGTTAAAACCGAAATCAAATGGATAAATTCGGAAGAATGTATAGACGGTTCAAAATGCAAAGAGCTAATGGACGGCGTGGACGGGGTAATTGTTCCGGGCGGTTTCGGAATCAGAGGAATTGAGGGAAAACTCAACGTAATCAAGCATGCAAGAGAAAACAACATTCCGTTTTTAGGAATTTGTCTTGGTATGCAATGTGCCGTAATTGAATACGCAAGAAATGCTGCAGGGTTAAAAGGAGCAAACTCAACTGAATTTGACGAAAATGCTGCGGTTCCGGTTATTGATTTGATGGTAGAACAAAAGAACGTCAAAGGTTACGGCGGCACAATGAGACTCGGAGCTTATGAGTGCCACCTAAAAAAAGGTACAAAAGCACATGAAGTTTATGGCGCAAATAAGATTTCTGAACGCCACAGACACAGATATGAAGTTAACACCGACTATATTGAACCTTTAAAGAAAGCCGGACTGGTATTCTCGGGAATGTCTCCGGACGGAATGCTCTCTGAAATAGTAGAAATTCCTGAACTTGACTGGTTTGTAGCATGCCAGTTCCATCCGGAGTTTAAGTCGCGTCCGGAAAGACCGCACCCGCTGTTTAAGGGTTTAATAGATGCGGTAGTTAAACGGAAAAAGGTTTAACATTTTTATATAGGAATAGCCTGTGTATGTGTAAGCTAAGTAAAGCGTGTTTCTAAACCGGCACCCATCCTAACCATCCCTCCAGGAAAGAAACGCCGGAAGTGTTTTTCAAAAGTGACGCTGTTTTCCGTTCTAACTTAATCTCAAGAACGCTTCAACTTTTGCCTTGATTGAATTTGAAGCATAATCGTCGATATCAATATAAAGCCCGTTGTATTTATCTGCCAAATATTTTGCAAGCTGAGCCTTTGCGCAAAAAGCCTGCGCATAAAAAACAGTAGGAACATTTTCATCTACATACATTTCCAACTCTAAATCAGCAGGAGTTCCTGCTTCTACGCACCTTGTCCAGCCGTAAACATGAGTAGTATCAGGAAACAATCTTAAAATTTCCAAATCATTCGGCGGCACGCCCCAGAACCCAGGGGTAAATATATTTGGCTTGGAAGTTGAACTGCCATTTGTGTTTAAACCTGAATTAGGAATTAATGTGTCAGAATAAGAGACATCAGATTCTAATCCGACGTCATTGCGAGCGAAGCGAAGCAATCCATTAGCCGTTCTGATACTTTTTGCAGCATCCTCAATTATTTTGGGGTTAATAATTCCAGCAGTAATTGTTGTAATTTTATCATATAAAGGCATATTACTGTCACATATTACAATCTCTCTTTTAGACTCCGGTTTTTCGTAAATCGTCTGAATTACATTATAGCCCATATCAGCAAGGATTCTTGATGCAAACCAGCCGCTGTCGCATTTATCTTTCCCGATAGGTGCTACTATTAAATCAGGTTTTAGATAAACAGTATTATCAATAATATTCCTTATAATCTTGCAATAAGATTCAGGCAAAATATTTGTCTTTGGATAATAAAAATCTATATCCAGATCAATCCATTCAGCGGAAGGATAATCCTTCTTAACTTTTTTTACTATATCAGGGTCGGGATACCCCCAGAAACCGATTTTTGTTATACTTGCCATAATCTTATATTACAATAAACAGGAGAAAATTTGATTATGATAAAACAAAATGATATAATAGGGGTAAATGATATAGGGCTAAAGCCCGACTACAAGACCAATGTAGCGGAGGATATGAAAATGAGTGAGAATATAGAAATAAAAGAAGTTAACGGAGTCGATTTTGTTCGATTTCAGCCAAAAGGCGTCTGCTGCAAACTTATGCAGATGAGAATTAAAGACGATATTATAGAAGATGTTGAATTCGTAGGCGGCTGTAACGGAAACCTTAAAGGAATCGGGATTCTAATCCGCGGAATGAATATTCACGATATTATTCCGAAACTCAGCGGTCTCCCTTGCGGAAGCAGGCCGACAAGTTGCCCTGACCAGCTGACACAGGGAATACAAGCATATCTTGAAGCCAAACAAGCCGCAACTGTCAGTTAGTTTAGCAGAAAAAGTTAATGTTGGGTTAGTAAACCCAACCTACATTGAAAAAACAAAATTTGTTAATTAAATAAATTATAGATTGACGTTATATTAACAAATCCACACAATATAAAAAGTAGGTCAGATTTACTAATCCGACATTAACTTTAATATGTAGAATTGCTTTAATAATAAAAAGGAGCGAAAATGAAGTCAATAACTTTAATAAAAGGAGACGGAATCGGACCGGAAATTACAGATGCGGTAATTAAAATAATAAATGCTGCCGGCGTTGCAATAGACTGGGATATACAGATAGCAGGCGCTGACGTAATTGCAGAAGAAGGAACTCCGCTACCGAAAAGAGTTCTTGATTCAGTTAAAAAAAATAAAATTGCCCTTAAATCACCTGTTACAACACCAATTGGCAAAGGTTTCAGATCTGTTAATGTTCAATTAAGAAAGGAACTTGACTTATATGCGAATCTGAGACCGTGTTACAACTTACCCAATGTAAAAACAAGGTATGATAAGGTTGATATTGTTGTTGTAAGAGAAAATACTGAGGATTTATACGCCGGAATAGAACGTCAGGTTGACGAAAATACGGCAGAAAGTATAAAAATTATCACAAGAAAAGCTTCTGAGCGTATTGCGGAATTTGCTTTTGACTATGCCGTTAAAAACAACAGAAAAGAAGTTTGTGTTGTAACAAAAGCCAATATCTGCAAGCTTTCTGACGGACTGTTCTTGGAATGTGCAAGAAATATTGCTGCAAAATATCCTGATATAAGATTCCGGGAAATTCTTGTTGATAACTGCTGCATGCAGCTTGTTCAAAATCCTAATCAATTTGATGTTCTACTGCTTCCGAATTTGTACGGCGACATAGTCTCTGACCTTTGTGCAGGGCTCGTCGGCGGGCTGGGAATTGCTCAAGGCGCTAACATCGGGAAAGATTTTGCGGTTTTTGAGCCTGTTCACGGTTCTGCTCCTGATATTGCCGGACAGAATAAGGCAAACCCTACAGCTATGCTTATGTCTGCAATAGAAATGTTAAATTATATAGGCGAAACCGAAGCCGCTGGCAGGATAAAACTTGCACTCTTTGAGACTTTAAATGCCGGTATCAAAACTGCTGATTTAGGCGGTATCGCATCTTGCAGTGAATTTACACAAGCAATCATTGACAGACTTGCAGTTCTTGTAAAATAACCGTCTATTTCATGCGTTTCAAAAGTTTTAAGCATTCGCCGGCATACTTTTTTATTGTTGCCGGAAAATCATTTTTTATAAGATATATCAAGTCATCTGCGGAATTATTATTTTCTAATATTTTACTGCCGCGTTTTTTCAGATGTAGCTTAAAATGAGAAATTGAATAATCAGGTCTTATTGTCTCCACTGTAACAACCCTGCTATCAGGCTTTTTATGCGGTTTATTACTCAAAGTTACAATATCTACAAAGCCATTACCCGGTTTACCGTCTTTATACCCTTTTATTGGCTGATAATTTTCTGACGGCTTGTACACTCTTAAAATTCGTTTATGCGGCCACCTTTTTTCCGGATATGACCAATCCTGATTGTGAATATCATAATATTCTTTTTCTATTACTCTAATTTTCGGTTTGCCATTTTTGTCAATTTCATTTAGAGAAACATTTTCCCCGCGTTTTGTTAAACAACGCCAAGTTTTATTTTTAGGTTCCAATGTTTTATATTCTACCGGTGAAACACTATCAAAATAACTTGATAAATAGCCCATTCCTTATCCTTTCAGTTTTTTTGTATTAAAACCGAAAAAAATAAAATTTGCTAGTAATTATTACAAAGTGTTGCATAATATTTTATTTAAGACAAATTTTTTCTTAAATAAAATATTTTCCCGTCTTTGTCAATACTATTTTTCATTCCTTCATGTGTAAGAGTTTTGTAGTTTGTAACATCAAACATATAAGGAGTCGGCAGCTCATCAAGATCTAAAGCTATACCGGATAAAGTCTCTTTGTCAGACCAGATAGCAAAATCTATATCCGAACCGGTTTTATATGTACCTTTAGCACGTGAGCCGTAAATAACAACTTTTTCAATTTCAGGTTTGGACTTAAAATAATCCAAAAGTTCATTCATTGTTCGTTCCGGCAGTCCAAATTCGTTATTCATTAATCTCTCCTAACCAGGAATGAAATCTTGTAAGCTCTTCAAAATAAATAGAGCCTATTTTTTCTATAATCATTGCTACTTTTTTTTCATTATATTCATGTGAGCTGGCATTTCTATCTTTTGCCATATCAATCCAAATTTGAGCCGTCGGCAGTATATTAGATTTAAAAGCAGCCTTTATAACATCTCTTGGTGTAAACTCTTCAATATTTTTAGAAGCTAAATAATCTTTTAAACATTTCCAGCCAAGTTCAAAAACTATTTCAAAACCTTGAATCATAGCCAGTTGTATCAGTTGATTCTGCGGCTCCGCAAAATATGCAGCATGTGCTTGTTCATAAAGTACATATGCTTTGTTAAAATTCTCAATTCTTTCGGATAATCTTGACATAGTTAACTCTGGGTTTCTTTTCATTATTATGATAGCATAAATGAGTAAATATGTTAATTATTAAGTTAACAACCAGCGTTTCTAAGTTTTTCTACAAAATATTTTAATCTTTCCATTGCTGTTTTCAGATTATCAAGAGAATACGCATATGAGATTCTTAAATACCCTTCTCCACTGTCACCAAAAGCATTTCCGGGGATGGCCGCAACTTTTTCTTCCTCGAGAAATCTGGTCGCAAATTCTTCGCTTGTCATACCAAATTCTTTTATACAGGGAAAAACGTAAAAAGCACCATAGGGTTCAAAGCATTCTAAATTCATTTCCTTAAAAGCATTCAGAAGAAATCTTCGGCGCTGATTGTATGCCTGACGCATCATCTTTATATCTTCATCCCCGTTTCTTAAAGCTTCAACCGCCGCATACTGGCTTGTTGTCGGAGCGCACATTATTGCAAACTGATGAATCTTTGTCATCTGTTTTATAATTTCTTTAGGAGCACAAGCGTACCCCAATCGCCAGCCTGTCATTGCATATGCCTTTGAAAAGCCGTTAATCAAAATTGTACGCTCTTTCATTCCCTCCAAAGATGCAATTGAAACGTGGTCCCCTTTATATGTTAATTCTGCATAAATTTCATCTGACATTACATAAATATCATTTTCAATAATAATTTCTGCAATTTCTTCCAAGTCTTTACGCTCCATAATCGCACCGGTCGGATTGTTAGGGTATGGAAGAATCAAAACCTTTGTTTTATCAGTAATTGCATTTCTAAGCTCTTCCGCCGTAAGCCGAAATTCATTTTCTGCTTTTAAATTAATTATTACCGGTTTTGCGCCGGCCAGAATTGCGCAAGGCTCATAAGATACATAAGAGGGCTGAGGGATAATGACTTCATCTCCCGGATTAATTAATGCTCTAAGCCCTATATCAATAGCTTCCGAGCCGCCAACGGTTACTATAACTTCACTTAGCGGATCATAAGTAATATTCTGCTTGCGCTTTAAATAATTACAGATTTCTTCCCTTAATTCTTTTAATCCGGAGTTAGAAGTATAAAAAGTTTTGCCTTTTTCAAGGGCGAAAATACCTTCATCACGTATATGCCAAGGTGTATCAAAATCAGGTTCTCCGACTCCGAGAGAAATAGCGTCTTTCATCTCGCTTACAATGTCAAAAAACTTGCGGATTCCAGATGGTTTTAAGCTTTGAACCGCGTCTGAAAGAGGTTTTGTCATGGTGTAATAATCTCCCTTTCATCTTCATGCTTTTTATCAAATACAGTTCCGTGGTCTTTGTATTTTTTGAGTACAAAATGAGTTGCAGTACTCAAAACACTATCCAGTGTGGAAAGTTTGTCTGACACAAAATTCGCAATCTCTCGCAAAGTTTTTTCTTCCAGTGTAACAAGAAGGTCGTATCCGCCTGAAATTAAATAAACCGCTCTTACTTCAGGATAATTATAAATACGCTCCGCAATTTTATCAAACCCTTGCCCTCTCTGCGGGGTAACTTTAACTTCAATCAGTGCCGAAACTTTATCGATAGAAGTTTTATCCCAGTTTATAAGCGTGTGATACCCGCAAATTATTCCTTCTTCTTCAAGTTTTTTAATCTCATTTGCAACATCAATTTCTTCCGCCCCGAGAAGAACTGCAAGTTCTTTCAAGTCAATGCGGCTGTTTTTTTCTAAAATTGATAATAATTCTTCTCTCACGCTTCACCTCTTCTGATAAAATTAGTATAAATTCGCTCTTCTGTCTGTTTCGGTACATTTATACCATTTTGTTTTCCCAATTCTATACACTTAAGCATCCACGCCATATTTCTGCCTAAAGTTCTCATTGTCTGCAAACCTTCCAAATCCTGTTTTGCCTCTTCTGCAGCTTTTCCGTGAATGTTATTCCAATAAAAAGAAGAAACTACCGGCATGTTGCATATTGTAAAATACTTATTTAAAACGTCAAAACTTGCAGTTGTACCGGAGCGTCTTGCAGAAGCTACAGCAGCACCCGGTTTATAAGCGAATGCGTAACCGCCGGCATAAAAAGCCCTGTCAAGGAACGAAAGAATCCTTCCTGACGGATGCGCAAAATAAACAGGTGTCCCGAAAATAAATCCGTCTGAAGATTTAGCCTTTTCAATAAATTCGTTAACCAATCCGTCCTCAAAAACACATTTTCCGAGTCCGTTTCTGCAAGCGCCGCAGCCGCAACAGTCACGGATTTCGCAGTTACCTAACTGAAAAATTTCTGTTTCAATACCTTCTTCATTCAAGGTTTTTGCGGCTTCATTTAAAGCAGTAAATGTGCAGCCGTTTTTGTGAGAACTTCCGTTAACTAACAAAACCTTCATACACCCTCCCGATTAAAGTTATTGTCGGGTTAGTAAACCCGACCTACATTTTTTAAAACTGTTTACAGTAAACTTGTAGTTTTAATACTAATGAAAAAGTGGTTCTTTTCTTTTTGGTTACTTTTTCTTTTTAGTAAAGAAAAAGTAACTGCCGATGGGGAGACTGTCTTGCTCGCTCGCGTTTAACGGGTCTGCACGCCGCTGCCGGCGCAGCGCCGTTTCGCCCTCAGCTCGCTCGCGCTCGAACTCTTAAATGCTGCGCATTAGGAGTTCTCGTCTCCTTTTATCCGTAATTTAATTTTCAAAACTGCCGATGGGGAGACTCGAACTCCCGACCTATTGATTACGAATCAATTGCTCTACCACCTGAGCCACATCGGCT
>CALUVJ010000080.1 GCA_944324195.1 Candidatus Gastranaerophilales bacterium
ATGACTACCAATGTCACCCGACAAGTCAAAGCTAAAAATGTCATTGCGAGGAGCGAATGCGACGAAGCAATCCAGTGCGAACTTGACAACTGAATAAAAATGGACTGCCGCGAAAATCAAAGATTTTCTCGCAGTGACAGAAAAAGCTAAAAATGTCATTGCGATGGTAAATGTATTATGTACCGCTGCTTTTACCATGCGGGTGGGCAGCTTCATAAACATCTTTCATATGTTTCATAGAAATATGAGTATAAATCTGTGTATTAGAAATACCGGCATGTCCGAGAAGTTCTTGTACAACCCTTAAATCGGCGCCGTTTTCAATAAGTCTTGTCGCAAAACTGTGTCTGAATACGTGCGGTGTAACTTTTTTCGGAAGTTCTATTTTGTCTACGGTTTCATTAATGACTTTTCTTATGGTCTTATTTTGCAGCCGGTATCCCGTATTATTTATAAAAAGCGGTGAACTGTCAGTAACATCGCCGATATCATATCCCGGAGCAAGCAGCTTTCTTGCATAATCAATATATTGAATAAGATATTTCTTGGCCCTGTCGGATATCAATACAATTCGCTCTTTGGCCCCCTTACCAAAAACTCTTATCTCATTTTCTTCTATGTTTAAGTCTCCAAAATTGAGATTGCTCAATTCGGAAATTCTCATTCCCGTTGCCCACAAAAGTTCTAAAATGACTCTGTTTCTAAATCCGGCAGGAGTATCTATTTTAACATTATTTAAAATTTTCTCCACCTCATCAGGAGTTAAAAATTTCGGCAAAGATTTTGGTCTTTTCGGTGCCGAAAGTGAAATCGCAGGGTCTGAATCCATGTACCTTTCTCTGAATAAAAATTTATAAAATGTTCTTATAGAAGCAACTTTTCTTGCTATAGTTGTTTTTTTATAATCAAATCTCTGAATAAAATGCAAGTATTCGCGCAGCTTATTAAAATCAACATTAATACAGCTAATGCCGTTTAACCAAATAATAAAACTTATTACATCTGACTCATATGCCTTAAGAGTATGCGAAGAAAAGTTTTTTTCCACACTCAAATAAGTTTTAAAAGCTTCTATATATTCTTTTTCATTTTTATCCATGTTTACATTTACCTGCAAGTATTATACAATATTTGTACTAAAGTTTGAAGCGGTAAGTATGAATATTTTTAAGACTTTTGAGATATTTTTGAAAGAACCCCTTAGTATATTAAGGGATAATTTTATACAAATTGTAAGCCTTCAAACAAATAATATTTTTGAACACAAACCGTCTGTTGATGTTACACTTTTAAAAGACAAAGCGCAAATTACCGTTGTAAATAATGAAAAAGTCTACAAATTACTTTCTCTGGTAAACCATAGAGCGCAGCAGAAAGCAAAGGATAAAGAAAATGAATCAGCATAATATAAAATTTATTATAAGTGCCGAAAAACTTTCTCAATGTCCTGACTTTCAACTGCCGGAATTTCCTCTTCTCGGACGTTCCAATGTAGGCAAATCATCTTTTATAAACGCTCTTGCAAACAATAAAAAACTTGCAAAAACATCTAATACACCGGGGAAAACTAGATTAATAAACTTTTTTAACTTTTCTGACGCATTCATGATAGCCGACCTTCCCGGATACGGTTACGCTAAAGTTTCAAAAGAAGCTCAGGCAAGATGGCAAAAATATTTGGAAGAATATTTGCTGAACAGAAAACAAATTAAATCCCTAATACAATTTATTGATGCAAGACACGATATTCAAAAAAATGACTATCAAATGCGCGAATGGGTGGAAACTTATAACTTGCCGATTTTTACCGTAATAACAAAAATAGATTATATACCAAAATACAAGCATCAAAGTATACTTGCTCATGCAAAAAAGAATTTGCAGGGTGATATTATGCTTTTCAGTGCCGTTGATAAGCAATATTGTAATAATATGATTGAATATTTGAACAATTTGTGTAAATAATAAATATAGAGGAATAATTTTGTTAAAGACTGCAGAGAATACAGATTTAAGTCAGGTATCATTAACGGGAGTAAGAGCAATTGTTCTTATGACGCTTTTGATTGAAGCTCCTCGTTCTCTTGAAGATATAAGAGAATATTTTATTAAACTGAAAATAATGGAGCCGGAACATTCGGATGATATTCTTAGAATAGACTTAAATACTCTAAAATCAATCGGTTGTGAAATTACACGTGCCGGAGCCAAGACAAATTACAAATATAAACTTTTGAAACACCCTTTTGCATTAAAATTAAACAAAGAAGAAATTGTAATTTTGCAAAAAGCGTATAAAAGAATTAAAAATCGTTCCGGCATTGAGCTTATATTAAGGTATGATGCGCTTTTCAAAAAACTGGCGGAATATGTAGATAATGATGAAGTAAGAGAAATGTTATACGGCATTTCTATTCTTAAAAATCATAATATAGATTTTATAAAAGAACTTATAGAAGATTGTACCCGTAATCGAATATTAACGTTAATGTACAAAAATCCTTCCGCAAAAGAAGCTTCTGAAAAAAACATTGCCGCGCAAAAAGTAGTCGTACAGAATGATAATATTTACCTCTACGGTTTTGATTTCGGGAAAAAACAATCTGTAGTTTTAAATTTGAAAAGAATTAAATCAATTATTGCACGATTTGCAGGAGCCGGTAATATAGAAACGGAAACCACAAATGTAAGATTTGTTCTTAAAAATCCGGATATTGTTGATATAGGCGAAAATGAGCAAATCATTGAAACAAACGAAAACGGCACTATTATAGAGGGTAAATATTACAACGAATTTTTTGCGGCTCAAAGAATCCTGTCATTTGGTTCTAACTGTACAGTTATTGAACCGGAAGATTTTAAACAATTAATCATACAGAAATTGAAAAATATGAGGGATGTCTATAATGGGTAGTGCTTCTACAAAGAAAAATCAATCCTCAATGCAGGTTCTAAAAACTTTGCAAGTGTTATTGCAAGGAAATTATACAATGCAGGAGCTTGTCAGCATATTAAACAGTCATGAAAAAATACCTGTATTTAATAACAGTGTTGTCAGCAAATATATTAATACCTGCAGATATTGTCAGATTAATATACCAAAAATCCATAACAGATATTTTGTAACCAGCATGCCCTTTGGTTTAGAACTCACGGGAAGTGAGATAAATTTATTAGAAATACTGCAAAATGTAATAAGGCAGGAAATGGCTTCAAAATACAATAAGATTTTTGATAGTTTTATTGAAAAACTTAACAGATTTTCTAATAAAAAAATTGCACGTGTAGAGAAGGAAACATACCAGATTTCCGCCGAGCTTTTTGAACTTGCGGTAAGTGAAAAACGCAAAGTACGTTTAATGTTTAAAAACGGCCTATCGTTAGATTGTATACCGGCAGGCATGGTAGAAAACAAAGGAAAAACGTATTTTCATGTCATCAATAAAAACAAAGATAAAATGATTGATGCTTCAAGAGTTTCAGGTCTGGAAGTTCTCAGTGAAAAATACATTCAGAACTACAGCGGCCAGGTAGTTATCTTTGAACTGAAAGGCGCTCTTGCACAAAGGTATAATTTACGTGAAAATGAACATCTTATGAAAAAATACGACGGTAAAAGTATTATTGTTTCAAATCACGGTGAAAATAAAGACATTCTGCTTGCAAGACTTTTGAGATATGACGACAAATGCGAAATCACCAGTCCGAAATCTTATCGTGAGGATATGGCCAAAATAATTGAATCAACTTTGAAAAATTACGAGGGTATATAATGCTTTTGGCAGTTGATATAGGGAATACTAACATCACTTTGGGTGTGTTTGATAATGAGATTATTCTTGAAACGTTCAGATTACCTTCTGATAAAGAGTTGCCGCAGGAAGAGTATGAAATTCTGTTTCATACTTTATTTAAAAAATACAGTATTAACGCTTGCATTATAGCTTCTGTTGTTAATGAGTTAAACAAAGTTGTCAAAAATGCTATTGATAATGTTTTCCATATAAATTCAATTTTTGTGACTAATAAATTAAATCTCGGAATACAGTTAAAATTAAGGTATCCCAAGGAAGCCGGAGCTGATAGGATTGCAAATGCCTGCGGTGCATACGTTTTGTATTCTAAACCGGCTATCATTGTAGATTTGGGAACCGCTACCACTTTTGATATTCTGGACAAAAACGGAAATTTTTTAGGCGGAGTTATCATGCCTGGCTTGAACCTTCAATTTCGCGCATTAAACAACTGTACTTCCAAACTGCCGAAAATAGAAGCAAATACTGTAGATAAACCTATAGGAGATAATACGGCGGATGCTATTTTGTCAGGTGTTATCAGAGGTTCTGCCTGTGCTATAGAGGGATTACTTTCCCAGTGTGAAAGCGAGCTTGGAAGCAAGGCCGTAATTATTGCAACAGGCGGATATTCTTCTTTGATTTCTAAATATATGAACAGGCAGTTTGACTTTATAAATCCGTATTTAACTCTTGAAGGTTTAAGATTTTTGTACGAATTGAATAAGAGCTAGTGGTACTTTTTATACAAAAGCTCTAAATCGTCATCCGTAAGATATTGCATTGAATCCAAATCCTGCGGATACATAATACTTTTTGTATTTGTAGAATGCCCCAGACCTATTGCGTGCCCGGCTTCATGCAGCATAACTCCGTAAATATGCTCTCTGGACCTTGTAACCATTTTACGAATATACTTTCCGCCCTCATATTTTCTTATATACTCTTTTGTCCCGATTGTAACGTAAGATTTATAATATTGTCCCGCACGCGTAACCATTTCTGTGCAACCCACTGCCCTAACATCATTGCAATTGGCAACAAAGTCAACAAATTCAACTTCAACATTAGCATTAGACGGGCTGTCTACAAACTTAAACCGTACGAGCGAGCGGGATTCCTCCTCCCAAGACAGAAAAGCTTCTTTCATCATCTTACTCATATTTCCGTATTCCGGAATATAAACATAAATAGGCAGACCAACCCAGCGCGGGCGTTCGGCAGCAAAAGAACACAGGGTAATTATTAATAAAACAATTAATGATAAAAAAATCTTCTTCATTAATTTTATTTTAACATCTTTTCAAGATAATTGAAGTGTTAATCCCGCCGAAGGCAAAATTATTTGTCATAATATATTCCGTATCAATGATTCGGCCTTCATCTTTGATATAATCCAGCTTGCCGCAGTTTTCATCAATATTTTTGAGATTAAGAGTCGGAGAGAACCATTTGTTATTCATCATCTCAACTGACAGAATGGTCTCGATGGCGCCGCAGGCGCCTAAGGTGTGTCCGGTATAACTCTTGATTGAACTTATCGGAACTTCTCTTTTGAAAACGGATTCTGTTCCTTGTGTTTCCGCAATATCGCCGTTAACCGTTGCCGTTCCGTGAGCATTAACATATCCGATTTCTTCCGGCGGGAGCTTTGCGTCCTTAAGCGCAAGTCTCATAACCTCTGCCATCATATCTTTATTCGGGTTTGTAATATGAGTTCCGTCGGTATTTGTCGCAAATCCCGCAATCTCGGCGTAAATTTTTGCACCTCTTGCTTTTGCGTGTTCATATTCTTCCAGAATCAAAGTTCCCGCACCCTCTCCGATTACAAGCCCGTCACGCCCGCGGTCAAAAGGAGAAGGGGTTAATTCCGGTGTACTGTTTTTACTGCTGGTCGCGTACAAAGTATCAAAAACTCCGACCTGCGTCGGATGAATTTCTTCCGCTCCGCCTGCTATCATTACATCCTGATATCCGTCTTTTATCGCTTCATAAGCGTATCCTATACTCATTGAACCTGAGGTGCAAGCGGTTGATGCCGGAATCAATCTTCCGTGGGTTTTGAAATACAGAGAAATATTAACGGAAGTCGTTTGAGGCATCATTTTAATATAAGAGCCTGAATTCAGGAGTTTAACTTCTTTATCAATACACATTGAGTAAAAATCCAGAATCGCATCCAGAGAACCCGTAGAAGAGCCGTAACTTACGCCGCACCTTCCGCTTGTAATAATTTCATCCCCTAAAAGCCCCGCATCTTTCAAAGCTTCTTCCGCCGTCACAACTGCCATCAGAGCCACATTGCCCATTGTGCGTCGGACTTTTCTTGTAAAATGTTCAGGAATTACAAAACCCTCGACAAAAGATCCGAGTTTTGAATTTAACTTTTCGTACTCATCAAGTTTATCCCAGTGACGAACGCAGTTTTTGTACGTTTTTAATCTTTCAAACGCGCTCTCAACAGTCGAGCCGAGAGCCGAAGTTATTCCCATACCTGTTATAACAACTCTTCTCATAAATAAAGCCCTCCGTTTACTGCGATTACCTGACCGGTAATATATCCCGCATCATCGCTCATAAGATAATTTACAAGGCTTGCAACTTCTTTTACCGTTCCCATTCTTTTCATCGGTATTTGTTTAATTGCTTCTTCCGGCAAATCTTCCGTCATATCTGTATCAATCATTCCCGGAGCAATGCAGTTTACGGTAATTTTACGCTTTGCAACCTCCTGACTTAAGGCCTTTGCCGCCCCGATAAGCCCTGCTTTTGAAGCACTGTAATTCACCTGCCCTCTGTTTCCGCACTGGCCCGAAATCGAGGACATTACAATAATTCTTCCTTTTCTCTGTTGAATCATAGGCATAATAAGAGGTTTTAAAACATTATAAAATCCGTCAAGATTCGTCCGCAGAACATCATCCCATTCATTTTCTTCCATAGCAGGGAAAGGATTGTCCTTTGCAATTCCGGCATTTAAGACAATACCGTAATACATCCCGTTTTTTTCAATATCATCAAGAAGAATTTTTTCTGTTTCTTTTCTGTCTTTTATATCAAAAGCAAGAGCGCGAGTATCAACGCCCTTTTTTTCTATTTCTGCCTGAAGCTCCGAAAGCCTTTTTGGATTTTTTGAACAGTGCAAAACAATATTATATCCGCTATTTGCAAGATACAAAGCTGTACCTCTTCCGATTCCTCTGCTTGCACCTGTCACTAAAACCCATTTATTCACCACTTTCGAGTAACTCCTCTATATTGTCTCCCTGATAAGTATTAACCGTAGCACTTGCAATTTCATCTCCGCTTTTATCATATATTAAACAGTCAAAAACGGCAATTTGGTTATCCGTAAAGATTTCGTGCACGGAGACTTTGTACTCTTCACCTTCTTTAAAATAAGGAATTTTGTTATTGTAAAGCCTTGTTCCGAGGAGCAGCCCCGGTTTCGGCTCGGAACAGTTGTTCTTAAAATACGCATAAGCGCCAATTGTCTGCGCCATAAATTCAATACCCGTCAGAGAATTTATCCCTCTGTTTTTTTCAAAAAAGACTTTCTCAGGATAAACTCTAAAAATTGAACTAAGCCTGCCGTTTTTAACATCAACCTCGGAAATATCATCCAGAAGTATCATCGGCGGTTTATGCGGAAGTATTTTTGCTAAATCATACATGTTGATATTATAAAACAAAATATATTAAAAAATAAAGTTTAATCTTCCGTGTTAGTGTATTTTATTAGTGAATAGTGAGTAGTGAGTAGAGGTTAACGGGGGTAAATGGATTTTATTAGTGACTAAGTGATTAAGTGACTGAGTGACTAAGAGGGTAAATGGATTGAGTTGGTCCGTCCTACCCCCTCGCCCCTAGTGGGCGAGGGGGTAGGGGTGAGGGGTAAATAGATGGTAAGCGTGAAGAGTGAAGGGTGATTTAAAACAGTCATCCCGAACTTGGTTCGGGATCTTACCAAAAATCAAGTAGAGCACCAAGCCGGTAAGATGCTGAAACAAGTTCAGCATGACAACCCCTCTCCCCAGCCCCTGTCTTGGATTATTCGGGGCGTCGGAAAGTTCTTATCAGCACCCATCCTAACCTTCCCTCAAAAGGGAAGGACTGTGCCAAGCTTGCAGCTCCCCCTCCCTAAATGAGGGAGGGCCGGGGTGGGTGATAATTAGTGAGGGGTAAATGGGGGTAAATGTATTGGACTAGTGACTAGTGAATAGTGAGTAGTGAATAGAATTGTAGGTCAGGTTTT
>CALUVJ010000081.1 GCA_944324195.1 Candidatus Gastranaerophilales bacterium
TTATTTGACACAGCAGAAGCTTACGGACCTTATGTTAACGAAGAATTAGTCGGCAAAGCCGTTAAACCTTTCAGAGATAAAGTAATTTTAACTACAAAATTTGTTCCCGTTTTCCAGCCGGGACAGGAGATTCCTGAAGGCAAGCTAAGCAAAAAAGGTGTTACAAATGCTTTAAACGATTCTTTAAAAAGGCTGCAAACAGACTACATTGATATTTATTACGAACACAGAGTGCCGTTAGATTCCAACGTAGAAGAAGTGGCTCAATGGATGGATGAATTTATTAAAGAAGGTAAAATTCGTGCCTGGGGGCAGTCTCAGTCAACTGCCGAACAAATCAGAAAAGCCCACGCCGTAACACCATTAACAGCAATTCAGAGCGAATACTCAATGATGGAGCGAATGTTTGAACGTGATGTTATTCCTACCTGTCAGGAGTTAAATATTGGATTCGTTGCATTTTCACCGATGGCAAGCGGATTTTTAAGCGGAAAATACACTAAAGACACGCAATACAAAGGTGATGATGTCAGAAGAGTTATCACAAGATTTAATCCTGAAAACGTTGAGAAGAATCAGCCGCTTTTAGATTTATTACACTCTGTTGCGGATAAAAAAGGCGTAACTCCTGCACAATTATCTCTTGCGTGGATGCTCCATAAATATCCGCACGTAGTACCGATTCCTGGTATGAGAAAGGATGAAAGAGTCATAGAAAACCTCGGCGCAGCTGATGTTGTATTGACTGATGAAGAATTTAACAATATAGAAACAGAACTAAACAACATCACTATTTACGGCAACAGAACCGATGAAGATATTCACAAACTCGGAACTGTTAATGCAGTGGATTTTAAAGAATAGCAAACTCTAAAAGCTTTCTATAATCTTAATTGAATCATGCTTCAAATCATAAATAATAATTCTATGGTTTAGCATATCAGGAATTAACAATAGGTTTCCGACTGTTGTAATATCAGCCGGACCTATATTTTTTTCGTGATAAATCGTTTTTTCTTCTTTTGTCTTTAAATTAATAGCCTTAACAGAAGCTGACTGCCAGTCGGAAACATACAAAGCTTTGCCGTCTTTAGAAATTCCAAGTCCGTCGTACAACCCCGGAGTATCATTAAATCTTTTTAATTTCGGTTTATTTTTATTTTTTATGACATAAATAACATTATCTTCAGTGACGGATTTATAATCCACCGGAATTGATGCAACATAAATTGTATTTTTATCCGCAACAATTCCGTTAGGAGAAGGAACTTCAAGCCACAATTCAGGTTCAAGAATTTCAGCCTTCAAATCTATTTTGTAAATCCTGTTTGTATTTGTTACTGTAATATACAATTCATCATCAGACAAAATCATGTCATTTACTGCTGTATCCTCTGACCTGAAAAATATATCCTGCGGAGTTTCGCTCAAATCTTTGAGGTTATAAGCCGTCAGCCTGTCACCGTTACATATATAAAGTTTATTTTCGTATACAGCCATCGCCGTCGGAGTTTTAAGATAACCATCAGGCGGTATAAACATTTTTAGCTTATTTTTTTTATGAAATAAAATGTACCCATTCTTCTCATCAGCCCTTACTTTTATATCATCTGAGCCGAAGCAGGGAATTAAAACCCCGCCCTTGTAAGGCAAAATACTTTCGCTATATCTGATAGCCGTTTGTGCGTAAGAAGCACCCGAACATAAAAACATTAAAAGCAAAAATACCAAAACTTTTTTCAATTTGCACCTCTTCTATTCCCATTCAGGAAAATAATAAACCGTTATTATATCGTTTGAAGTTATTTTAGCATGTCCGCCCTTTATAATGTTTGTAAGAATTCCTGACGGCGGCAGAAAAGTCAGCGCCCACTTGACCGGATACACCCAATAAACAAGATTTAAGCCGGCTTTATGATAATCAGCAAAAATTTTTGATGAATCTAAGCCTGAAATTGCAAAATCGTTTAAATAAATATAATACGGTATACCGTTCATACCGCTATCTATAATTTGCTCAATCTTCGCTGTTACAGGAGTTCCTTTTTTCAAAAACAATTTGTTTTTATAAAAAACATTCGATTTAACCTGCAAATTTACCTCTTCACCATAAAGAAATTTTCTCTTGTCACGTGTAGAAATATCATTACTAACTTTTAATTTTATAGGTATGTATTCGGTACTGGCAAAATTATAATAGTTATATACTTCCGGCTTGGGATGATTTTTCCCCGCAAGAAATTCATCCACCAGAAAATCTTCGCCCGCTCTGACATTTAAACATATTAACAGTAATACCCAAATTGTAACCCAAAATTTATTCATACTTAACCTTGTAAACAGTCTTATACTTTAATTTTCTTTCCAATATTTTGCGATTTTCCAAAGAACTTAACAAAAAATTCTGATAATACGGATTTTCTATATATGAATTATTCTCAAGAAAATACGGGTATTTTACAAAAATATATTCATAAATTTCCGCAAGCCGCTTTGATGTAAGATTATGTGTTGATATCCAATCATTTCTTTTCTGCGGACAGGATTTGTGAATAAAAGTTATTAAACCCAGAGGATTATACCCGGCCCTGACCATATAATCAACAGCTCTTTTATCAGAGAATTTTTCATATTTTTTAGGAGCCATTTTTATCTCTAAATACCCCATAACACCTGTATCCTCAAAAGACTTCACCGCATCTGAAATCTTCATTGCTAAAAGTGCCGCAATTTCATCATCAGATTCTGTATACTGTATTTGTTTTTCATAAACTATAATCTGCCGTTTTGTAATTTCCGGCCGCCCTTTATACAACTTGTTCGGTTTAGTATATGTAAAAATTATTCTTTTATTTATTTTATTAGAATTCAAAATTTCAAAACCGATATTATCAATATGTGTCTGTATATCAATTTCACTTATCAAAGCTTCATTATCCGCAGCACAAGCAAAATTTACAGTCAAAAACATCGATAAAACTAATATAAAAAATTTATTAAACATATATTTATCTCTTCTTCCGCTAAAATCCAGTTTTTATAAGTATCACGCTCCAAGCATTATTAAAAGCAGAGATTATAAATCACTCTTCAGCCTGCTAAAAAGCTATCCCGAAACATTTAATCCCTTTTAATCATAAGAAAATAGTACCATATTCATTCATTATTGGCAACTTTACAATTGAGATAAAATATCAAAATTTTGCATAAGACCCTATAACTCTTACACTCTGAGCCTGCGGTTCCAAATCATTAATCAGGTTTCTGATTATTTCATCATCTTTATGTCCGTCAAAATCAATAAATACAGCCTGCTCTTCGGCATTATTATTCATCATCTTGGAATTTATCTGAGTTATATTAATATGATATTTAACAAAAACCTGAACAATATCCAACAAAGCTCCTTGTCTGTCATTGAGAAAAAGAACAATACTTGTTTTGTCATGTCCTGTCGGCTGCGTAGAAGAATCTCCGATAACAATAAACCTGCGTTTATTATTTTTATCATCTTCGATATGTTCTCTTAAAATATTCAAATTATAAATTTCGGCCGTCTTATGTGTACCAATAATTGAATACGTCAGATTATATCCATTTAACTTTCTTGCAGCATCATCCATACTGTCCGCAATAACAATATTAAGCTGTCTTGGCATTTCGTCACGAACAAAAATTTTACTCTTCGCAAGAGCATTAGGATTAGCTATAAGCCCCGTCAAACTGTAAAATTCCGTTGTCTTTGATAAGATACAATCATTTACCGGAACTATTGTTTCTGCAAGAATTTGTATATTTTGATTTTTTGTAAGAATAAGGTTATCTATAGTCTCCCTGATAATCCCTTTATAAGTTGTCTCGACCGGAAGAACCGCAATTGCATTACAATTTTCATCAACATAATCAATACATTCTTTTATAGAATTAAGCGAACGCTGGTATAAATACAAATCATAAGCCTTAAAAAGCTTGTCTTTTGCAATCTCTGAGTAAGACCCGCCCATTCCGAGACATACTACTTCATTAAACTCTTCAAACATATAAACTCCGTATTTTTAAACAATTATATTATAAAGCTTTCTTTTTGTAAATTTTTGTAAAAAAACTAAATAAAATCCTAAAGTTTTAATAAAAAATGCCGATATATAAAGATAATACTATAAGGAGAAATTATGAATATAGATGGCTTAGGTTTTCAAGGATTACAAGGGAATAAAGGAATTGACGGCAGAAATAACAAGAACAAGCCTGCTGAAACTTCCGGGACGGAAGCACCCGCTGCTGCATCCGGGGACTCTGCCCCTAAAGAAAGTACTATAGATAAAGTTCAAGAATTTTATTTAAAATTCAAAGCCGGCGTTCTGTCTTTTGAGGAACTTTGTTCAAGACTGAATGGATTGGGCGTAGAACTCCAATATCAAAAAGACGCCGAAGGGAATAATGTTATCGGAGTAACCTTCCAGGCTAAAGACGGCGCCGTCTATTGTTCAACAGACGGAAAAACCGGTGATGCCAATCCGGTAAATAATTCCGAAAAAAATATTACGACAACGGAAGAAAACGGATTAACCGTAACAACTGAAAAACATGCAGACGGAAGTTCAACAATTACTAAGAAAGACGAAAAAGGAAACGTTGTTGAAGTTGAAGAACGCAACGCCGATAATCAAATTGTCAGACTAACATCATATAATGAAGCCGGCAAAATAGAAAATATCAAAGAATATGAATACAATCCTGACGGTTCATATGTAGAAACAATCAAAAACGGTTCCGGCAGAGTTGTTTCACAAACAGAAATCAGTGCGGACGGTAAAACACGTACCGATAATACTCCTGATACTATCGGCAGTATTCTTAACGGTCAGCTTTTTTCTATGGAAGATATAATAGAAACCGGTTTTAACTCTTTAGATATTGCCAAACACTTTACTCTGGTAAGCGGCAATGACGGGAATTTCTACTATGAAATCAAAACAAATGCAGGAAGTGCACAATCACTGGAAGATTTCTACAGTAATGTTATGCAGGACAAAGCTGATGAAATAATTGCAAAATATGAATCCGGCACAATTACTTTTGCAGACATTATGCTGGAACTAAAAACTGTAGGCTTTACAGAAATTACAGGCAAGGCTAATGTTGACGGAAGCTGCACTATACAGTATAAATGCGGAAATAATACTTCTGTAATTGAAGATACTACAATGAGAGATATTAATAAAGACTGGGCAAAATGTGTAATCGGCGGTGATGATGCCGAAAATTTTGCCAAAACACTCAAAAACTACAATGGTGTTTCTGATGTGGAATACTCAAAAACGGACTACGGCTCCGAAAAAATCACCTTCAGATTCAACGGAATTCTTCAAACATTTACATCAATACCGGCAAATTCAGAATTGCCGGAAAAAGAGGATGAAGAAGAAAAATAATTAAGAACGTCCTATTTCCGTAGCTCTTGATGCCATTGATTTTGAAATATTAACGAGTGCAAGGTTTGCTTCATAAGCTCTTTGCGCCATGATAGCATCTGCCATATCGACCATTGCATTTACGTTTGAAGAACGAATATAACCGTTAGCATCCGCATCAGGATGCCCCGGAGAATAAATTCTTTCTCCTACTGTAGGATCTTCTACACATCCGTTAAAAACGACCCCTCCCTGTAAATAAGGAAGCGTACCAACCCCGAAAACATCATTTTTCATAACGTTCATTAAACCGTGAAAAGAAATGTCCTCTGATGCATTAAGAACCGGTATACGTCTTACATAGTTCGGCGTATCAACGTTAGCAATGTTTTTTGCGTGGATATCCAGACGTAAACCATGTGCCTGAAGAGCATTTGCACCTATATTTATTGCTTCCATTATACTCATTTTAGAACCTCGCTTTCTCAAAAAACATTATTTACCGACGTTAATTACGGTTTTCATTTCAGTTATTATATTTGACATTCTTCTTGTCGCCATTGTGTAAAGAATAGAGTTTTTTTGCATTTCTGTTAGTTCCTGCGCAATATCAATTTCTTGTTTCTGCCTATCCTCTAAAACCCCTGAGGGTCCTAATTCTGTTGAGAGTTTAGTTTCCAGAGGACTGTTCATCGAACCGAGATACATGGAAAAATCAATATCTCTTCTGACATACCCCGGAGTATCAACGTTAGCGACGTTTGAACCCAGAGCACGCTGTCTCTGTGATATCAAATCCATCATTAAATTTGTTTTTCCCATTGAATCTAAACTGGTGTATGTCATTTTTTATCTCCATGTAGTTTAACTTTGAGGAAATCTTTTACTATTTACTCAGCACTATTCTCTTATGTTTATTGCTTTGTTGTACATATCATCCGCGACTTTCATAAGGTTCATACTTGCAATCATTGATGTATTAAGTCTCATAAGGTCATTAATTTCATCATAAATATTTGTATTTGAAACCTCTGTTGCGTATTGCCTTATATTATCCGTGTTTTTGATGATTTTTGGCGCGCCTGATTCATCGTTATAAACCATTTTGTTATTATGCCCCTGCTCTAGTGCTTCCGGACATTCAAACTGCACAATCGGTATTGTTCCGATTTTTTCAGGAAGCGAACCTGCGTCATCATAGTTTATGACATCACCGTTTGGTTTGATTTCAATCTTATAGGAATTTGCAGGAATTTTAATACCGTCACCGACCATCCAATCATCAACAGTCATTAAATATCCGCCTTCGCCTCTTTTAAACGCACCGTCGCGCGTATACTGGATTTCGCCGTCAGAAGAAACAACCGGAATATAACCTTCGCCGTCAATTGCAATATCATAAGGATTTTTGCTTATACGAATAGAACCCTGCATTGCATTTGTTCTGATTGCACCGTCAATATACCCATCTTCTCTAAGAATTTGTTCAAAACGGGATGTTTTATAGGCAGCCGTATTGTAGTTAGCAAGGTTATTAGCAAGATAACCAAGTTTTTCGAACTGCATGGTTGCATTATTTATACTTTTTCTTACCACAGCTTGCATATTATACATAATTCAAACCCTCCTAACTTGTACTTCCCAGCTGACTTATAACCTTTTGCAAATTACTGCTTTCTATAAGAAATATCTGCCTGTTTGCTTCAAAATTTCTTACAACAGGTTTAACCGCCAGAAACTCATTTTGAATTGAAACGTTAGAATACTCATTATATCCTTGTTTTACATCAGGATTCAAAACAGCCATACCGTTTGAATCAACAATCCCAAGGTATCCTGCATCCAAAAGCTGGTTGGAGTCTTTAGCATATACACTAACCTTACCTTTTGTATTTACAACCACCTGCGCGGGGTTATCAGGTACAACAGGGAGTTTAATAGGCATTCCGGCATCTGAAAGTACCGGATTATCTTCAAGGTTCAAGAGGTTGCCTTCTCTATCCAGTTTAAACCTTCCGTCACGCGTAAGCTGCACGCCTTCAGGGGTCTGAATTTGAAAATAACCTTTATTTGCCATAGTGATATCAAGCGGGTTTTTGGAAGCCATAATACGCCCAACCTGGTCATCAACAGTACTTGAAAGCCCGTGTACACCGATAAATTCCGTAAAAGAAGAGACGATTGGTTCACGTCTTTGGAATCCGACTTTGTCGAAACCTGTAACATTTTCATTTATCATACCGAGAATTTCGCTTTGTACGTGCATAGCACGAATAGAAGCTTTCATTCCTTGTTCACAGAATCTTACACCGCCATTGATTTGCATAGTTGTACCTCTTTTTTTATTTAAACGGATAATTAATCTTTT
>CALUVJ010000082.1 GCA_944324195.1 Candidatus Gastranaerophilales bacterium
GAGTTCCTCCCGAACTCCCGCTCCCGCACGCTCCGCCCTACCGAAAATCCGCTCTCCCACAAGGGGCGAGGGGAAGGCGCGAACCGATGTCACCCGACAAGTCAAAGTTAAAAAAAAAGGAGAATAGCAGTGAATTTAAATAAGAATTATGAAAATTTGGAACAGAGTTATTTATTTTCAACGGTAGCAAAAAAAGTTAATGAATTTGCAGCAAATAATCCTGATAAAAAAATTATCAGACTTGGTATAGGTGATGTAACTTTGCCTTTGTGTAAAAAAGTTATTGAAACAATGCATCATGCTGTTGACGAGATGGGGATACAATCAACATTTCGCGGCTATGGTCCCGAACAGGGATATGACTTTTTAAGAGAAGCTGTTCAAAAGTATTACAGTGCACATAATGTAAATTTAGATATGGATGAAATATTTATTTCAGACGGAGCAAAAAGCGATTTGGGAAATATTCTTGACTTGTTTGACAAGGATAATGTTGTACTTGTTCCGGATCCTGTTTATCCTGTATATGTTGATACAAATATTATGGCCGGGAGAAAAGTAATTTTTACCGATGCAAATAGTGAAAATTGTTTTTTACCGCTTCCGGATAAAAATATAAAAGCGGATTTGATATACATATGTTCTCCTAATAATCCGACAGGAGCGGTTTATAACAAAGAACAACTTAAGATTTGGGTCGATTATGCAATAGAAAATAATGCATTAATACTTTTTGATGCAGCTTACGAATGTTTTATATCTGATTCTGAGCTGCCGCATAGTATTTATGAAATAGATAATGCAAAAAAGTGTGCTATAGAATTTTGTTCATTATCTAAAATGGCAGGTTTTACCGGGACAAGGTGCGGGTATACAATTGTACCGAAATCTCTCGGAAAATTAAATAAAATGTGGTTAAGACGCCAAACTACCAAATTTAACGGAGTACCATACATTGTTCAAAGAGCTGCGGAAGCTGTTTTTACACCGGAAGGTCAAAAAGAAATTAAAGAAAATATAAATTATTATAAAGAAAATGCCAAAATAATATCAGAAACACTAAAAAAATGTAACATATGGCACGTAGGAGGAAAACATTCTCCTTATATCTGGCTTAAATGTCCAAATAATATGAAATCTTGGGAATTTTTTGATTACTTGTTGGAAAAAGCTCAGATAGTAGGAACTCCGGGGGCAGGTTTCGGTAAAAATGGTGAAGGGTATTTTAGACTTACTGCTTTTGGTTCTAAAGAAAATACATTAGAAGCCATGAACAGATTTATTTTACTTTGACTTGTCGGGTGACATCGGTTGTTATTCCTCACCTATTTTGATTTTCCTGGTCACCCTCTGCTGACTTTGCTACAAGCGGGTTGCGTTGAACGCTTACCTTTATTCGGTCGGGTGACATTGGTTGTCATTTGTCATGCTGAACTCGTTTCAGCATCTTACCCGCCCGGTGTTCTACTTGCTTTTGGGTAAGATCCCGAAGCAAGTTCGGGATGACATTTTTAACTTCCCCTGTCACTGCCGCGAAAATCTTTGATTTTCGCGGCAGTCCACTGGATTGCTTCGTCGCATTCGCTCCTCGCAATGACATTAAGCTTGTAGTCGCACTTATCAGCCCAATCCATTTACCCCCGCAATGACGTTGAACCGGTTATTGTCAGGTAAAACCTGACCTACAATTCTATTCACTACTCACTAGTCACTATTCACTAGTCCAATCCATTTACCCCCGCTTCACTCTTCACCAATTATTACCCATCCCAACCTTCCCTCAAAAGGGAAGGAGACACCAGAACTGTTTTAAATCACCCTTCACCCCTCACCCTTCACTTTTCACAACTGCTTCCCCTGTCACTGCGAGAAAATCTTTGATTTTCGCGGCAGTCCACTGGATTGCTTCGTCGCATTCGCTCCTCGCAATGACATTAAGCTTGTAGTCTCACTTACTAACCCAATTCATTTACCCCCTCTATTCACTACTCACTATTCACTATTCACTAGTCCAATTCATTTACCCCCGCAATGACATTTTTAGCTTTCCCTGTCACTGCGAGAAAATCTTTGATTTTCGCGGCAGTCCACTGGATTGCTTCGTCGCATTCGCTCCTCGCAATGACATTAAGCTTGTAGTCGCACTTATCAGCCCAATCCATTTACCCTCGCAATGACGTTGAACGAGTTATTGTCAGGTAAAACCTGACCTACAATTCTATTCACTACTCACTATTCACTAGTCCAATTCATTTACCCCCTCTATTCACTACTCACTATTCACTAGTCACTAATAAAATCCATAATGACTTTTGTGAAATTATCCTTATAACATATACAAAAGACTAATTTCTATTGTTAATAAAAAGCAGAATAATATTTTTATGAAAAAAGTTTTAAGTTTAATAGCATTAATATTGTATCTTTGTCTTTCCGTACAAGCGGCAACATTTCAGGGCGGAGTTTACGAGCAGGGAAGCGGAAACGCCAGCCGTATTATTGATAAACAAACCGGCGAGGGTATCGGCGGTGCACAAATTAATCTGCCGAAACAAAATTATTCTACACGAACAGATTCAAAAGGTTTTTTTGAATTAGATACTCAAATTAACGGCCCGAGTATTATGTCTGTGCAAAAAGAAAATTATAAACCTTTTACAATGACAGTTAATGATAATACTTTCAGCGCACCGATTGTTGTCGGTATCGAAAAGTCAAACGCTTCTGATTTAGCTTTGGACGCAAATATGTATCATCTCGGGGATGACAGTTACTCCGAACTGTCAGCAAATGCCGGAGAATTTAGGATGCAGGCAATCGGGCCTTTTTACACCAAAAGATTTACTTTGAAAAAACTGGATTTATCCAGACCGATATATCTTGTTATCGGTTCAATTATCGGAATAGATACCGCTATGGCGCGTTCAATGGGGCAAAATCAAATTCCGAATGCTTTTGCATCTCCGCCGGAGGTTTATTTTAACGGTAATAAAATTTCTGAAATTCAACTAAACGGAGACGGCCAAAAAATAAAACTTCCTTCAAGTTTGATAAGAAAAAATCAAGTAAATGAAATTACAATCAAAACCGGAAGAAATATAATGCAAACGGCATATATTGACTATGATGATATTGAATTTATGAATTTAATTATTGAAAATTAGCACTTTATTTTTGATAAATAATTTATAAC
This sequence comes from Candidatus Gastranaerophilales bacterium, assembly GCA_944324195.1. Classification (GTDB taxonomy): domain Bacteria; phylum Cyanobacteriota; class Vampirovibrionia; order Gastranaerophilales; family Gastranaerophilaceae; genus CAG-196. The sequence goes on from CALUVJ010000082.1 coordinate 3,194, forward strand.
CTGGTGCAATGCGGAAGAACGATGAGAAATTTTATTTTTTTCTTCTTCGCTAAGCTCAGCCATGGTTCTGTCTCCGACCAGAAAAATCGGGTCATAACCAAATCCGTTTTTGCCTGCGGGAGTATACGCAATATTACCTTCACAAATTCCGCGGCATGCAAACTCGACATTCCCTTCAGGGTTAATGAGAGTCATGGCACAAACAAATTTTGCTTTCCTGTTTTTTATTCCTTCCATTTCTTTCAAAACCCGCTCAATTCGTTTTTCAGGAGTTTGTGCATATCTTGCGGAATGTATTCCCGGCCGGCTGTTAAGCCCTTCTATACACAATCCTGAATCGTCGGCCAGTGTCCAGGTTTTTGAAATTTTCCAGGCTTCTTCTGCTTTTATTTTAGAATTTTCTTCAAAAGTTTCACCATTTTCAACAGGGTCAAAACCATCAGGCGGCAGAATAAATTCTACTCCGCTTCCTGAAACAATGTCATTGATTTCCTGAACTTTATGTTTGTTAGAAGTTGCCAAAACTATTTTCAACTCTCATTCTCCCTTATGTAATAATAATTTAACTCTTTTTGCGTATCTAAAATTTTTCCGCTTTGATTAAACAATTTGATTTTAAATCCCATTTTTGCAAGTCTGTATTTTAAGCTTACCAGCAGAACTTCCAGGCCATATTTGCAAGAGCGTACAAAATTAATCGATGATGCTTCCGCAAAATACTTTGTCGGACAAGATATTTCACCAATTTTGTATCCGTTAAATAAAATTAACGCAAGCATTTCGTTATCAAAAATAAAATCATCACTGCAATCTTCCAACGGTAATTTTTCCAGAATTTTTCTTGTAAATCCTCTAAAACCGGTATGGTATTCCGAAAGTTTTTCACCTGTAACAAAATTTTCAAATTCCGTTAAGAATCTGTTTGAGATAAGTTTATATAACGGCATACCGCCTTTAAGCGCAGAATTTCCCAGCATTCTGGAAGCTATAACCGCGTCATATTCATCAAATGCCATCATAGAAGCAATTGCCGGAATAAGTTTTGGTGTGTACTGATAATCCGGATGGAGCATAATTACTATATCGGCACCGGCTTTTAAAGCTGCACGGTAACAGGATTTTTGGTTTCCGCCGTAACCCTTATTCTTTTCGTGTACAATAGTTGTTATATTAAGTTTTTTAGCAATTTCTTTTGTGTTATCCAAAGAGAAATCGTCGACAAGTATAATCTCGTCGACGAAATTTTGATAAATCTCATTATAAGTTTTTTCTAAAGTTTTTTCTGCATTATATGCCGGCATTATTACTACAACTTTTTTGTTGTTAATCATTTTTAATTTCACTTCCCGATGTGCAGTTTAATTGAACATACACCATATAGTCTTAACTCTTCTTTTCTGTTACAGTAGTCTCTGCCGGAACAAACGGACTTCTAACTTTCTACGGTTTCGGCTGTTTCAGCTGTTTCAACCTCAACGTTTCTGATAGAAGATTTGTCAGATGACAAGGCTTTGTCTTTAAACTTTTTAACCTGTCTTGACAATTTGTCCGCCAACAAATCGATGCTTGCATACATAGATTCAGCAGCTTCTTCACAATGAACAACGCCGGTATTCATTTTACAGGAAACTTCTGCAACGTGTTTGCCTGTAGCTGCCGGATTTTTGATTACAGAAAGGATTACATCAATTCCGGTAATCTGGTCATAGTGATTCGCAACTTTACCGATTTTTTCCTTTACATATGCCTTAATAGCATCTGTAATCTCAATGTTTTTTCCGTTTACGTGTATATGCATTCACACCTCCTAATGTACTACCTTTTTATTGTACAACATTATTCAACATTTTTAAAGGGGGGCGGGTGGAATTATTACAAATAAAAATACACTCATGTTGATAACATTTTAAGTTTCTTGTATACTCTAAGTGTATGAATAAGCGTGTAAAGAAACTTTCGCTTGCCGTTTACTGGCATATGCATCAACCGGTCTATGAACTTGAAGGTACATATTTAATGCCGTGGGTCAGATTGCATGCCGTAAAAGACTATCTTGATATGGTTTTGGTTTTGGAAAAGTTCCCGAAACTAAAGCTTAATTTCAATATTGTTCCGGCGCTGCTTGATGCAATTATTGATTATTCTCAAAACGGATATCATGATATTCATTCTGAGCTTTCGGTATCTGATACGGATAAACTTACCGATGAAGAAAGGGCATTTGTTCTAAATAATTTTTTCAGCTCCAGATATGAAACAATGATTTACAGAAGTGAAACTTATAAAGATTTGTTCCAAAAGCGTTTTTCCGGTGATTCTATATCGTACGATGCTTTTTCTCCTCAGGAACTTTCGGATTTGATGGCGCTTTTTAATCTTGTATGGATAGATCCGATTCATTTTGAAAGATATCCGGAATTAAAGCTTTTGTGGGACAAACAGAGGGGATATACAAAAGATGACAGAGTCAGAATTATCGAAATTCAAAAACAGATTATCAGAGAAATAATTCCGGCTTACAAAAAATATATTAATGAAGGCAGAATAGAGCTTACGACAAGCCCGTATTATCATTCAATTTTACCTATTTTAATAGATTTAAAAACGTCACTGAAATCGGTAATAACAACGGAAGGTTTACCGCAGTCTCTGGGAATGTATGATGATGCAAAATATCAGGTAAGAAGCGCTCTGGACAGAATTGAAGAGATATTTGGAGTTCGGCCTAAAGGAATGTGGCCGCCGGAATTGTGTTTGGGGCCGAAAACCTTAAATTTACTTGCAAAAGAAGGTATAGAGTGGACTATTTCCGATGAAGGCATTTTGGCAAGTTCAATTAATTTTGATTTTATACGGGATTTTAAAGGAAATTTAAATGATCCGTATCATCTTTTGAAGGTATATAATTACGAGACAAAGGATTCGGATATTAATATAATATTCAGAGATCGTTCTATTCCTAATTTGATAAACTTTGAATATGCCGGAATCAATTCTCAAATGGCGGCAAGTGATTTGTATGAAAAAATTAAAATGATACAAAGCAAATTACTTGTGTCTCCTGATGACAGGCACCTTCTTACAATAGCTTCCGATTGTGAAAATTGTTGGGAGAATTATCAAAATGACGGTCGTGATTTTCTCGAGAAGATTTATTCGCTTATTGAAAATGATGAAACTCTGGAGACAGTGCTTATAAGTGATTATATAAAGAATGATAATCATAAAAAACCGCTGAAAAAAATTCATTCAGGCTCCTGGATTGATAAGACATTCCAGTTTTGGATAGGAGAAGGAGAGAAAAATAAGGCCTGGGCTTATCTTAAGAAAACAAAAGATGATTTTGAAAGTTTTGTAAAAGAAGATAGTTCTAATCCGAATATTCAATATGCAAAACGTGAACTCTTAATTGCAGAAGGCAGTGATTGGTTTTGGTGGTACGGCGAGCCTAATAATTCCGGCCAGGATTTTGTATTTGATTATATGTTTCGTGAGCGTTTAAAAAATGTATATATAATATTAGGCAGAGAATATCCGGAATATCTTGATACTACCCTAATTACAACTGTAGAAGTACCGTTTAGACATCCGCTCCAAAGTATTACGCCAAAAATGGACGGATTAAATACAAGTGCGGAGGATTGGAATAATTCGGGTTTTTTAACACTGCTTGACGGACCTGTTTACAGAGAAAATAAAAATGTTGATAAAATTAACTTTGGCTGTGATAATAAAAATATTTATTTTAGACTTCACGTTAATAAGAGTTCGGGCGAGATTAGTTTTGTAGATAGAATTAACCAGTTTTACATTTACACAAGGAATGCTTCAAATATTACAAACAGAGCTTATATTCGTTTAATCAGCAAAACGGATAATCCATATCCCATTTTGCTTGAAAAATTTGAGCATGAGCTTACTCTTACTCTTGTAAGCGACACTCTTTATCCGCCGCGGCTTGCTTCTGTTCTTCATCCTAATATGTGGACATTGGATAATCCGGACGGAATAAAAATAGTTTTTGAAGATATAATTGATGTATGCATTCCGTTTGAAAAACTCGGAATTAATCCGGGGGATACTGTTGAATTTTTCCTTGCCAATACTGATTCAGGGGTAAAGAATACATACATACCACAAGAGATTTTGCTTTCTATGACACGGTGTGACTGAGTAACTAAGCGGGGGTAAATGGATGGTAAGCGTGAAGGGTGAAGAGTGAGGGGTGATTTAAAACAGTTTTGGCGTACTCCTTCCCTT
>CALUVJ010000083.1 GCA_944324195.1 Candidatus Gastranaerophilales bacterium
TTTCTCGCAGTGACAGGGGTAAATGTTTGGGTTGGTAACACAGCTCCCTCCCTTTATGAGGGAGGGTTGGGGAGGGTGCCAACTTTATCACCCATCCTACCCTTCCCTCATCTAGGGAAGGAATACGTGCTGTCACTCAATCAGGTATTTCCTTCTACAAGGGGGCGAGGGAAAGGCGCGAACCAATGTCACCCGACAAGTTAAAGTAAAAAACTGGACTGCCACGAAAATCAAAGATTTTCTCGCAATGACGTAGTTTCGTAGGATGTGGTAAATCTATGATTTACCGCATCGATAAAATTATTGTTTCGGTAATCAAAGATTACCATAACCTACTACATTTTATATTTTATTGCTCTTGTTAAATCGTTAAAAGATACTTGTTTTAACCATTTGCATAAATTTTCTGTGACTTCTGCAAATTTATTGTGATGTGATACTCCAAACCATAATTCACTTTTTTGCGGGAAAAGGGAATATTTCTTTTTATATACTATATTCATACAAGCATCCGTTCGGCTGTTTCCCAAACCTCCGATACCATTCTCGGCATTAAATGTTATTTTCCCATCATATTTATCGAAAAATTCTTTCACACCTTTACTCTGCTCGATAGCCTCCGTTAATTTTTGTTGTGACATTTTGGAATCTGCATAATAGCCTTTGTAGTTTAACTGTCTGAGAGCGCCAAAATTTGGATTTAAACCATTGTGTATTTTATCAACCTGCATCATTACCCGCCTTTCCTTTTATTTTATTTATACTACTTAAAAACCGGTAAATATTTATTTTGCCAAGAGGTCTAATTTTTTACATAAATTAATATTTATAATAGTATAATAAACCATTGCCGTGCGGGTAAAGTTCCTTAGAATATGGTAAATTAAAAATTTTCTGCATCAATAAAATTATTCATCTAATTTAATATATATAGAATCCCATCTCAAATCAAGATATTTAACTTTTTTATTTAACATTTTAACCTGCGGAAGAAGCGAAGGTATTCTGTGAATTTTATCAAAAGTTTCGGCATTAAAACTGCCGAGCCTTATATTTACCGTAGGAATTTTTACATAAACATCTTTTGGGTTTCTGTAATCTATGTATTCAACCGTTTCACCGGAATCCAATTCTATAGTTGCCGCAAGACGCTTAAAGTTATTAACTTTAGTCTTGTCCCAGTTCCTGTAATCATCACCGCTTCCGTATGTAATTACCTTTACGGTTTTAAAATCAGGACTGAGCGGCATATACTCTCTTCCTATGAGTTTACCGTCAGAAGAAAAAAACGCTATAGGCGGTACATCTGTATCCGGAGATATTGTTATTGCCGGAATTCTTTCTATAATGATTATTAACAATCTGGCCGGAAACCAAAATCTCCTTATATATACATCGCGTACAGGTTCCAACTGCATAATACTTTTTTTTAAATTTTCAGTTTCAACTAAAAAAATCGGCCTTGTATCAACCTGATTCCTTCTAAGTGCAGATAATATTTTCTGATCAGGTACAATCCTGTTGTTAACAATTTCAAGCACTGGACTGTTCAGGTTGTCAAAAGCATTTTTGTGCAGTCTCCACTGCGGCATCTTTAGAATACCGACACCCAATGCAATTAAAAATATTATGATAAAGAGCTTCCAGAGTGAGCGCAGTTGATTAAGCCGCCTTTGCGACCTCCTTATTTGCCTTTGCATTCTTGCCTGCTGCAATCTGCGATTCTGGTGGTATCTCGGATGCTCCTCGTTTGACATTATTTATTCAAGCCTACACTGTTTAATATCATTAAAACTAAATTGTCATAATCAATTCCGCACGCTTTTGCCTGTGCCGGAAGATCGCTTACATCAGTCATTCCAGGATTAGTATTGATTTCTAAAAAGTAAGGTTTATCGTCTTTTATCATAAAATCGACTCTTGAAACCCCTGAACATCCCGCAAGTTCGTGCGCTTTTACCGCAATTTTTTTGGTTAATTCGGTTGCTTCTTTTGATAAACCTGTTGCAGGTACGATAAATTCAGACAGCCCTTTTGTATATTTTGCATCCAGATCATACCATTCTGTTTTAGTTCTGATTTCAAGAATCTCCGTTGCAAAAGCTTTTCCGTCTTTTTCAAGCACGCCTACTGTTACAAAGAATCCGTCAATATATTCTTCGATTAAAACTTCATCGTTATATTTACGTGCTTCTTTTACCGCATCATACAATTCGCCGTCGCAAATTACCTTGCTCATACCGTAGCTTGAGCCTTCAGAAACAGGCTTAACCATAAGAGGGTATTGAAGAGTATGCATAACCTTTTTGACAGGATCTTCTCCCGGAAGAAGGTATACAGAGTTAATCAAAGGCACTTCGGAATTTTTTAGAATACGTTTAGTGTATTCTTTATTCATACAAATTGCGCTTGCCATAACTCCGCAGCCTGTATAAGGAATTTTTAAGATTTCTAAAACTCCCTGAATGCACCCGTCCTCGCCGTACTTTCCGTGAAGAGTGTTATAAGCGTATTCAAAACCTTTTAAGTCCTCCATAATGTTCGGACTAACGTCCACAATTGCCGCATTTTTGTAACCCAGTCTGTGAAGAGCTTCAAGTATATTTTTACCTGAGCGCAGCGAAACTTCTCTTTCTGATGACATTCCGCCGCAAAGTACTGCTATTTTTGCGTTTTTGTCCTGTATAGTATATTGCATAATTCTTCCTCTTTTTTCGTTTTATCTCCGATAAATATTTGCTCCGGAGTTAATTCTATTGTATACATACTTTTTACCGCATTGTACATTCTTACCATAAGTTCAAGCACATCTTCTGATGTCGCATCTCCCTTATTTATAATAAAGTTTGCGTGTTTATCCCATACTTTTACTCTGTCTAAATCAAATGATTTAGCACCTGCTTTTTCTAACAGTCTACCGGCTGAATCATTTTCAGGATTTTTGAAAACACTTCCCGCATTAGGGTTAGCAAGTGATGGCTGAATTGTTTTTCTGAAATTAAGGTTTCTGTCCATAAGTTCTTTAATTTCTTCCGGTTGTGCTTTTTTGAGTTCAAACTCAGCGGAGAGAACAATAAACCTTCCGCTATCCAGTACGGAATGCCTGTAAGAAAATTCCATCTCTTGTTTTTGCTTAAATACTATTTCTTTTGTTTTTCTGTCATACAGACAGCAGGATACCAATACGTCTCCTATACATTGCCCGTGTGCTCCTGCGTTCATATAAACAGCGCCGCCGATTGTTCCCGGAAGCCCGATTAAAAATTCCAAACCGCTCAAAGAAGCTTCGCTGACTTTTTGTGCAAGCAGCGGATCTTTTACACCACAATCTGCGAAAACTCTTGTCCCTTTGATTTCAAAATTTTTCATTCCTGTTGTAATAATTACGTTTCCGCTATAACCGTTAGAAGAAAATATTACATTAGAGCAGCTTCCGAGAACTATATAATTATCCAGCTCTCTTAAAAGTCCGGTAAATTCTTCCAGAGTTTCCGGTAAGTATAATTTGCTTACTTTTCCGCCGATTTTGTATGTCGTAAGCGGTTTTATTTCAAAATTTTCTTTAACTTGCAACGCAGCCTGCTTTCTCTAAGTTTTTGCCGAGAGCGGTAATCGTACCGGCTCCAAGCCCTATAACAACATTACCTTTTTTCAAAGAAGGCATTAATTTCTCCGCAACTTCTTCCATATTGCCGGAAATATATTCACTTCCTTCCAGCTCCTCAGAAAAATTCTTTCCGCTAATTCCGTCAATAGAATCTTCCGATGCGGCATAAACATCTGTTACAATAACACGTCCGGCATTGTTGAACGCTGATTTAAAATCATTCCACAAAGATTGCAGCCTTGTATACCTGTGCGGCTGAAAAACTGCCACAATATTTTCTTTTCCGAATTTTGACGCAGCAGCTTCAAGAGTTGCTTTTATTTCTGTCGGATGATGAGCGTAATCATCATAAACAGAAATTCCGTTTATGTCGCAAACCTTCTGGAAACGTCTCCCCATGCCGGTGAAGGGGTAAATATATTGAGTAATTTGAGCTAGATTTACCTTTGCGTCACTTTCCGCAAGAGAAGTTTTCCCCATAGTATTTACCCCCATAGTATTTACCCCCATAAGATTTACCCCCGCTTCATTTAATGCAGCAACAACTGCAAGAATATTATAAACATTGTGAATCCCTGCGAGCTGTGTCTTTAAAGTCACAAGGTGTGAGCCGCTATGCAGAATCTCTATTGTTTCGGAATCAAGTTTTTTAGCGACATAATCGGCATCATTAAGCCCGAAGGTTATAAAATCTCCGCTTAACTGCATCGTGCCTTTGTTATCGTTATTGATTAAAACTTTCTTTGCCTGCGAAACTGCCTGATTGAAGGTTTTTATTAAATCTGACATTCCGTTTTTGTAAAAATCGATATGATCTTCTTCAAGATTATTAATTACAAGAATATCCGGGTAATATTTAACAATAGTTCCGTCACTTTCGTCCAGCTCCGCTATAAAATATTTACCGCTTTTGTGCTGGGCATTTGTATTAATTTCAGGAATAATTCCCCCGTCAACAAAAGACGGTTTCAAGCCGGCTTTTTCCAAAACATAAGAAGCAAGTCCGCTTGTAGTTGTTTTCCCGTGTGTTCCGGAAAATCCGATGAAGCACTTACCAGCATCCTGTGCGGCTTTTGCAATTTCTTCCAGCAAATCAGACCTGTGATAAACAGGAATCCCGAGTCGTTTTGCTTTTATTAATTCAGGATTGTCGTCTCTGATTGCGCTGCTTTTTATTACAATATCAGTATCGGCAGGTAAATTATCTTCATTATGCCCTATATTTACCCCCGCGCCTAAATCTCTTAATTTTGCTATATATTTAGAATCGGCAATATCTGAACCTGTAACCGTATGACCGTCCTCCAGCAAATATTTTGCCAGTCCGCTCATCCCTATTCCGCCAATTGCTATAAAATGATACTTACTCACCTTAAACCTCTCAAATTTCAGTATTTATTATAGTATAAAGAGACATAAATATACAATATATTTGAGTGGAATTTCGAATTTTCATCTTAAGCTTTTCGCGTCAAAAAACTAACCAATTTGCCGCCATAATTCTTAGCTTTTATTATTTCAAAACCTTCAAAGCCAAGCTCTTTTATACCTTCTACTACAATAATTCCACCCTTTATTTCTTTTAAAACCCTATCATACAAATTACTCATATAAGGCGGATCAATGTATACTACGTCAAAACACTTGTCAAGTTTTTTTATAAGTTTTTCACTGTCACCTATCAATAAATCAGGCTTTAATCCTAACAATTTGTAATTCTTTTTAATAATATCGGCAGCCTTTGGATTTTTCTCAAATACTTTTACCCCGGAAAAACCTCTGGATAAAGCTTCCAAACCCATCACGCCCGACCCGCCGAAAACGTCAAGAAAAGTTTTTCCTTCAAAATCACCAACCATAGAATAAAGAGTATTAAAAACCCCCATTCTTACCTTGGAAAGAGTCGGTCTTGTAATACTTTCATCAGGTACCGCAATTTTACGCCCTTTATAAATTCCGGCCGTTATTATCATAATTCAAGTTTCTCTATCTTTACATTAAATAGACTCTCAATATCAACACCGTTAAGAACATTCGTGATCAAGTCCTCCGGCGAAAACTTGCCGTCTATATGGGAAATCAAACCTAATATCTTAATATTTGTATACTCTTCAATTACCCTTGGAATAGCATTCAAAAGATTTTTAGGACAATCCTCCTTAATGTTATTTATTACCACACCTCTTATTTCTAGCCCTTTTTCCTGAGCAGTATAAATTGAAAGCAGTGTATCATTGATTGAATCTTCTCTCGGAGTAACAACAAACACGCTCGGAAGCTGCAATTTCTTTACCAAATCCACCGTCTGAACATTAGGAGCAATAGGGCTCAAAAGACCGCAATCACCATCTATAATTGTACAATCAGAAGTTGCCGCTATTCTCTGATACTCTTTTGCAATAAGTTCTATATCAATAGGCTCATTTTCAAGCTCCGAAGCAATCAAAGGTTCCATACCGGATTTATACAAGTATGAAAAATGCGTATTTATGTAAGGGTCAATCGTTTTAACATACGTTAAATCCGGAGACTGCATAAATCCGTTATGCTCAATCCCGTTTGTCTGAATAGGCTTGTAAACACTTGTAGAATACCCGAGACTCTGCATAGTTGCGGCAAGACCTGCTGATAAAAATGTTTTACCTTCTCTGCGGTTTGATGATGTTACATATAAATTTAACATAAAATTATATTAACATATTAGTACACAATCTGTACAGTTATATTTCTGGAACGTTGTTTGTTATCAAAATCCAGCAATACAACCTGCTGCCATGTTCCGAGATTCAAAAGTCCGTCTTTGAGCGCAATATTTACGGAACTTCCGATTATTGCGGCTCTAACGTGTGCATAACCGTTTCCGTCGTGCCAGATTTCATCGTGATGATACTCTGCTCCTGTAGGAGCAATTCTTTCAAGAGCTTCTTTTAAATCTTTAACCAACCCCTCTTCATATTCAATTGTCGTAACCGCGGAAGTACTTCCCTGAATAGACACGCAGACAAGCCCGTCTTTTAATTCGTGCTGATACACGCAATTTTGCACATGTTTTGTAATGTTAATGATGTCATTATTACCCCTTGTATTAATTGTAAAATGTTCATTAATTACAGGCATTTTTTACTCCTCACTGACCTTAGACTAAAAACTTCATATTTTTATTTAAAAGCATTTTACAATAAACAAAATCCCTGTTCATCATAAAAACAGAGATTTTTACAAAACTAAACTATTTAAGTAGGTTTTGGCAATCTTCGATTACCAAAACCTTTTTGTTGCGGTAAATTAAAATTTACCGCAATCTACTTTCACATACGTTTTTCTAATAATGGCAGTAGCGGAGCCCTCCCAAATGTCTTTTAGCGAGGGTCGAAGTGCGGAGTTACCCGCTATAGCCATTTGGTTTTATGCTCGTAAGAGCTTTGCAAACAATAAAGTTTCTTCTTTTTTGCTTCGTTTTTTCTTCTTTTGTTTTAAAGAAGAAAAAATGAAGTAATCATAAAAAAGCACCCATCCTAACCTTCCCTCAGAAGGGAAGGAATGCGCCAAGCTTGTAACTCTCCCTCCCTATATGAGGGAGGGTTGGGGTGGGTGATAATTGATATTTTTAGTTTTCTTTCTCTTTTGTTGCGAGATAAAGAGTTTTTCAAAAACTTTCAAGCTTGTAGTCACACCTACAAACCCAATACATTTACCCCCGCTATTGTTATGCTCACGCATAACACGCTCGCAACGCAGGACTTGTTAAAAATTTGTAGGTCAGGCTTTGCCTGACATTAACTTTAACAAAGCATAAAGAAATTTACTTAG
>CALUVJ010000084.1 GCA_944324195.1 Candidatus Gastranaerophilales bacterium
TTCGCGGCAGTCCATTTTTATTCAATTGTCAAGTTTGTTTTGGATTGCTTCGTCGCATTCGCTCCTCGCAATGACATTAAGCTTGTAGTCGCACTTATCAGCCCAATACATTTACCCCCGCAATGACGTTGAACTAGTTATTGTCAGGTAAAACCTGACCTACAATTCTATTCACTACTCACTATTCACTATTCACTAGTCCAATCCATTTACCCTCGCAATGACGTTGAACCAGTTATTGTCAGGTAAAACCTGACCTACAATTCTATTCACTATTCACTAATCACTATTCACTAGTCCAATCCATTTACCCCTATTTGCTAAAAAATAATAACTCTGCTAATATAAGTTTAAGGATGTGTTATAGTGAGGATTTTTCCGGTAAATTACAATAATAAATTACAAGAGATAAAAATTCGAAAGAATTTTCAATCGAATTGCAGCTTCAATATATCTGATACTTTTACCGGTACTGATTCTGTAACTTTTAGGGCAAATACATCTGCGGGAAATCCGCTTAAAAAATTAAAAGGGATGAAATGTCCTTATTTTGGCACGGAAATGCTTTTAGGGAATGATATAGCAAGAATTGAACGCAGGCTTGATGATTGCGGTAATGTTAAAGATGTGGTTAAGGTCTTGTCAAAATACACACGTTATATGCAGGAAACCGAGAAAAAGATATATAAACGATTTGCGGCAGCTGCAAAATTAACACCTGAAAAAACATTACCGGAATGTTTGAAACTCTGGTACGATGAAGCTATTATAAAGCTTAAATTAGAGGAATTTAACGTTCTTGATGATGTTGACAAGATTTCTTTAAAACTTTCTCCTGAAAATGCACTGGCTGTTCATGCTAAAACAACACGCTGCCGGCAGGTTATTTTGGAAAACAAAAAAGAAGATACTTTTAAAAGAAAAATTTTACTAATGTCTTTGGATGATATTAAGACGGATTCAGAAGGTAAAGAAGCGGTTGTTTGGGAAAAATTAAAAGATCGTGCAGTATATCTTCCTACTTCCGGAACCAGTGAAAATGCTTTTATAGTTAAATATGCAGACAGAACTCAGCAAGAAGTGGCAAAAAGACTTGTGCGTCCTTCGGTAGCAACAATAGAGCATATCCAGCCAAATTCACTTGATGGAGAGAATACTATCGGGAATTTTCTTCTCGCTTCCGCCGGAGCTAACAGTATGCGCTCCAATATGCCGCTTACCAAATTTATAGAAATGTATCCTTCTATTCCCAAAAAATGTCAGGCGTATGTTGAACAGATTATAAATTATATACACCGCGGATGGCTTAAGGGCAATGCTGCTTATCCTTATAAAATAAAAAGCAAATTGGCTAAAGAATCAGAAGGAAAAATTGATTTAGATTTGTCAAGTTACAAATACAGTTATGAAGAAGCCCAAAAACAAGATTTAGCGGTTTTAAACAAGTATGGAAAAAAACATCGTTAAATTTTTTGATAAACATTTTTTAGAACATTTTTAAATCCGTTCTTTCCCATAAAATATTTAATGTTCATTAATATAGAATCATGTTCGCCTACTGCAAAAAGACTTCCGGTTTTCAGAACATTAGATGCTGATTCTATAAAATTTTGAATTGTATAATTACAAAAATATCCCAAAATATTTCTGCACATCAAAATAGTGTTTGACTCGTCTTTAAGTTCATGAATTTTATAAAACATATCGCCATAAGAAAATTTTACGTTTTTTGTAAGTATATCTTTTGCTTTTAATACTTTTTCACTTTGCATTTCGGCATCATTTAAAATTTCAAGTTTACTTCCTGTGTATTCAAAATATTTTTCATAATTATCACATTTCATTTGTAATTCCAAACGGTCGGACAAACAGGTCTTAATTAGCCCGCTGTTTGCAGCTTTAAGAATTTCTTTATCAACATCATACGCAGTGATAGGAAAAAATTTTTCGGCTTCTTTTTCTTTTCTTTCTCCAAAATTTTCATAAAGTGATATTATTTTGGTATAAGCTTCAGACCCGTCAGATGCTGCAAACATGACTATATTAACTTTATCTTTATCGTGAAAATGTTTTGCTTCATATTTGGCTAACTCTCGCCAATCAATGTCATTGCGAAACATCCAGCTGTTACATCCGATATTTTCGCCAAATTGAGATTGATAGCTTCGATTTGTCGATTTGAAAGAGAAATTTGGACTAAAAAAATTAATTTTCATACCATAATAAAAATACTAAAAAATTTTTTTTGTTATTATGTATAAATTTTATCCAGAATATCAGATATAGCTGCTACTTTTTTTGAATCTAATTTATGTCCGCCCGTATGAAAATACATAAAACTTTTAAGAACGCCCTGCCTGCGTGCTGTTTTAATTAGCTGTCTTGTGCCGTTAACCGTGGTTACGGTGTCGTTTTTTGATTGAAGTATATAGGTAGGAACCTGCATTTTTTTCATTTTTTTAACGGAATTAAATCTTAAATCTAATAATGTTTTTAACAATTTAATTTTATTAGTTAAATTTTGTATTTTTTCAGGTACACCGGGTCCTAATTTTTTGTTTTTGATAAATTTTTCACCCAAATAAGACATTTTGCTAAGAGGTGCAATTAAAATTAATGATTTAACATCTTTGTGTCTGGATGCAAAATCCGCAGCAAGCGCACCGCCCATACTATGTCCTATAACCGTAATATTTTCAGGTTTAATACCTTTTTTGTCAGTCAAATATTTATAAGCATCATCAACATCTTTTTTTAATTTATCCTCTGATATTTTGGCGGCATCATTTATTCCGTATCCGCGATATTCTACCGCGAAAACACCTTTTCCTTTTTTTACTGCCGCTTCATAAAGATGCTGATAATTACTTACATTTTGGGATATACCATGCAGAAAAAACACATATTTATTTGAATTGGAGGGATTTATATCCCACATAGAAATATTTTTTAAACGGATAACATCAACTGCGCCGGAAAGCCTTGGTGATATGGGTTCTATGCGATTTGTCGAAACTTTTGCCGCTTGATTAAAATATATATCCAAATATCGCGCAATAGGATTAAAAGTATTTAAATACTTCATCCCTCCCTTGTGGCTAACCGGCATTGACCGGGTATTGTTTATTTCTGATATTTGCATAATATTACCTTACTAATACACATTTATCAAAGCACAAAAGCAAAGTTTTTACTACATTTTTATTAATTGACTTATAATACACAAACCATTTATAATACTAATTAAACCAAAGGAGCGTAAAATGGATGATTACAAAATAATAATTACCGTATCAGGAGCGGACAAAGTCGGTATAGTTTCGGGTGTTTCAACAGTTCTTGCAAAATACAGGGTTAATATAGAGGATATCAAACAAACTCTTATGCAGGGGCATTTTGTAATGTTTATGCTCTGTGATATTAAGCAATCGGAATTAAACTTTAAAGAACTTAAGAATGTTTTGATAGAAGAGGGTAATAAACTTGAAGTTGAAATATGGGTTCAAAAGAAGGGCATTTTTGAGAAGATGCACACGGTATAGGGGAGGATTAGTGACTAAGGGGGTAAATGGATTTGTTTAGTGACTAGTGATTAGTGAATAGTGAATAGAATTGTAGGTCAGGTAAAACCTGACCATAACCAGTTCAACGTCATTGCGGGGGTAAATGAATTGGGCTGATAAGTGCGACTACAAGCTTGATGTCATTGCGAGGAGCGAAAGCGACGAAGCAATCCAAAACAAATTTGACAATTGAATAAAAATGGACTGCCGCGAAAATCAAAGATTTTCTCGCAGTGACAGAAAAAGCTAAAAATGTCATTGCGAGCGAAGCGAAGCAATCCAGCCGGTAATATTTGATTACCGAGACAATAATTTTATTGATGCGGTAAATTAAAATTTACCACACCTTTAACCTCTATTCACTACTCACTACTCACTATTCACTATTCACTAAAAATATGACTGACGAGATAAAACACTTACAAGAAACAGCTAAATTTTTCAGAAAAACCGGAGCTAAAATAAAACTTATAACTCTTATTAAAAAAGCAAAACAAGAGTACGACCGTTATGACTATGCTGCCGGAATTAAAACTCTTGAAGAAGCTTATAAAATTGATCCGGAAAATCCGATTGTTTTAAGAGGTTTAGGCTGCATGAAGCAATTTAGCAAAGATTATCCGAAAGCACTCGAGTATTTTATGAAAGCACTTGAATTTTCCGATACAAAAGAAATTGAATATACACTTATCGGAATGCTTTATTATCTGGAAGATAAACTTGATGAAGCAATTGAATATTTTAATCTGGCAATAAATACAAATGACAATTATACGCAGGCTTATGAAGGCCGAAATCAGGCAATGTTGGAAAATCATTTAAAAATTGTCGATTTACAGGAAGCTTTAAAAAAATACTTCTGAATTTAAATCCTCCGGCATTAGCATTAATAATATTTACTTCTGCAATTTAAGAAACAAGAAAAATATTTTAATATTACATTGGGTAATTGGCTGACACCTCACCCTATCCTTCTCATAGATGAGAGGGGCGAATTTGAAGGAGGTTTTATGCAAATAAAAATATTACTTGTAGAAGATCAAAAATTGATGCGTATTGGTATAAAATCTTTATTCACCGAATATCCGGAACTTACTATTATAGGCGAAGCCGTAAATGGTAAAGAAGCAATAGAAAAATCAAAATTGATAAAACCGGATATCGTACTGATGGATATAGGTTTGCCCGATATTTCCGGAATAGAAGCCGCAAAACAAATACTTGAATATAACAATAATATAAAAGTAATTATGCTTACATCACATATTTCGGAAGAAGAATTAAACTCATCACTGACAGCCGGAGCAAGCGCTTATGTAATAAAAGACATTAGTACCGATTTTTTAATGAGTGTAATAAAAATGGTAAAAGAAGGTGCTATGTGGATAGATCCTCACGTTGTGCCGTTTATACGCGACAAAAACGGAGGAATAATTCCTTCCCGTCAGTTTTCCCGCAGCGCATTTAAAGAAAATCATTCAAATCTGACACAAAGAGAATACGAAGTTTTAAAACTGGTTGTAGACGGACAGTCTAACAGTCAAATAGCTAAAACACTCACCATAAGCGAACATACGGCAAAAGCGCACGTTTGTAATATAATACAAAAACTTGTAGTTGATGACAGAACGCAAGCTGCGGTCAAAGCACTAAAAGAAGGTCTGGTTTAAACCGGACCTTTTTTATTTCTGTTTGTATGTTATAATTTAAGAGTTCTGTAAACTAATATATTCATTCATATATGTTTGATGTAAAATGTGAAGGTAGATTTTAATAGGAGAAGGACGGCTTAATAAAGCCGGATGTGTATATAATATGACAATACAAGAATGGTTTGATAAACGAAAAGAAGCTCAAATTGAACGCAGAGCACGTGATATGAAAGGTATTGATGTTGAAACTCCGGAATTATGGACAAAATGCGTTCATTGCAGCTCGCAAATTTTAAAAAGCGAATTGGAAGAAAATTTGTTTGTATGTCCGCATTGCGATTATCATTTTAGAATAAATGCAACAACAAGAATAAAACAGCTTTTTGACACAGGCTCTTTTGAAGAAATGTTCAAAAATGTTCTTCCTACAGACCCTTTAAAATTTGTAGATACAGAAGCTTACTCCGAACGTTTAAAAAAAGCACACGAAAAAACAGGACTTGATGAAGCAGTAATTACCGGTATAGGGAAAATTGAAGGACATAAAATTGCGGCTGCCGTTATGGATTTTGATTATATGGGCGGTTCAATGGGAAGCGTTGTCGGGGAAAAAGTTACCAGAATTATGGAAGAAGCTTTGAAACAAAAACTTCCGATGCTTGCGGTGACTTCTTCAGGCGGTGCAAGAATGCAGGAAAGCGCTTTGAGCTTAATGCAAATGGCAAAAACTTCTTGTGCTGCAGGCAGACTTGATGAAGCCGGAATTTTATATATAAATCTTTTAACCGAACCTACTTTTGGAGGTATTACTGCAAGTTTCGGAACTCTCGGAGATATTATTATTGCCGAACAAGGTGCAAGAATAGGTTTTGCAGGCAGGAGAGTTATTGAACAAACTATAAGACAAAAATTGCCGGAAGATTTTCAAACAGCAGAATATTTGCTGAAATTTGGCCAGGTAGATATAGTCTCAAAGAGGAAGAATTTAAGAAAAACGCTGGCTAATATTTTAGATATGCATGGAGTATAAAAAAGAAATGGCACAAGTACTAGACTTTGAAAAACCAATAGTAGAAATTCAAAAAAAAATAGATGAATTAAAAAAAATGAGCGAAGAATCAGGTATGGATTTGAATAATCAAATAAAAGACTTTGAAAAACAAGCTCAGGATTATAAAAAGGAGTTGTATTCAAAATTGAAACCTTCACAAAAATTACAAATAGCAAGACATCCTGAAAGACCAAAATTTTTGGATTATGTTGATTTAATCTGCGAAAATTTTATAGAATTTCACGGCGACCGTGAAGGAATGGATGACAGAGCTATCATAGGAGGTATTGCAAAAATTGATAATCGTCCGGTTATGATTATCGGTATTCAAAAAGGTAAAAATACTAAAGAAAATTTGGAATATAATTTTGGAATGCCGCAGCCGCAAGGTTACAGAAAAGCATTGAGACTTTTTAAACACGCAAACAAATTTAATTTGCCGATTGTTACAATTATTGATACCCCCGGTGCTTATCCGGGAATAAAAGCGGAAGAAACAGGCCAAGGTGCCGCTATTGCCATGAATTTGAGAGAAATGTCAAAACTTACCGTTCCGATTGTTTCTATTATAACCGGCGAGGGATGCAGCGGCGGTGCTTTGGGATTAGCGGTGGCAGACAGAGTTATGATGCTTGAACACGCATATTATACTGTTATTTCGCCGGAAGGCTGCGCATCTATTCTTTGGAGAGACGCATCAAAATTTGCAGATGCTGCGGAAGCTTTGAAAATAACTTCAAAAGATTTGCTTGAACTCGGAATAATTGACGAAGAAATTTCCGAACCGCTTGGAGGCGCTCATTGTGATTACAACGAAACAGCTTCCAATATGAAAAAGTCAATAGTAAAAGCTATTAATGAATTAATTAAAAAATCTCCTGAAACACTCAAAGCAGAAAGATATAATAAATTTAGAGCAATGGGAAGGTTTATAGAAAAATAAAACCGGGATAAATGTGTGAAGGGATTGGACTAGTGAATAGTGAATAGTGAGTAGTGAATAGAATTGTAGGTCAGGTTTTACCTGACCATAACCGGTTCAACGTCATTGCGGGGGTAAATGTATTGGACTAGTGAATAGTGAATAGTGAGTAGTGAGTAGAGGGGGTAAATGGATGGTAAGCGTGAAGGGTGAAGAGTG
>CALUVJ010000085.1 GCA_944324195.1 Candidatus Gastranaerophilales bacterium
TTTGAGTGGCGTATTAGACAGCGCAGCCGCTACGGCTCGCGGTTCAGCGAGGCGGAGCGGCGGAGAACTGCTTTATTATGCGATATATCTAGAGGTTTTATGAAAAAGGTTGCAGTTGTTTCAAAAAATATTTGTCAGGTTTTAGCCGGTGGTGCCAAATATGGCGGCGGAATTGTTGTTACTGGAAATTTAATTCGTGCGTACGCAAATATGAATGATGTAGAGCTGACTGTTTTTACTGAAATAGATAGTAGTGCGTCAATTGATAATGTCCGTGTAATTGAAATTCCATATCCATATAGCAGTGATTCTTACATAGATGAAATTGATAAAATTGTTAAGAAGGAAAATTTTGATATCGTTTTAAGCGCTAATATTCCGCAATTATACCACACTTGCCTCCTTCAGTGCCATTCACCACAGTATAAATGTAATAATCTTCCTTTTTTATTGCGTAACCTTAAAAAGGTTTTTGGTCGTAAAAAGCTGGACTGGAGTATAAAGCGTTTTAAAAATATTGAGGATTGCAGATTTATTGCAGTATCAGAAATTATAAAAAAAGATTATCAAGAAAATTTCAACATACCTTCCGAGCGTATCAGAGTTGTCTATCCGGCTTGTACTAAGGTATTTGATACTCTGCCGGAAATAAAGAAAAATACAAATATAACTTTTGGTATTGTGGCTAACAGTTCTTTTAATAAAGGAGGTAACTTATTACTATTCGTATTGGGTCTGCTTAAGTTATGCGGTTATAATTTTCGTGTTAAAATTATTGCCCCAAAGTTTAGAAGAGATTTTGTGATGCAGGGCTTGGTAAATGTTTTTGGAATGAACAAGTGTGTAGAAGCCATACCAAAACAATCTGATATGAAAGGATTTTATTCTACAATAGATGTACTGGTGCTGCCGTCAATTAATGAAGCCTTTGGACTTGTTGTTCTGGAGGCAATGGCATTTGGTAAACCCTGTATTGTTTCCTCGACTGCCGGAATTGCTGAGATTATTAATTCACAAAATGGATTTGTATTTAATCGGCGAAAGTTGTCAGATTTTATTCAAACCATAATAAAGGTGATTAAAATTTATAATGAAGAATTTTCACGGTTTAAAGATTATTGTAAAAATGCTTTTGAAACCTCCGGAATTTATACCTGGGAAAAGTTTGCACGTAAGATTTTAGAAAGTTCTTCTGCAGACCGTGAAGGTGTAAACCGGTACTAAGGTTTGGAGTTAGTCATAAATAAAGCGGCTGTAGCTGCCGCTTGTATACGATTTTTTAAACCTAATTTATTTAATATTGCTTTTACATCTTGTTTTACTTTTGAAACCGGTACAAAAAGTCTGTCGCTTATTTGTGAGTTGCTATAGCCTTCCGCTAAAAAACGCAACACAATAATTTCACCTGGTGACAACAACTTTAACATAATTACCCCTCTCTATGTTTTAATGTTGTTTGCATCACAAACGGACATATTATTACATAAACATATTTATTTGTAAAGAGGGTGTAAAAGAACACATAGTTTGATTATATTGTACAGATGGTTTGATTATTTTGGACAACTTGTGCCCGTAAGCTAAAATAAATCGCTAAATATTTAATCTATATTTCCTTTATATGAACACGGAATATTTTCTTCTTTTAAATAGTTCATGCCCCACTTGTTTAATTCAATAATAGCTGGAAAAAGAGTTTCTCCTCTTTTTGTGAGAGAATATTCGGTTTTAGGCGGTACTACAGGATAAAGTTTTCGTTCAATTATTCCGTCTGCTTCAAGTTCTTTTAACTGTTGAATTAGCATTTTGGGAGTCGCGTGTGAAATCAGTTTTTGAAGTTCGTTATACCTCAATGTTTTGTTTATAAGATGTCCGATTATAACCCCTTTATATTTGCCGCCGATTATTTCCATAGTTACCTCTAACGGGCATTGATATTCATCTTTTCTCTGTTTTATCATGTAAAAATCCTTATTTACTTTTTAGTAAGTATTATACAAAAAAGTGCATTCTTGTCAAAATAATAATAACTATATAAAATTGCTTTATTATATGGAGGAAATTTAAATGAAAATTACACAAGTAAGAAATGCAACAATTATAGTGGAATACAATAATACAAAGTTTTTAATTGACCCGTGGCTTATGCCTAAAGATTATATGCCGGGATTTGATACAGCGATAAATTCCGAAATTCGCCAGCCAAGAGTGGAGTTGCCTTTTGAAATTGAAAAAATTGTCGATGTTGATGCTGTTATCATTACTCATATTCACCCTGACCACTGGGATGAATTCGCTGAAAATGCATTAGATAAAAATATAAAAGTATTTGTACAGTCAATTATTGACAAAGATTACATCATTTCAAAAGGGTTTACAAATGTTGAAATTATACAGGAATCCGGAACAGAATATAATGGGATAACTCTATACAAGACAGGCACCCAGCATGGCAAAAGAGAAATAATTAAACCGTTATGCGATTCTGTTGGCTTGCCTTATGATGCGATGGGCGTCGTTTTTAAATCACAAGATGAAAAGACCTTGTATATAGCAGGCGACACGATTTGGTGTAAAGAAGTAATTGAGGCTCTTACAAAATACCATCCTGATATAATAGTTGTAAATGCCTGCGCTGCAACGGTTTTAAGCGGTGAAAGAATAATTATGAATATTGATGATGTAAAAGAAGTTTTGCAAAATGCTCCAAACGCAACAGTAGTTGCCAGCCACATGGATACAGTCAGCCATCTTTCGGTTACAAGAAATGATTTAAAAGAATTTAAAAATAAAAACAATATTGATAATTTGTTAATTCCCGAGGATGGAGAGATAATTGATTTTGCAAGAAATAGTTAAATTTTTATATTGATAAAGTTATTCAGAATAAGGTTGGAAAAATTTTTCCAACCTTATTCTGAAATATTACAAAAATTTTGATTTTTTAAAAATTTGTGCAACTGGACTTTTCCGAAATAATCAAATTACCCGTACAACTCAAAAACGGTGCGTATCTCACTAAAATTCTGCAAATCTCAATCTATCCGTACAGTCCAGAAAAAGTCCAGTTTCCCAGTTTGATTTTTTTGGAACACTTAATTTTTCCGACCCGAAAACGCCCACACAAAGCCAACTTTACCAAATAATCTATCTATCCGTACAAATCAATCTGGACAAAAAACTACAGAGGGAATGTTAAATAAAATTTTTATATATTAAAAAAGCCTCCGAAGAGGCTAAATTGATAAATGGGGCGGGTAGTGGGATTCGAACCCACGCATATCGGAACCACAATCCGAGGCCTTAACCGCTTGGCGATACCCGCCATTTCGTTTACTTTTTTATACTAACACGAAAATATTTTTTGTCCAGAACTTTTTATTTGCCAGAGATATACTGCACGACCTATCGACAGAAAAATGTTTAACGGCTCACTTCTATTATATTGCTATCTTCTCTTAATTTCATCATTATTTCATGGGCTTTTTCTTTGGCTTGCTCGTCCGAACGATATCTCCGGGAGAATATTCTTCTTTCTGTTCTGTTGTTAATATGTCTGAATACCAGAAAATAATAGTTGCGTCCACGCCTTCTCCCTGTTAGCCAGTCCCGGTGTCTGCGATAATGTGAACTCACTCTCACATCCTTCACCTCATCAACGTCCATTAAATAAGCTGTTTTAACCTTATTTAATCTCGTTATTCGTTCAACAACGCAGCTGTTTTTTTCTCTATTGCATATAAGCTTTTCTGATTTGTATGATGTGAGATAATCAATAAGACTTAATATGCATAATATTACCAGAATTATTATTGTTAGCTGTCGTCTGTAATCGTAATCCATACTTTCCTGCTCCTAAATAAAAAAATAATGCCATATTTTGTATGGCATTATTTTTAAAATCAATATTTAAAACTAACTTATTCTTTGGAACATATAGCCTATTCCGCGGGCAGTTAAGATTAATTCCGGATTCGCAGGATCGGATTCCAGTTTTGAGCGCAGTCTTGAAATATGGACGTCTACAACTCTGGTATCAATCCGATGATCAGCAGGGTAAGCCCATACGTGCTGCAGGATTTCGTTTCTTGAGAACGCTTGACCGGAATTGTTTACAAGAAGTTCCAACAAGCTGAATTCCATTCCTGTAAGGCGGATTCTGTCATTTTTTCTGTAAACCTGACGACGAGCGGTATCAATTTTAATATTGCCGGCAGTGATTACGTTTTTGGTTACTTTGCCTGAAGGAGTTACCATTTCGCGGTTATTTGTACGGCGCAAAACTGCTTTTACACGTGCTTCAAGCTCTTTAGGGCTGAAAGGTTTGATTACGTAGTCATCCGCCCCGAGTTCAAGGCCGGTAATTCTTTCTGAAACATCTCCTAATGCTGTCAAAATGATAATAGGTACATCTGCTGTACGTCTGATTTCGCGTGTTACGCCGTAACCATCCATTTTAGGCATCATAACATCCAGAACTACCAGATCAGGATTATATTTATTGAACGCATTTACTGCGGCTTCTCCGTCTTCTGCTGTATAAACATCGTAACCCGCCATTTTCAAGCGTGTTTCCAAGATACGTCTTATGCTGGCTTCATCATCGGCCAATAAGATTCTAGGACGATCTTCATTTTCTATTGTCATCTCAGCATTTTCTGTCATTTATCTTTTCCTTTTCTCTTTTTAAAAGTGTAACTCTTTCACTTAATTTATTAAAAAATGTTTATTTTTTTGAATTTTTTTAAACAATTGTAACCATATATTAACATAACTCATTAAAAAATACAAGCACTTTTGTCAAAAAAAACACATCTTCCGAAACTATTGTGAAATATGTCCGTTTACTTAGTTTATGTGGGGAATGTTTTAAATTTTTTACGATTTTAGACTTTATTTGAGAGGAGATTTTTTATGCGGACATATATTATTTTAATTTTACTTATTGCAATTGCTATCCCTATGGCTATAAAGTTTGGTATCGGGCATGCTAATGTGCGGACGGCATCGTCGGTGGGGCCGGGGCCTTGCATAATTAACAATTTTAATGAAGATTCGCTGCAGGATAGGATGCTGCCTAAGAATTTGGATAATTTGAAAAAGCCGGATGCGTTTCAGCCTAGTTTGGATAATCATCCTAAAGACGGTATGGTTGATATGGATAGTTTTGATGAAAAGCGCAACCCTGATCAAATTGGCGAACAGTGTGAATTCGGTTTGTGTACACCTGGCTCACAGCAGCCGCAAAATAGTCAGAATTAATTGCAGTGGGGCCGGTGAGCAGGTTCCACAATTCAGAGAAGGCGCGGAGCGTGCTCCGCGCCCTATCTGAAATATTAATTTTTTGTTTATTTTTTTAATATTCTGCAAAAACAGTGTTATATATTAAATATAAAATAAATTTGCATGAAATTTGTAAAGGAGATAAACAATTATGGCAAAGACTATTGGTATTGACTTGGGTACTACAAACTCTGTAGTTGCTGTTATGGAAGGTGGTAAGCCGACCGTTATTGCCAACGCGGAAGGTTCAAGAACAACCCCTTCTATTGTTGGTTTTTCTAAAACAGGTGAAAGATTAGTCGGTCAACTCGCAAAAAGACAAGCTATTCTTAACCCTGATAAGACTGTTATTTCAATTAAACGTCACATGGGTGAAGATTATAAAGTAAACATTGACGGAAAAGATTACACACCGCAAGAAATTTCTGCGATGATTTTGAGAAAGTTGGCAGATGATGCTTCTAACTATCTGGGTGAAAAAGTTACATCTGCGGTTATCACAGTTCCGGCTTACTTTAATGATGCTCAAAGACAGGCTACGAAAGACGCAGGTAAAATTGCGGGTCTGGATGTTTTACGTATCGTAAACGAACCGACTGCTGCAGCTCTTGCGTACGGGCTTGAAAAAGAAAAGAGTGAAAAAGTTCTTGTATTCGACTTAGGTGGTGGTACCTTTGATGTTTCAATTCTTGAAATCGGCGACGGTGTTCACGAAGTTCTTTCTACATCCGGTGATACTCACTTAGGTGGTGATGACTTTGACCAAAAGGTTATGGATTGGATTTGTGAAGAATTCAAGAAACAAGAAGGTATTGACCTTAAGAACGATAAACAGGCAATGCAACGTGTTAAAGAAGCCGCTGAAAAAGCTAAATGCGAATTGTCTTCTGTTGTTGAAACTAATATCAACTTACCGTTCATCACAGCAGACGCTAACGGCCCTAAACACTTAGACCTCTCTTTAACAAGAGCTAAATTTGAAGATTTATCATACGACCTGTTAGAAAGATGTAAGAAACCTGTAGAACAAGCAATCAAAGATGCCGGAATTTCTAAATCCGACATTGATGAAGTCGTGCTTGTAGGTGGTTCAACCCGTATTCCGGCTGTTCAACAACTGGTAAAAGAATACACCGGCAAAGACCCTAACCAATCAGTAAACCCTGATGAAGTTGTTGCGGTTGGTGCAGCAATTCAGGCAGGTGTACTTGCAGGTGAAGTTAAAGATATCGTTTTGTTGGATGTAACCCCTCTGACACTTGGTATTGAAACTCTCGGCGGTGTTATGACTCCGTTGGTTCCAAGAAACACTACAATCCCTGTTTCTAAATCCCAAGTATTCTCAACTGCGGAAAACAACCAAACTGCTGTTGATATTCACGTTCTTCAAGGTGAAAGACCAATGGCATCTGATAACAAATCTTTAGGTATGTTCAGACTTGATGGTATTCCGCCTGCAATGAGAGGTTTACCTCAAATCGAAGTCACATTCGATATTGATGCTAACGGTATCGTAAACGTATCTGCTAAAGATAAAGCTACAAATAAAGAACAAAAAATTACAATTACTAACTCTTCTAACCTCTCAGAAGCCGACATTGACAAAATGGTCAAAGAAGCTGAAGCTAATGCGGCAGAAGATAAGAAGAGAAAAGAAGAAGCTGAAATTAAAAACAATGCTTCCGGCTTAATTGGTTCAGCAGACAGAATCGTTAAAGACTTTGAAGGTAAGATTGATCCTGCTGATGAATCTAAACTTAAAGAACAAAAAGAAGCTTTACAAAAGGCAATTGATGAAAATAAATCAACAGACGAATTGAAAAAATTATCTGATGAGTTACAACAAACAATGTTCTCAATTTCCCAAAAAGCTTACGAAAAAGTTCAAAAGGAAGGCGAAACTGCTCAAAGCAGTGATGCAAATTCCTCATCTGAAACGTCTTCAAAATCAGATGATGATGTAATTGATGC
>CALUVJ010000086.1 GCA_944324195.1 Candidatus Gastranaerophilales bacterium
AAAATAGTCCATAAGGAGTATGTTATTAAATTTTATTAAAGTCGATTTTCGAACTAAAGTATTAGTTGAAAAATATTTGGAGCTGATTTCTGTTGGTGCAAAACCTTCGGAAATACTGGTTCTTGTCCAAAATTCAACTTTAAAAAAACAGTTTAGCGATAAAATCTTAAAAAATATAAAAACGGATGCAATTGAAAAATTGAATATTCATTCTTTCTTTTCAATTGTATATAATACACTTGTTGAAAATTGGTGTTTTATTGAAAATTCAATTCCTTCCAATAAAGCCTTTATACTCCCGAATTTGGTGGGGTTGGAGGTCTCGCAGTTTCTGCTGAAAGATATATTAAAGCATGTTGACGTAAAAGGTTATAACTCCAAACATTCACTTTTGCATCAAATTTTCAGGAGATATTCTCTTATTGTTCAAAATCATTTAACAAATGAAGATGTTGAAAAAAGATCAAAAATTTTGAAAGAATCGTTTGCGGAAGATGCGGAACTGATTATAAAAAAACTTTTATCGTCTACCCTGAAAACCAGAAGCTTAGATTATTTGAGACAGACATTGATTTTCAATCATGTTTATAAAAATACGGATTATTTTAAAAACGTAAAATATCTTCTAGTGGATGATGCTGATGAAATGACTCCTGTTTGTTTTGATTTTATATCTTATTTAAGACCGCAATTGAAGGATTGGGTAATTTGTTTTGATGCTCTCGGTTCAAGCAGGTGCGGGTATTTGAGCGCAGATACTTCGATTGAGTGTAAGTTAGTACACTTATTCAATGAAGAGATTGTTAATAGTTTGCCTCCACAAAATAGCAGTGTACTAAAAGACAAGGCGGAATCTTTGATTCCGGAGAGGGGTGATGATTGTCCTGAAAGTTCTATTCGCTATTCACCATTCACTATTCACTCTCAAAACACTTTTCCCCAAGGCGATATAATTTTCTCAAACATTCTGGAAGGTAAGAATGAAAGATTGGAAAATTTTACATTAACTTCCCTCTCCAAACGTGCTGAGATTCTGGATTTTACGATTGAAAAGATAAAAAACTTATTCAAAAAAAATGTTAAAGCAAAAGATATTACAATTATTACCCCGCTCCAGGATAACATGCTCAAATTTACTCTGGAGGAAAATTTGAAGTACATATGCAATCCTTTGTTTTTATCCGGAAGCGAAAAACTTATTGACAATCCGCTGGTTAAAGCGAGTTTGAATATCCTCAAACTAATGCTCGGAATTGATATTACGGAAATGGAACTGAGGGTAATTTTATCTGATTATCTTGAAATTCCGCTAAAATATTGCGACAGAATTCTTGCCGGATATAAAAATTCGGGAACACTTCCTAAAATAACTCTTGAATTTTATAATGAAAAATACCAAAAGTTTTTAAGAATTTTTGATGAGATTAAAGAAAAAGATGAAAAACTTTCCTTAAAAGTTTATGAATTGTTTTACAAATTAGTAGAACATGCAGAGGGAAGTAAGATTAATAAATTTAATTTCTTTATAAAACAATTAAGAGATTTCGAAAGTGTTCTCGGCGACAGGACAGTAATTGAGCGTGCGGATGAGATTATTGTCCAGATAGAAAACTCTATTATTGCAGAGAATCCGAGCACGATTTTGGAATTTGGAGATGATGATCTTGTTATTGCAACTCCGCAAAAAATTATTGACAACAAGATTTCTTCAAAATACCAGTTTTGGCTGGATGTTTCGCATTCTGACTGGGTAAAGACAGATACAGGTCCTTTGTATAATGCGTGGGTTTTTCAGGCTGATTGGACAAAGGACGATTATACGGTTGAGGATGATATATTTTTAAGCCGGCAAAAAACGGCAAGAATTTTGAGAAAACTTTTGCTTCTCGCATCTGAGCATATCTGGGCATGTTCGAGTTTGTTTGATCCTGCGGGTGTTGAGAATCTGGGCGGAATTGAGGAATATCTTGCAGGATCAACCCCCTCCCCAACCCTCCCCGAAGGAGAGGGAGCGATAGCTTTCAAAATTATACCGAGAGCTGACCAGAGACCTGTTCTGGATTACAAAAGCGGGAGCATGGCAATTTCTGCGGTTCCGGGTGCGGGAAAAACGACAATTTTGCTGGCATTAATTATTAAACTTATAAATCAAGGTGTAACTCCATCGAATATTTTTGTTCTTACATATATGGATTCTGCTGCCAGAAATTTCAGGGAAAGAATTAAGAACATGTGCCCTAATTCAACCCAGCTTCCTAATATCAGTACAATTCACGGACTTGCGTTGAAGATTATAAAAGAAAATGCAAATTATGAGAGATTAAATCTGGATTCTGATTTTGATATTTGCGACGATACCCAGAGGATGCGGATTATAAAATCTATAGCCGGAAAATTCACAAAAACCGAGAGTGATGAATTTGACAGAGCAATTTCTGTTATAAAACTGCAGGAAGGAAACATTGATACACCTTCATCGGATAAAAAGATTGAAAAATTCAAGAACTTTTACAGAGAATATCAGGCAAAATTGAGGGAAGAAAATTTAATAGATTATGATGATATTTTGATTATGTCAGTTAAGCTTCTTGAAAACAATCCGGATATTTTAGAGTATTATCAAAATATTTGTGAATATATTATAGAGGACGAAGCGCAGGATTCATCGGGTGTTCAGCAAAGATTAATTGCACTTTTGAGCGGAAAGTATAAAAACCTTGTAAGATGCGGAGATATTAACCAGGCAATTACAACAACGTTTTCCAACGCAGATGTGGAAGGGTTCAGACAGTTTATAAAAACGGCAGATAAGACTGTTGAGATGAACCATTCACAAAGATGCACGCAGGACGTTATGACATTAGCGAATAATCTTGTAAATTACGGAAATGAGATTTTACCGAAAGCGTTTTTCACGAGTTATATGCAAGGGGTTGAAGGGAAAAATCCTGTCAGCGAAAATGCCATTTTTTCACGAGTTTTTGAAAATGCTTTTGCGGAAAGGAATTTTATCCTCAAAGAGATTAAAAATATTTTAACAAGAAACAAAGATGCAACAATCGGAATACTTTTGAGAAATAATTATCAGGTGGCTTCTTGGGCAAGTTTTATAAACGATGCGGGCTTGAAGAGTATTACAAGAAGCGAATCTCTCGGACAAAAAGGAGTTTTTAATACAATATTTGCCATTCTGAAATTTATTCAGAATCCGTTTGATAATGAGGTTGTTGTATCGGCTTACGAAACGCTTTCGGATTTAGGCTTTTATAAACAGAGATTACAGCTTGAAATCAGGGCGTCTGAAAAACCTTTTATTCAAAAAGACGGAGATGATATAGAATCAAACGACCTTGCGCAATTTTTGTGGGATATGCAGTATTGGCTAAATTCTTCAACGCTGCCGCTGGAGGAGCTTGTAATCAGAATCGGACTTTTTTATTACACAAGTGATATCGAAAAATCCAATGTGTATTTGATTGCAACACTTGTTAAGCGATTAAGCACCAATGCAAAATTTGATCTTGTACTACAAAGACTGGAAGAAATTTCTAAAAAGCCGACATTGAGCGGATTTAAGTTCTTCTCGGAAGAAGAGGACAAAGACGCAATGAAGGGAAAAGTCCAGATAATGACTTTGCATAAGTCAAAAGGAGACGAGTTTGAATACGTATTTTTGCCGGAGATGGCTGAAAAGAATTTGTCTATTGATGTAGAAAAAGCCAAAACGAAATCTTCAACAATTTTTATGGAAGAAGTCAGAGGATTTAATCCTCATTACAAGAAAAAATCTGAACGTGAACTTAGAGAATTTAATTCTGAAGAAAGTTTGAGATTATTGTACGTAGCAATTACGCGTGCTCAGAAAAAACTCTACATAACAACTTCCGCTAAGGCTAAGGGCTGGAATAATAAAGAAACTACACAAGAGCCGAGTGTGATTTTTGAAAAAATATTATAAAAAAAAGCCGTTTCTTTAGAGAACGGCTACCAGACTTGGGGAGGAGGTATGAAAAACCTTTTTAGGTTTTCCATACTAAGCTTATCGGCTGATTTTTATTTTTCTTTAGTATTTTGTCAGAAATCTCATACATATGCAGGAGTAAATTTGAATAACTGATAAGATTTGTAAAAAAGAATTGAATATACTTATTGTTATTGTTAATCTATAGTTTATAGATTGGGGAGGATTTTTATGCCGGCATCTTTAGCAAGCAGTAATAGAAAAAAGCAGACCGAGGATTTATCTCAGTTAATGCCACAAAATATTGACGCGGAAGAAGCAATACTCGGGGCAATACTTGTAAGTCCAAGCTGCATGAACAAAGTTGTTGAACATATCAAGCCGGAATCTTTTTATAAGCCTGCACACAGATATGTATATGAAGCAATGCTGCAGCTTTACAACGGTGAAGATAAGATTGATATTGTTTCTGTATCGGATGTACTGAATATAAATCAGAAACTTGAACTAGTCGGCGGAAGAGCATTTATTAACGATTTAAGTTATAAAACAATAACAACTTCTAATGTTGAGTATTATGCAAAAATTGTTCAGGAAAAGGCTATTAAACGTTCGCTTATAAATGCGGGTTCCGAAATTATATCCTCAGGCTATGATTTAAACCCTATAGAGGAATCTCTCGAGCAGGCCGAAAAACTGATTTTTGACATCGCGTCTCAAAAAGCATCTCAGGCGCTTGCACCGATAAAAGACCTCGTTTATGAAACTTATGCCGATATTGAGGAAAGATATAATAATAAAGGGCAGCTTACCGGTGTGCCTACAAGTTTTTATGATTTAGATACAATGATGAACGGCTTGCAGAAATCGGATTTGATTATTCTTGCAGCGCGCCCTGCCATGGGAAAAACCGCTTTTGCGCTTAACATTGCTCAAAATGTTGCCTTAAAAGCAAATACTCCGGTTGCAATATTCTCGTTAGAAATGTCTAAAAAACAACTTGTTCAGCGTCTTTTGTGTTCAGAGGCGGAAGTCGATACACAAAGGTTGAAAACGGGAAATATGCAGGCTAAGGATTGGGAAAAATTAGCTGTTGCCATGAGCAGCTTTTCCGAAGCTCCTATCTACATTGACGATACTGCAGGATGTACAATTACTGATTTGAGAGCAAAATGCAGAAGGCTTGCTATGGCCGAAAAAAATCTGGGACTTATTGTAATTGACTATTTGCAATTAATTGAAGGTACCGGAAGAGAAGATAGGATGCAGCAGATTTCAAGTATTTCAAGAGGTTTAAAAATTCTTGCAAAAGAATTAAATGTACCGATAATAGCGCTTTCTCAATTGTCACGTGCTGTGGAAAGCAGAACAGATAAAAGACCTATGCTTTCAGACTTGAGAGAATCCGGTTCTATTGAGCAGGACGCGGATATTGTTATGTTTATTTATCGTGATGAGTATTACAAAAATGCAAATGATGAAGAAGAACAGTCTGAAAGAGCTGCAAATAAGGGAGAAGCAGAAATTATTATTGCAAAACACAGAAACGGCCCGGTTGGCACAGTAAAACTTCTGTTTCAAGGCAGTATTACCAAGTTTAAAAACCCTATTAAGACAGATGTATTCTAGTATTGCGTATGTAAAAACGATGGATAATTATTAAAATACAGTTTAAACTTTAAGTCTACAGTCTTATTTGTAAAAATATACAGGAGAGATGAGATAAATGTCCTATATTTCAATATTCTTACTTGCTATAGCCTTATCAATTGATGCCTGTGTTGTATCATTTTCTTACGGCTTGATTTATACTGAAAAAAGGCTAAAAAACGCAATATTTCTGGCATGTTGTACCGGATTTTTTCAGGGAATGATGCCTGCTATAGGATATTTTCTTACCGGTTTTGTAAAATCCTCTATTGGACCTTTTGCGAATTTGAATATTTTTTTGATATTTTCCTATCTCGGAATAAAATTTATCTTTGAAGCTTTTGAAGAACAAAAAGAAAAGAAACTTTGTATCGATATAAAATGTTTGTTACTGGTAGGAATTGCAACAAGTGTTGATGCTTTCTCTGCGGGAATTTCGCTTTCTCTGGCCGGTAATCATATTTTAAAACCTGCTATACTTATTGCTCTTATAACTTTTATTAATTCCTGTGCCGGATTTGCTCTGGGAGGAAAATTAAAACATCTGCCGACAAAAAGTCTTGAAATTTTTGCAGGTATTTTGTTAATACTTATCGGATTCAAAGCGCTTATTTAGTTAAAGTCTCCATGACGGGAAACAACTCTTGTTACATAAATCATTTCACAAGCTCCAAGACCGGTATCATCACGCGTAAGACTTGTTGTTGATCTTTCTACTATATGCGGTTTGTGAATTGCAACATTTGCCAAATATCCTTCTATATATACAACATCTTTTTTCTTTAATTTACGAATCCCTCTTCTCACATTCTTGTTGGCCGGTATCAAATGGTTATTACTCATCATAGAGTTGATTTCTTTTTCATTAAAAGGACAATTTGAATTAAAACGCCAGTATACAACCCTGCCGGACATTATTGTATGTATAGTCTTAAAAACATCTTTAGAATGCAAGCCGCCCCAGCCGATTGTTACATCATAAGGAACTATTGAAGCAAGGGGTAATTTGGATGGAATATAATGTTTGTCGTAAACACGTCCGTATATTTTATACTTTGCGACCAGTGTGATAAAAGCATGTCCGTCTTTAAAATTTTGTTGAACAACTTTTGGTTCCGCTAAGTTTTCCTGAACGGGCTCAACAAAAGGTTTCATGTCAACATTGCGCAAAACGGTATTATCAAAGCTAATCTTATTCCATATAAAGTTTAGAATAAATACAGCAACTATAATCTTGAAAATTATGTAATCTCGCTCGGTTGTATCCATAAATTCCTTTATAATATAAAAGACTTATCTATATTTAGATAAGCCTTAAAAATTGCCCTTGGCCAGACTTGAACTGGCACCGAGGGAGAACCCCGATTGGATTTTAAGTCCAACGCGTCTACCGATTCCG
>CALUVJ010000087.1 GCA_944324195.1 Candidatus Gastranaerophilales bacterium
CTCTTATGTATATATAAAGTATTTAATAATAAAAAAATTGCCTTTTTTTGAGCTAATTGTTAAGAAATGTAAAATTGAGTTTTAATTTTGCGAAAATGTGTAACAATAGTTAATGTTTCTGATATAATTTAATTATAGCTGGGGAGATTATGAGAGAAAGAATTCTTCTATTTATAATACTATCAGGTCTTGTTATATTTTTATATGTATTCCAAAATTATGTAAATACAATTGTAGGTTTTGTTATTTTATGTGTGTGTATGATAACTTACGGCTTGTATTCTATAGCAGCTACCAAGTATCAGAAAAGAAAATTAAAAAAACATCCTCCGGTAATTAATGAAGGATACAAGCCTTTTATAACAGTAATGATTCCGGCTCATAACGAAGAGTCTGTAATTGCAAATACGGTAGAAAATATTTTAAAACTGGACTATCCTGAATTTGAAATTATAGTTATTGATGACAGGAGTTCTGATAATACTGCTGCCATTATACAAAATTTGGCAAATGAGCATGAAAAGGTTAAGGCTTTGATTCGTGATGAAAATGCGTTTCCGGGGAAATCAGCCGTTTTGAATGATGCATTTAAAATAGCAAAGGGGGATGCTATTCTTGTTTTTGACGCAGATGCAACAGTGGAGCCGGATTTTTTAAATAAATTAATTCCTAATTTAGAGCCGGCAGATGTTGGAGCTGTACAAGCAAGAAAAATTATCAGAAATAAAGATGTGAATTTTTTAACCAGGTGTCAAAATAATGAATATACGTTAGATACTTACTTGCAAGTAGGCCGTGATGCCGTAAAGGGTGCAGTAGAGTTGAGAGGGAACGGGGAGCTTATCAAAAGACGTGCGCTTGAAGATATAAACGGT
The DNA here is from genome assembly GCA_944324195.1 of Candidatus Gastranaerophilales bacterium. GTDB lineage: Bacteria > Cyanobacteriota > Vampirovibrionia > Gastranaerophilales > Gastranaerophilaceae > CAG-196. The sequence continues at coordinate 876 of CALUVJ010000087.1, forward strand.
TGGAATAACTATACTATTACTGATGATTTGGATATGTCTACCAGGCTTCATATAAAAGGATGGGATGTTCGATTTTGTCAGGAGGCGCTAGTGTATGAAGAAGGTATTGTTTCTCTAAAGCCGCTTTTCAGGCAGCGCAGAAGGTGGCTGGAGGGAACTATAAGACGTTATTTAGAGTATTTTTTTGAAGCTATGAAGTCAAAAAAAATGTCTCTTAGAGCTAGGCTTGATATGGCTATATATATAACTCAATTTATAATGCCGTTATGGTTTATGTTGGAAGTTTTTCTCAGGATTGTGAAATTACTTACAGATAAGATTGACCCATATAGTTTACATAATGTCTTGTGGTCGTCTCTGGTTGTATCTTCTGTTGTAGGATTAGGATTTATTTTTGCAATTAGGTACAGTCTGAGAAAATATGACCATATTCCCAGAATGAGTGCACTGAAACAAGCTTTTGAGACAACAGTTTATTTTTTAATTATATGGTTTCCAATGGAATTGTTTATTTGTGGTAAAATATTATTCTGTAAGAAGGATTTAAATTGGGGCAAAACTGCCCATGGTTTGGCAGCGGAAGAAAGTTGCGAAAAAGAATCAGTACTGGAAACAGTAAACGCTTAGTTTTACACATTAAATGAGGTATAAATAGATGAATATTAATGATTTGCAATATGTAAGAGAACATGTTAGAGAAGTGCCTGACTTTCCTAAGCCCGGTATTTTATTTCTGGATGTTACAACTATTGTAAAAGATGCCAAAGCATTTAATTTGTGTATTGATTATCTTTATGAAAATTTTATAGACGAAAAAATCGATTATGTTGCTGGTATAGAATCAAGGGGGTTTATTTTTGGAGCCGCTCTTGCTGCCAGAATGAATACCGGCTTTATTCCAATCAGAAAACCAAACAAACTTCCTGCTGAAACAATTAAAGAGACTTACTCTCTTGAATACGGTACAGATACGATAGAAATGCATGCAGATGCCCTCAAAAGCGACGACAGAGTCCTTGTAATTGATGATTTATTGGCGACAGGCGGAACCGCTGCAGCTGCTTGTAATTTAGTGAAACGTGTCGGAGCAGAAGTTGTTGCGGCAGCATTCATAATTGAGCTTAATCCGTTAAAAGGCCGTGAAAAAATAGAAAATACCGGAATAAAAGTTCTATCTATGTTAAATTATGACCTTGATTAATTTTATATATCAAAAGGTCCTTCTTCTTTGTAGAAATTCTTTTTGCCCTTACGCATTTTCTCATTGCGTTTTTTAACGTCTTTGGAAACATTTTTGTAGGCATTGTCAAGAGACACCTTGGCAATAGGCTTGTTGGTTGCTCTGTCATTTACAATCAGCCAGAATGACTGTTTTACATTGTTTACTGCAAATGAAATCTTTCCGGCATATCTGTCGCCCGGTTTAAGCTGTGAAAATAAAAGTTTTGTATCACCGAAAATTGACGGATTATAAATAGCATTATAATCATTCATTAACGCTAAATCCATGCCGGAAATAGCCTTTTTTGACATGTTCGATATGGAAAGTGATAATGTTATAGTATTTACTTCTCCAAAAGGATCTTTTTCGTATAAAATATTTGCAATTCGGATATCAAGCCCGGGATAATGCAGTTCTTTTTGTTTAAGTGCTTCATCCCTGTATACCGGAAGTTCTACGTCAGATAGAATACGCACTTTAATTTCATCTCCGGGGGCAATAAGAACATTTTTTCCTTTTCTATATAAAGCCATTCCAAGGCCGATAGTGCTTCCGAGAGCAGCACCGCCAGCTACCGTATAACCCTGAGATGCAATAGCGGCTTCCAAACCTAAGGCTTGTACCGCAAACAAACCTCCGGCAAGACCGCCGACTGCAGTATATCCCACGTCAGTTGCAATAATTTTTGTTGCGGCTTTTATAGGATGAAGTTTGGTTGACATATGGCCTTCTATGGGTATTTCTCTGCCATCCGGAGTTACCAGGTAATCAAAACTAAGACTTAGGTGTCCGTCTCTGCCCAGCCGCTTTGCTTCACTTGTTTGTGTAATAGTTCCGTGCGCAACTGTTCCTTTAGGAATTATAATGCCTTTATCACCTACAACATCACTTGTTACTTCGGCAAAGAACTCATCACCTTCCAGAGAAAAACTACCGTCTAAAACTTGCGAAACCGTCATTTCTATGATATCACGTTTTTCAAGGGTTTCGGTTTTGCCGGTATACATTTCTCTGTCCAGTTCCGTGTATTCTTCATCAAATTCTGCGTGTCCTTGGAACGGAACATCAGCAAAAGCGGTGTTCATAAATAAAACACTTATTAATAGTAATCCAGCTAACCTCGTCCTCATACTTAAATTATACAATGATTTCATTATTTGAGCAAACTGTTATATATATCAATTGTTGTCGTACATATCTTTAATTCTCTGTCAACTAAACTCTTTATGGTGTTTTTGTAGCAAAGGAGTAATGCTGCATCTAAACCTTCATTAAGTGCATTTCTTATAGGATTACATATTTCTGCCGGTCTTGTTCTTGATTCCAGTTTATCTGCGAGAAATATAATTTTTTCAAAAGTTGTCATATCAATTTTGCCAATAGTGTGCCAGCGTATAGCAGACAAAATTTCTTTATCATTAATATTAAATTCTTTTTGGGCAATATAAGCTCCAACAGGAGCGTGAAGAGTCTTTGGACTGCATATTTCACCTTTTTCCAATGTCAGGTGATTCTTTATTATGTTCTCAGTCTCATCTTTTGTAAGACATTTTGCACAATCGTGAATTAATCCTGTAAAATACGCTTTATCTTCATCTATGCCAAACTTTTTAGCAAGTTCTCTTGCGCATTCTGCAGTACCAAGTGAGTGTTCGTAACGCTCTTGGGTTAAATTTGCCTTAAGCCAATTTTCAATGTATTCATATGTATAACTCATGTCTTTCTATATAGTCCTTTACTTCTTTAATCGTATCGTTATGTTTTTTTCTTATATCAGTAGATGAAATATCTATAAAAGACATCGGCGCTATTTCATAGTCCCACCCATCTTTTGTACAAGAACTTATTCCTCGCGGAAATACAATGAAGTGAACCAACTCTCGTAATTCATCAGCGTGATACCATGTATCTATTTTATCAAAAGCATCCGTACCGATTATAAAATTCAATTTACCTGACACATTATACTGTTTTATAATTTCTTTTACGGTAATTAATGTATAGGACTTCCCTTCTTGTTTATACTCAATATCAGATACTTCAAATTTTGAATTCTTTGCAGTTGCAAGTTTTACCATATTAAGTCTGTGTTTGGCAAGATTTTTATTAAGTTCTTTATGCGGCGGCATGTAAGAAGGTATAAATATAATTTTGTCAAATCCGTAATTTAAAACGGCAAACTCAGCCATCTTAAGATGAGCTTCATGAATAGGATTGAATGTTCCCGGAAATATACATATTGTCATAAAAAAATTTTACAACAAAAAAAGTATCAAATCATTAACTTAATAGCTTCTATAGCTGCTTTTATTGCACTATCAGTATCATGTACTACAGGGTTATCCAGACCGAGTTTTTCTCTCTCCTGATTAGCGACAACTAGAAAAATTGAACCCACTTTTACTCTCAAATAACTTCCTGTTACAAATAATGCTGCAGATTCCATTTCTGAAGCAAGTGTACCGAGTTTAAGCCAAGCATTCCATTTGTTTGTTAATTCATAATTTACAGGCATGATTTCTGGATTATGTTGACCGTAGAAAGAATCTTTGCATTCCACAACTCCGACATGATAAGGTAAGTTAAGCTTTCTGGACGCATTAATCAGAGACGTAACAATATCATAATCAGCAACTGCAGGAAATTCAATTGGGGCGTATTCTTTTGAAGTGCCTTCCATCCTTATTGCACCGGTTGCTATTACTAAATCACCGCTTTTTACATTAGTATCCATTCCGCCGCATGTACCGACTCTGATAAAATATTTTCCTCCGATTTTCACTAATTCTTCCAATGCAATTGCGGCAGAAGGTCCGCCGATACCGGTTGATGTAACACTAACTTTTGTACCGTTTAGGTATCCTGTATATGTAGTAAACTCTCTTCTGTCTGCCATGAGTTTTGCATCTTCAAAATATGCTGCTATTTTAGCACATCTTTTAGGGTCTCCCGGAAGAATAACATACTCTCCTATATCACCTTCTTTTAAACCTATATGGTATTGTAACCCGTCAGTTGAATATTTCATAAAGTAAAATCTCCTCAATAAAGAAAGTTTCATAGTAACAATAAAAATGATTTATGTCAATGATGATAAATCAAGATAGCATGACTTAAGTTATAATACGTAAAGTATTGTTACAATGATTTAGGATTGAAGCTATGGTTAGTATATATATTTTGTTTTGTAAAAAATAATTGCTATGTTTTTTAAATTTATATATTTGTGATAAAATATTAACAAGACGCTGTGGAGTGGATAGTTGATTAGTCTGTCAGGTATATATAAAAATTTCATAGTATTTGTATTATTTCTCGGAGTATTATTTACTTCGGGTTTATGTTATGCAGATGAAGTTGATGAAATGCTTGAAGAAGCCGGCTATGAGGAAGAACCTGCTGCTGAAAGTGCTAACGTTGCATATATTAACGATATAGAAATTCTTGGTGCAAATATTATTAAACCTGAATACATAATGTCTAAAATGTCATTAAAAAAAGGTGATTTATATGACAAAGACGCTATGCAGCAAGATTTAAAAACAATCTTCCGATTAGGATATTTTACGGAAAAAATGAAAGCAATTCCGATTAAAAATTCTAACGGAACAATTTCTTTGAAAATAATTGTCGAAGAAAACATTCCTGTGACAGATTTTACAATAGAAGGTAATACGGTTGTATCATCTGATGAAATAATGCAGTATCTGCTCCCGTTAAAAGGAAAGCCGCAAAATATTACGTCAATAAATCAGGCTATGGAAAAGATAAATGAGTGTTATTATTCAAAAGGGTACATTTTATCTAAAATAGATTCAATATATGATGATCCTGACGGCACTCTAAATTTAAGCATTACAGAAGGTAAGATTAATAAAATTATGATTACCGGTAATGAAAAAACTAAAGAATACGTGATAGAGCGCAATATAATGACTGAACCTGGTACGGTATATAATGAAAACCAAGTAAAACAGGATTTGGTAAGACTTTATTCTACTCAGGCATTTAAGGATGTTAATCGAACGATAGAAGTTTCTCCGGATGATCCGGATAAGTTTGATGTAACAATAGAATTAAAAGAACAGCGAACTGCATCTGTTTCAGTAGGCGGCGGTTTGGATTCCGCAACAGGTGCATTTGGTTCTGTCGGGATATCTGATAATAACTTCAGGGGCATGAACCAAAGAGTTTCTTTGACAGGTCTCGTAGGCTCCGGTATATTAATGAGTGATTCGTCAATTAAGAGCCATATGAACTATCAGGCTGAATTAAGCTTTTTCGAACCGCATTTTCTGAATGCTGATAACTCTTTAATGAGTAAAATATATTTTAGAGATTTAGGAAGTTATCAAATACCTTTGGCTATAGAACGCCGTATAGGTCTTGAAGGCACAATTGCCCACAGGATGAAAGTTAATAAAAATCTATCTTCCACTTTTACGGCCGGAGTTGAATACATTCATTTGAGTGAAGGTGACGGGATAAAAATTGCCAATCTTTATCGCCAGCATAACTTAGATATAGCAGAACGTGCTAGACAATTAGACGGCGGCTTTTTCTTACGCCTGGCTCCGGGGTTAGCTTATGACTCACGTGATTCATCCATAAATCCGCGCAGAGGAGCTCTGGCATCTGTTCGGTATGAAGAAGCATTCGGCTTGGACGGCTTCGGAAAAACCAACGGGCGTTTAACAGGTATGGCGAAAAAATTTATTCCGATAGCTAAAAAATCGTCATTAACATTTACCGGACGCGGCGGTATAAGAGTTCATGGTGATGATATGCCTGAAATTATGGCTTATCGTTTGGGTGGTCCGTATACAATAAGAGGTTACAAAGTAAATGGTGTAGGTACCGGTACTGCATTTATAATGGGTTCTGC
>CALUVJ010000088.1 GCA_944324195.1 Candidatus Gastranaerophilales bacterium
TTCATATAACTTTTGTCTATCATATCCTGGTCAATCCCGATGTATCTTAATGTCGTTTGCGGGGAATAATGGTTGAAAATTTTTTGTAAGACTACGACATCTTTGAATTGTTGATAGTGGTGATAGCCGAAGGTTTTTCTAAGCGTATGGGTACCGATTTTGCAATCCAGACCGGCTTTTTTGCAGGCGTTATTAATAATCCTGTAACACTGGGTTCGTTCCATTCTGTTGTTGAATACGGATAGAAAAAGCGGTTCGTTTGCATTTCGGCCTTTGGTAAATGTGTCAAAAAGGGGTTTAAGTTTCGTGTTTATCGGGAATCTTTTGGGTTTTCCGGTTTTTTGTTCAATGATGTTGATATAAGCTTTGTTCCGCACATCACCTACGTTCAAGTTTAAAATATCCGAAATCCTAAGCCCGCAATTTGTCCCCAGTAAAAAAATTAACAAGTTTCTTAAACTTTGTTTTTTCAGGATAGTTTCAATTTTTTTAAGAGTTTTTTTACTTCTGATAGGTTCTACAATGTTCATAATTTTCACCTCTACTATATACTGTATAGTAGAGGTGAATGCATAAAAATTTTATTTTTGTCCGTAGTATGCGTTTTTGCCGTGTTTTCTCAGATAATGTTTATCAAGTAAATATTGGGGTATGGGCATGGTGTGCGGATTAATATTCATTGTGAGATAATTCATCTTTGCAATTTCTTCAAGCACAACGGCATTATGGACGCAGTTTTCTGCATTTTTACCGAAGATAAAAGGCCCGTGCGATTTAACAAGAATTGCCGGAATTGCCACAGGGTTTATATTTAAACGTTTTATTGTTTCCGCGATAACTTTTCCGGTATTGAGTTCATAATCGCTGGCAACTTCATCCTCACTCAGTTCTCTTGTCACCGGAACTTCTCCGTAGAAATAGTCGGCATGGGTTGTTCCGAATGCTTTAAGCGGAGTTCCGGCCTGAGCAAAAGAGGTCGCGTATGCTGAATGTGTGTGAGTAACGCTTTTTATCTCCGGAAAGTTTCTATATATTTCCAGATGTGTAGGCGCATCGGAGGAAGGTTTGTAGTGACCTTCAATAATACTGCCTTCCAAATCCAGTACTACCATATCATCAGGTGTCATTGTTTCATAAGGAACACCGCTCGGTTTTATTACAACAAGTTTTGTTTCCGCGTCAAGTTCGCTGACGTTTCCCCACGTATAGATGACAATGCCTTTTTTTGAGAGCTCAATGTTTGCGGCGCAAACTTTTTCTTTTAATTTTTCTAACATACTTTCTCCGGACTGACTGACAGGTAATCTGCAAGTTCTTCTATATTTGAACACACTGCAACATGCGGAATATTTTGCAGGTCCGCTGCTGATTTGAACCCAAAACCGTAAGTTAACGCGATGAAATCAATGTCAGCCTCATAAGCGCCTCTTGAATCCGCGCTGCTGTCGCCGATTAAAACAGTGGCGGTTCTATCTGCGCCAAGCTGTTTTATACACTCATTAACAATATCGGTTTTAGTCAATCTTCCCTCTAAATCGCTGCCCATGGCAAAATCGCAATATTTTGAAATTCCGAATTTTTCCAGAATTCCCATAGCGTTTTCGTGACTTTTGTAGGTTGCAACGGCAACTTTATGGCCTGTTTCTTTCAGGCTTTTAAGAAGTTCCAATGCGCCCGGGTATGGTTCTGCGCTGAATAGTGAATATTTTTTGTAATTCGCGCGGAACATGTTGGCGCATTCAAGTGCGCGTTCAGGCTCCATTCCGAAATGTTTCATAAACGAACTTTGCATAGGCGGTCCGACAAATGTTGACAGAGTTTCAGCCGGAGGCATTGTAAGCCCCAGCTGTTCTATCGTAATTTTAACGGCTTCAATAACACCGATTGTTGTATCAAGAAGAGTTCCGTCTAAATCGAAAAGAATATTTTTATACATTGGCGGTCTCCTTTGCGAACTCTGCTTCGTAAACACTAGGTGTCAGAAATTTTGCCGTAATATTATCAGATTTGATAATGTCCGCAAGCATTTCGTGAGTTTCTTTTGTCATCAGAATAAGGTCTTCTTTTTCCGTTGCAGTGAGGAGTTTATCACTGTAATAGAATTTATCTTCATCTGCGCTGAAACCGTCAAATCCCGCAAATGTAAATTCTTTGACTCCGGCTTTGATAAACAGGCGCAGCGCAAGGATAAATGATGTATCAATATTTATCCAGCCAAATTTAATTAACGGCAGGTAATTGAAAATCATTTCGTTTGTGTCAGCTTCTGTTTTTACGTTTGAAGTTACAAAAATTTTATTAGAGGCAGAACTTTTGCCTTGTGTTGCCTTGTAATCCTGATAACGATTCATGTTACTAAAGAAAATTGCGTCAGCCGGAAAATCAGGCAGATAGTTATTTATCGCAACAACAAAGGTGTTTTCCTGTCTTATAAAGTTGAAGATTTCCTGTTTCTTGGAAGAGAGGCTTGCGCCCGGTGCGATAAACAGTACTTTTTTATTTTTTACAAGATTTGTAAGTTCTTCAATATTCTTTTTATCATCAACCTGTCTGTCAAAGTGTTCGACATAAAGCTTTTCCAATACCGCGTAGTCGTATTTTTTCTTTTGAACGTCATCAAGGTTTTCGATAATTGCTCTCAAATCTTTTGATTGAATGTTATGACGTCTTAAGAGGTGGTTGACATTGAATACGTGTGCGTTATGAACACCGGAGAGGAAGTATGGAATACTGTATCCCCAGTGACAATTTTGATGGAATTTAGGCATTAAAGTATCAATAATGTCTAAAAGTTCGTTCAGGTTGTAATGCCCGTTGTATTTTTTGTTAATGAATTCAGCAAGCAATTCCGTATTGGAATTCCCTGCGCCTCTTCCGCAGCCGAGAACCGATGCATCAACCATAATTTCTCTGCTGTGGCTTGCAAGCGAGATAAAGAATTGCGAATTGGCAACCGCAAGCATCAGGTTATTATGTGCGTGGAAACCCAATCTTATATCTTTGTCAAGGTTTCTGTTTGCAATTTCAAAAAGGTGGCGCAGGTCTTCGGCATACATTGAACCGAAGGTATCGACAAGAGAATATGCATAAGGTTTCAACTCATTGACAGATTCCAGAAGTTCAAGAATTTCCAAATCAGAATAGCTCAAAGTGTCAACGTGCTGGAGAAAAACTTTGTACCCCAGAGCTTTTATCGCTTTTGCATAAGGGATAACGTCTTTTCTTTCGCTTTTTTTGAAACAAATTCTGATACCGTCAATGGATTTGCCGTTGAACGGTGAAAGGTTTTTTAAATCATATCTTCCGTAGTCCACAAGTGCAACATATAGCGTGTCCGTTTTTTTATTTGTCAGATATCGCTCAATATCTTCTGTGTGCCGGAAAATAGTGTTATCTTCACGGTCGCCGGAGTCTTTTAAAAATCCGCATTCAATAATATCAATGTTAGATTTTTCAAGTGCGTTAATAAATTTTTGTATATAATCGCTGCCCAGAATTAAATCTTTAATAGGTGCTTCTCTTAACGTGCAGTCAAGAAGATTAATTTTACTCATTATACAACTCCTCTTTGTTTTAACATTTGTTCTACTTTTTCTACATCCCTAGGGTTATCTACCGAAATGGAATCTGAAATAACTTCTATACAATGAACTGTTTTTCCGTTTTCTACCCAGCGCAGTTCCGCGATATCTTCAATCTGTTCGATTTCGCCCGGCGGAGTGCTGACAAAGAAATCCAGTGTTTCTTTTGAAAATGCCTGAATTCCGATAATTTTTTTGTAGTCAAATAGTACGGATTTATGCGGGCACGGAACTGGTATTCTGGAAAGATAAACCAGCTTATTGTTACTGATAACAACCTTAATGTTGCCGGTATCCATTGTTTCTACCGGATTGGATAATTTTCTGTAGGAGAATAGAAATTCCGCATTGGTTCTTTTAACTTCATCCACTATTTTTTGAATGCAGGAAGGCTCAATCAGCGGCTCATCGCCGTTAATCATTATATAGCGGTCTGCATCAATTCTATGTGCGACCTCATGTACACGATAGAAACAATTCATATGATCGTTTCTCGTCATAATCACATTTATATTGTGTTGTTCGCAAACGGTTTTAATCCTTTCATCGTCTGTTGCGACATAGATTTCATCAAGTCCCTGAACCTGTTTTACACTGTTATAAACCCACCAGATCATAGGCTTGCCGCAGATGTTTGTCAGCGGTTTGCCCGGAAATCTTGTTGAACCGTAGCGTGACGGAATTATACCAATCATTTTCATATTTCTTTCCTCCAATCAAGAAATTTTAATCTTAAACTTAATTTTATCCCTAAGAGATATATAACAAGGCGTGAACGTTCATTTTTGTATAAAAATATCCCTGCAAGCTTATTGCCTATTGAGTAATAAGGGATTTGCAGATGGTAATATTTGTAAAATTCACCGTTTAAGATATTTTGTATGTCTTCGTTTTGTGACCAGTCATAGGATTTGTCAAGAGCTGCCAGAAATGTCCGCAGTTCGGTAATATAATGGTCTTGCTGCTCTTTGTTTAAAAAGCTTATATTAAACATAAATCTTTGAAACAGACTGCGAAAGATTAATTTATCAAATAGTTCGAGATTCTCATTTTGTCTAAATTCCGCATATATTTCTTTGAAAAGGTTAAATAAATTTTCAATGGCAGAGTTACTGTTATTATAAGATGCCATTGTTGCAACTGCAGAATTTTTTCTTAATAAGTAGTTGTCTAAATTTTTTCTTATAAAGTATATATATCTGGTATGTTTGTAATAGCTCAGATTAAAAAACAGGTCTTCAAAACACTTACAAGATGGGAATTTGATATTATAATTTTTAAGAATTTCGGCCTTAAATAATTTATTAGAAACTCTTCCGGTAAGTGTTTCCACTAATTGTCCAGTGGTTGGGTATTTTCCATTTCTGTAGCAGGAGTTTGCTCTTTGATGAATATAGAATTCTTCATCAGAAATTTCTCTTTCGACAATAATATTAGAGCCCCAGTATACTAAATCGATTTCATCGTCTTTAAATCCTTCAATTGCAGTTTCTATTAAATCCGTTTCACACCAGTCGTCAGGGTCAACAAATAAAATATATTCACCTTGCGCATTTCTTAATCCTTTATTTCTTGCGTCTGAAACCCCTGCATTTTTTTGATGTATTACGATTATACGAGAATCTTTTTGAACATACTCATCTAGAATAGCTCCGCAATTGTCCAGAGAACCATCGTTAATACATATAATTTCCAAGTTTTTGTATGTTTGGTTAATTACGCTGTCTAAACATTTCCTCAAATATTGTTCAACGTTATATACTGGTATAATGACTGATACTTTTGGTTGATTGTTTGACATTTTTACTCCTGTTATTTTAAAAGGTTCTTTGCCATTTTAATTTTTTCTTTCAACTTATCCTTTTTTGTCATGTAGTGGGCTTTTGTCTTCCCTCTGGTTAAATTATATAGTAATTTACAGCGCCAATACTGAAGTACATTCCTATGGTAATTGAATATCACATTGATTGCTTCCCTGTAATGATTGTAGCTTGTTCTGCTTTCTATATCTTTTAACATGTTCTCATAGAATGGTGTAAATCTCGCATAGTACCACCAATACTCTGCATAAGGAAGATCATGGTCATCCCATGGCTTGTATTCAGCAATATAATGAATTATTTTAGGATTAGCAGAAACTTCTTGCTTCTCTTGTTCACTTAATGCCTTGAACCAAGTGGCTTTGGCACAAGTTTCCATATTCCAACCCCAATCCAGGTACAATGTTTTACCGGCAAAGATTTCGTTGAATAAATCTTGTTCTGGGAATTGTAGTTTTTTTGTAGGAATTATTTCTAAAACTTGTTTTTCAAAATCTATTTTTCGCCATTCTGTCAGATTCGCGTATAAAACTCCAGCATTAAAATAAGGATATTTATTGTTAGGACGTTTTTTGTACCAAAAATCAGGCACAGCTCCAACGCAATAGTTATCAATATTTATTTCCCATAGTTCTGCTAAATCTTTAATGATGATTATATCGACATCTAAAATAAGCGCACGGCTCAAATTAGGAAATAAAGAAGAGCTAAGTAGTTTTAAATATCCAACTTTTGAGTTAACATGCTTATTTGGACAGAATGGTAAATCTAAACAAATTCCACTTTTTATAACTGTATAATCAATATCAAAATCATAAAAATGATGTAACATTGAAACTTTTTCTTTAGTCTTTTCTTGTAAGTTGTTTGATAAGATGTGAAAATGTAAATGATAGTTTTTGTTAGTATTTTCAATTGCTGAAACCATAAGTGCAGTAGTATACTTCATATATTCATCTGAACTTGCAACTATAATATCAATTGTTTGTTTGTTATGCATAATTATCTCCTTTTTTACTTTTTGGGTAATCGGTTTTCCATAAATACCCTTTATCCGTATGTGCTTGAATTTGTTTTTTGCAGTAATCAAACATGTCCTCAGAATGCTCTGTATTCCAAATCTGTATTACAACTGAAACTTTTATCTTGTCAAACATTCTTTTTCTCCTGTCAAAATTGTGAGGCCGGAAGCATCTAATTTATTTGCGTCAAGGTATTCCTGCGTATAAACATCTCTGAAAAGCCCTTTAAGTTTTACCGGATTTACGGATATTATCTCGGTGTCAGGGTAATAGATCTGAACAAAGTTTTTAAATTTCTGCCAGTCTTTGAACATGCCATCATGGAATCGTTGCTGTAATGCAATTTGTTTTGCTTTGTCCGCTTCGTTCTCATTCAGGCTGTTAAAATGCCCGCTTGGAACGCTGTCGCAGCCAACAATATAAATTCGTTTAGGATTTGTATAAAGAACAAACTGCAGGGCAGTAAGTACAATCGTATGGAAATTGCC
>CALUVJ010000089.1 GCA_944324195.1 Candidatus Gastranaerophilales bacterium
GTCGGGTGACATAGGTTGTCATTCCACGTTTATTTTGTTTTTCCCAGTCACCCTCTGCGGACCTTGCTACTGACTGGCTGCACTGGGCGCTTTAATTTTGACTTGTCGGGTGACATTGGTTGTCATGCTGAACTCGTTTCAGCATCTTACCGGCCTGGTGTTCTATTTGATTTTGGGTAAGATCCCGAACCAAGTTCGGGATGACATTTTTAACTTTCCCTGTCACTGCGAGAAAATCTTTGATTTTCGCGGCAGTCCATTTTTATTCAATTGTCAAGTTTGTTTTGGATTGCTTCGTCGCTTTCGCTCCTCGCAATGACGTTAAGCTTGTAGTTCCACTTACCAACCCAATTCATTTACCCCCTCTATTCACTACTCACTATTCACTAATCACTAGTCCAATCCATTTACCCCCGCAATGACGTTGAACTGGTTATTGTCAGGTAAAACCTGACCTACAATTCTATTCACTAATCACTATTCACTATTCACTAGCCCAATATATTTCCCCCCTCATGCATTAATCTTTATCAGAAATCGCATCATTAAAATCCATTTTCAGATAATCTTTAAAACGCTTATATAAATCGTTTCCATATTTATCCAATAAATTGCGGTCTTTATAATACTTAAAAATAAGCGGAATTAAATTTGTATACCTGAAAAGCTTTTTGTCTGAATAAATTATAGAATCAGCTCTTTGGAAGTAATTGTAAAACGGCTTGTTTATATAATATCCGGTTTTAATCCACGGGAAATACATTGTCCAAAAAACATTATCTTCGTAATTATAACCCTTAGGAAAAACGCACTCGTGTTCTTTTATAATTGATGTTTTAAAAATTTTTGACCACACGGTGACGGGAGTTTTTCTGAATCTCTTGTAATTCATTTTCTGTAATCCGCTAAAAGGCAGTTTCTGAATCTCAACTTTTCCGTTTTCATATACTTTTTGTGAAGCAAAACACACAAAATCAGTTTTGTACTTTTCTATAGCTTTATAAGCTTCCTCAAATGTGCACTCATCAACCCAGTCATCACTGTCAACAAAAGCTGTATACTGCGCGGAAACAAATTCCATACCTTTATTCCTCGCATCCGAAAGCCCGCCGTTTTCTTTTGTTATGACTTTTATTCGTTTGTCATTTCCGGCATATTTATTAAGTATTTCTGCTGAATTATCGCTTGAACCGTCATTAACACATATAATCTCAATATCTTTTAACGTCTGATTTATGAGACTGTCCAAGCAGCGTTCAAGATATTTTTCAACGTTATAAACAGGTACAATAACAGAAATTACAGGCATTTGAGCATCCTTTTAATATTCTTTTTCATTTCCGGTAGAATTTTATTACCAGCCCTCATTTTATCATAAACCCAATTAATTGTTAATCAAACCCGGACTTTAAAAGCAAATTTCTTAAACAAAATATAAGTGAAAACAGCCGCAATGAGTGTTGCTATAATTTGTGCGGCAAAAACGTTAATATGAATATACTTTACAAATATTTCCAGAAGCCCGGCATTAATGAGATAGCTGAAAACCCAGGTTGTGCAGCATTTAATATACTCTTTTTTCCAGTTACCTTTTCCTCTAAACACAAGGAATTTCTGTGTTGTAAATGATACAACTGAAGATATTGCCCAGGCAAGAGCCAGAGCGGTTTGATAAAAATGCTCGCCTATAATTAGGCAAACTGCAGAATAAATCAGGTATGAAACTCCGGCGTTAAATCCGCCGACAAGTAAAAACCTTATTTTATCTGATAATTTAAACCAGCTGTTTTTCATTACTTTATTATATCACGCGAGGAGTGAGGGGTAAAGGGTGAAGGGTACTGGATTGCTTCGTCGCATTCGCTCCTCGCAATGACGTTGAACTAGTTATTGTCAGGTAAAACCTGACCTACAATTCTATTCACTACTCACTATTCACTAATCACTAGTCACTAGCCCAATCCATTTACCCCCGCAATGACGTTGAACCAGTTATGGTCAGGTTTTACCTGACCTACAATTCTACTCACTATTCACTAGTCACTAGTCACTAGCCCAATCCATTTACCCCCATTCCCCCCCCTCACTCTTCACTCTTCACGACGGCTTCCCCTGTCACTGCGAGAAAATCTTTGATTTTCGCGGCAGTCCATTTTTTTAACTATGACCTGTCAGGTGATATCGGCCCGCTCTTTCCCCTCGCCCCTTTGGGGAGAGGGTTAGGGTGAGGGGCACTGGATTGCTTCGTCGCATTCGCTCCTCGCAATGACATCAAACTTGTAGTCTCACTTACCAGCCCAATCCATTTACCCCCGCAATGACGTTGAACCAGTTATGGTCAGGTTTTACCTGACCTACAATTCTATTCACTACTCACTATTCACTAATCACTATTCACTAATCACTATTCACTAATCACTAGTCACTAGCCCAATCCATTTACCCCCATTCCCCCCCTAAACCAATATTATTGCAAGCGCGGCGGGCCTGATTTCAGGCCCGCCGCGCTTTTTACCTCTTCTGTTTTCTATATACCTGCAAGTTTTTGCAAATGGATAAAATATGAAATAAATAACATTAACAAAATTATACACATGCTTATACAGGCTATTGATATTTTTATTTGGTATTTTTTTATCAGCGCTATTACATATGGTGCACAAACCACAATTGACGGTTGAATCAACAATTGTATGTATTCCGCAAGCGAAAAAATCAAACAATTATTTTTGTCTTTTAAGGTTAGAACTTGCAGGTGATTTTGCAGGAAAACAAATCCCGCAATATTTGCCGCAATCCATAAAACAAACAGCGCCGCTCCTACCGGCATAAGATACTTGCTATAGTCATTTTTAACCAGATTTGTAGTACAGTACGGACATACCGTATCCGTATCTGATATTACTTGTTTACAATACGGGCATACTATGTTTGTCATACTAACCTCGGAATTACAACTGCCAAAAAGATTAAAAATACCATAAATAAAATGATTACCAGCGGTATAAGACTTATAACAAACAATGTAATACCGACATTTGACTTATAATTACTCAAATGACGTCCTTGGCCGTCTTTAAACTTATTAAAACAAATCATAATCAGGTCTATATAAGCCCAAATTCCGCACCCGCCAAGAGTAAATAATTGAGCAATACCTATGGGAATATTTCCGGTATAAAATCTGTGTACGCCAAAACACCCAAGAAACCAGGCAAACAAAAGTGTTTCCAGAAAATCTTGCGGCTTATTATCAGCATTACAGTTTGTATCTTGAAGCCATTCTTTGCAGACATAGCATCTTGTTGCATCTGCCGGAATCTCAGCACCGCAATTAGGACATTTTTTCATTGACATTAATGTAATCCTTTCATTTGTGCAATAACTGCAGCGTAAAACAAAATACAAAGAACGAATAAGAGCACCCATATGTAGAAGAAGGTTAAGCCCAATACTTTGTTATAATCTTTTAAATCTTGCCCGTCTGCATCTTGATATTTATTGAAACAAATACTAATAAAATCAATAATTGTCCATATACCGCATCCTCCCCCGGTAAAGAGCTGCAGCACTCCAAGTCCTATGTATCCGGTATAAAATCTGTGCAGCCCGAGTCCTCCCAGGAAAAATGACAGTAACAGTGTAACTACATAACTCTTTTGTTTTTGCATAATAAACCTCTTTCTTTTTTGCCTTTTTACGTACGGCAATTACTTATATTAACTATCCTTACATTTACATTGAATTTCCCGGATTAATGTTGATAACCATATATAAACTAATAACGGAGCTATAATAACAATTCGGGGATTAAATGAATAAGCTTCTTTAAAATGCAGTTGAAATAATTCATTAAACGCACGTGTCATACCGCATCCCCAGCACTGATGCCCCGTTAAAATTTTAAATATACAAATTGTATGACTATTATAGTGAACTAAAATTTGTACTCCTATATAAAACAGAAGCGGCAGAAATAAAAGAATCACCAGGTGAAAAGTTTCTTTGTTGTATAACTTTTTCATTATTCAACAATAAACGGCAAAAATCATAAATCTTAAAATAATTTTTTAGAAAATCATACAAACATACTATACATTTTGTTTTGTAACATTTGTCAATTTATCAAATTCAGCGGAGAAATCTCTTTGATTAAGTTCTATCAACGGCAGATTATATTCTTCTGCAAGTTTTTTTACTTTTATATCATAGTTAATTGCCAAAGTTTTAACCCCTGATTTTATACCGGCAATATTTGCATGGAAGCGCATTCCTATCAAAAATTCCAAATCAGAAATTTTTTCAATTACATCATTTATAGAAAGTTTGCTCAATATCGTAATTCTGCCTGAGCAGCCTTTCTTATAAAGAATTCTGCCGAATTGTTCGCAAATATCCAAATCTATACTATCTTGCAAAGATATAATCTGAAAATTTTTATCAGGAAATCTTTTCACAAGTTCTTCCGCAAGAGAATTTAAAAAACCATCCGTAATTGTCGGATAATTTCTAAGCTGGACTCCTACCGTTCCGGTTTTATTTTTCACGGGAAGTTCCAGTGTAAGTACAGGATCCTTAACGAGTTCGGCGTTTATATTCCAACTGTTTAAAAGTTCGTAAGATTTTTTATCTCTGACTGAAATTTTATCAGCAAATCTAAGTGCCGTCCTTGTTAAAATTTGTCCGGCTTTGGAATGAATAGGGCCGATGCCTTGGGCAAAAATTTCCACTTTTTTGCCGAGAAGAATTGCTGTATAGATTACACTAAGATAATACAACAGACTTTTGAAGCTGGTAACATCCTGTAAAAGACTTCCCCCGCCTGATATCAAAACATCTGCCGCTTTCAAATCCTTAAAAAATTTAAACATATGACAGGAGTCCACACCGTGGATTTTTGACGTTTCTGAAGGGTTGGAGGAAATTAATGTAATTTTTTCCGCCCCGTCTTTTTTCAGCCTGTCAACCAAAACCCTGGCAATGGCTTCATCACCGAAATTATTAAATCCGATATAACCGGATACTATATATTTTGTCATTGAAGTTTCTCCAAAACGGCATTCTTATAAGGAATTGCCTGGATGGCGCCGTAATTTTGCGTCTGAAGCCCCGAAACCACGGAAGCAAACTTGGTAGCTTCAAGAGGTGTATATCCGTTTGTCAGAGCGTATAAAAATCCTCCGTTAAAAACGTCGCCGGATGCGGTTATATCTATTGCTTTTTGGGTATTATAAAAACTTGTAAAATTAATTTCACCTTTATTACCCGTATAATATCCGTTGTCGATGTGGGATTTTACAATGACAATTTTTACACCCTTATCCCAAAAATATTTCATAACTTTTTCAATAGAATCCACTTCATAAAGTTTTACCGCATCATTTTTAAGGCTCAAAAATATAATATCCGTGTAGTCAACAATTTCCTCAAAAAACTCGCGGGTATCTGCGGAATTCATAAAGCAGGATGTATAATTCGGATCATACGCCGTTAATACACCATTTTCTTTTGCAATCCTAAAAGTTTCTCTGACAAGTTCCCGCGAACTTGCGCTGAGAGACTGCACAACACCGGTTGAATAAACTAATTTTAGCTTCTTTATACAATCTTCGGAAATATCTTCTATAGAAAGTTTTGTTGCGGCGGTTTTGCGTTTATAGTACAAAAGCTCCTGTTTTTCGGGGGTTCTTGATACAATATACATCCCGTTTTGTTCATCGTTTGTCTTTATTAAAGAAGTATCAATTCCTTCTTTTTGAAGGCTGGATATAATAAATTCACTAAATCCGTCATTGCCGACTTTAGTTAAATACGTAACGCTTCCTCCCAATCTTGCTATTGCAACGGCAGTGGTTACGGTATCTCCGCCGAAATACTTATTGAGAGTGGATGTTTCCGCAAGTGTCCCGTTGGCAGATAGTTCTATAAGGCATTCACCTATGATTGCAATATCTATTTTTGAATCCATTCTGAGAAATCCTTAACCTCTTTCATAATCTCTCTGGTGCGTGTCGTAATTTCCTTGGGCGTAAATCCCAAGTAGAAATCTCTTCCCACACCTACTGCAGCAGCGCCGGCTTTTATGTAAGTCACAACTTCGCCCAATTTTATATTTCCCATAGGCATCAAACTCAAAAACGGCATTTGTCTCAGAATATCCTCGATATACTGAACCCCGCCCATGGCATCCGTCGGATATAATTTTATTAAAGGTATTCTTGATTTCCAGGCATTATACGCTTCGTTTGCGGTTGAAGCTCCTGCTATAAAAGGTACCCGCCTGTTTTTTGAAATCTTAACCATATTCATTTGAAAAATAGGTGAAGCAATAAGTTTTGCTCCGCTTTCAAAGGCTGCATCCGCCTGCATTGCCGTAATTATACCGCCTGCGCATACGTGTGCAAATTTTGAAACCTCTGAAATTGCTCTGTATAAAGAAGGATTTTCAACATTTATCTCCAAAACCCTTATTCCGCCTTCCACCAGAGCACGTGCTGTTTCTATTGCTAATTCCGGCTCTTTACTTCTTATTATCGGATAAACTTTATCCTCCTTAATAATTCCAATATAATTCTCACTCATTTGTATGTGTCCTTTTCTAATAATTTATTATATCATAAATAGAGAGAGGGGGAAAATGTTGGTTAGTGAATAGTGAGTAGTGAATAGTGAATAGAATTGTAGGTCAGGTTTTACCTGACAATAACCAGTTCAACGTCATTGCGGGGGTAAATGGATTGGATTGGTAAGTGAGACTACAAGTTTGATGTCATTGCGAGGAGCAAAAGCGACGAAGCAATCCATAACAAACTTGACAATTGAATAAAAATAGACTGCCGCGAAAATCAAAGATTTTCTCGCAGTGACTGGGGGAGCAGTCGTGAAGCGTGAGAGGTAAATGGATTGGG
>CALUVJ010000090.1 GCA_944324195.1 Candidatus Gastranaerophilales bacterium
GTCGCTTTGAATTGTATCAATACTGCTTTGAAGCTCTGCTCTGGATTTTTCCTGCTCTTTTTGAAGTTCAGCAGCTGCTTTTTTATTTTTCTTAACTTCTTCTCTTGCAGCTTTAGCCTCTTGATTTGTAATCTTATCAAGAAGTGACATAACAGTATTGATTGTGCTTTTTATCATATTAGCGGTTTGATCGCCATTGCTTCCGCTGCTGCTGCCTTCTAAATCAAGAGAACCGTTAAGTATATTGCCAAGCTTAAAAAACTCACCGGCATTAAAAGATGAGCCGCCTTCCGTCCCCGAAGGCAGTTTTGCTAACAGACCGTCAACCTGTCCGAATATTGCTTGTAAATCTGTATTTGTACTGAGACCCATCTTACGTTATTCCTTTTTTATACCATCTTATATATATAAAGTATCGAAAATATATCTAATTTCAGGGCATATTTAAATCGTTACAAAAGTTTACACAAAACAAAGTTTATTGTGCAAAAATGTAGCCACCGAGCTTATAGACAGATTTATGTCCGATATTGTACAAATATATTGAGGGCTAAAATAAAGAAGAAAGATGAGGATAGTTGGTATAAATGGAAAGTTTTACGGAGAGAGAAAGAGAAGTTTTACACTTATTGTTACAGGGATTAAACAACAAACAAATTTCTAATAAACTTTTTATATCAAACCATACGACAAAGGCACATGTTGCATCAATTTATAAAAAGCTTGGCGTATCAAACAGAGTTCAGGCTGCTGTTAGAAGTATGATTATAGGTGCCGGAGATTATTTTAATATTAAAGAGAAATATTAACAAAAATATGTCGGATTATTTTTGTGCACAGATGCAGGACTTTTAGGTGCTTGTAAATAATTTTTACAAAAAACAAGAAGTTTGAAAAATCAAACTTCTTGTCTCTTATTTATCTTAAGATTAAGCATTTATAATTTTTGTCTTGTCTTCGTCGGTGACACCCTTAATCGTCAGGTTAATTCTGCCTTTGTCATCAATCTTGATAACTTTTACAACAACTTCGTCTCCGATATTTACGTGAGGCTCGATTGTCTCAATTCTTTCCTGACAAATTTGTGAAATGTGAACCATACCGTCTTTTCCGCCGCCGAGTTCAACAAAAGCGCCGATAGGAATAATTCTTACAACCTTGCCTTTGATTACCATGCCGACTTCCGGCTTGAAGGTCAGGTCGTTAATCATTTTCTTAGCAATAGCAGCGCCTTCCTGATCGTTTGACGTAATTGTTACAACGCCGTTATCCTGAATATCGATTTCTGCACCGGAGGCTTCAATGATTGCTCTAATTTGTTTACCGCCAGGTCCGATTACGGTTCCGATATCTTCTACAGGAATATTCATTGTTGTGATGCTCGGAGCGTATGGTGATAAGTGATCAGCAGGTTTTGTGATAACCTTTCTCATCTCCCCTAAGATATGCAGTCTGCCTTCTTTTGCCTGAGCTAACGCTCTTCTTAAAGTATCATTTGCAATACCTTTAGCCTTCATATCCATTTGAAGAGCAGTAATACCGTCATCGTTACCTGTAACTTTGAAGTCCATATCGCCTAAAAAGTCTTCAATACCCTGAATATCGGTTAAAACAACGGGTTCTCTTCCCGGTTCTGTTATCATACCCATTGCAACACCGCCAATCATGCATTTTACAGGAACGCCGGCATTCATAAGAGCCATTGAAGAACCGCAAGTTGAACCCATTGAAGTTGAGCCGTTTGATTCAAGGACATCGGAAGTTACGCGAATTGTGTAACCGAATTCTTCCTGCGAAGGAAGCGCCGGAACATTTGCTCTTTCTGCTAAGTTTCCGTGTCCGACTTCACGTCTGCCAGGCCCTCTCAGAGGTTTTACTTCACCTACGGAGAAACCCGGGAAAATATATTTGTGCATATAAGTTTTTTCTGTTTCCGGATCAACTCCGTCTAATTCCTGCTTCATACCAGGGCCTGCAAGAGTTGCAACAGAAAGTATTTGAGTTTGTCCTCTTGTAAATACAGCTGAACCGTGGGCACGAGGAATAACACCTACTTCGCACCAGATAGGACGAACCTCATTAGGTTTTCTTCCGTCAGCTCTAACGCCTTCGTCAAGAATCATTGCACGCATAATTTTCTTTTCTGCAGCTTTAAATTCTTCAGAGACAAAGTCAATTCCGGTTTCTTCCATAATCTGGTGAATGTAGTGATCTTCCGGAAGAGCTTCAACTTTTTCCTTAACAAGTTTCTTAGCTTCTTCAAGCTTATTTTGTCTGTATTCTCTGTCGAAGTTATGGTATGCATCAAAAATCATATCGTGAGCAACTTCGTTAATAATATTTTTTAATTCTGTTGTGTCATATGGGTCTACAAATTCTTCTTTAACCACACCGCAAGCCTTGGCAAATTCTACCTGAGCTTCGCACTGTTTTCTGATTTCACCCTGAGCAAACTCAACAGCTTCCATAATATCATCTTCCGTAACAAATTTGCAGCCTGCCTCTACCATAATTACACTGTCATGAGTACCTGCAACAACAATATCTAAAGCAGATTTGTCGGCTTGCTGGTGTGTAGGATTAGCAATCAATTGTCCGTCAAGTTTAGAAACTCTTACTGCACCGATAGGACCTTCAAACGGTGCGCCTGAAAGCATTAATGCACAAGAAGCACCAAGCATTGCCAACGTATCCGGCTGGTTTTGCTGGTCATAGCTGAATAACTGGGCTACAATTTGAATATCATTTCTGTATCCTTTCGGGAAAAGAGGTCTTATAGGTCTGTCGATTAAGCGTGAAACAAGGATTGCCTTGTCGCTTGCTTTACCTTCCGAACGGTTATATCCGCCGGGTATACGGCCTATTGAGGACATTCTTTCTTCATAGTCAATAAGCAGCGGGAAGAAATCTATCCCGACTCTTGGTTCTTTACTTACAACACAGTGTACAAAAAGCATTGTATCACCGCAGCGAACAGTAACACTGCCGTTTGTTGATTTTGCGTACTTACCTGTTTCAACGGTAACAACCTTACCGCCGATTTCTAATTGAAAACTTTTTGTTTCCGGTACCATTTTTCCTTCTTTCTCCGGCTACTCGAAAGCCGGATGCTTCCATTATGTTATACTATTTTTTCCATTACAATTTTAGTATAAACAAAAATGGTTGTCTATGAACAGAAAATTAACCGTTTACACGATATTCGGCAACAGGTTGTATATCTAATTTTGAAAAGGTTCTTGTTGCTTTTGCAAATTTATAAGTTCCGGGAGGTGTTGTTGCTGCAAGTGATGCCGCGAATCCTGCAGAAACACCTGCTATAATTCCGGCAACTGTTGCTAATATTGTCTTGGTCTTAGACATTTTTTTAGAAAGTGCAATAGGAATTGCCGCACCTATTACACCGCCGGTACCGACTATTAATCTTGAAAGATTACGTCTCTTTTTTATATCCTCTTCAGAAGAATTTTCCATTACATATTTTTGAATTTTTGGAGCTGAATCCATTACATCTTTATATGCTGATTCAAATTTGTCCGCTTGCTCGTGCGGAACACTCAATTTGCCGGATTCTTCACCCTGAGAATCAATAACTCTGTATACAGTCCGGCCATTAGGCGTTGTTCCTATTTTTTGGATATTACCGTAAGTATTCTGTTTAAATCCTGATGGATTAATATTTAACATATCAACCATAAAATCACCTTCACACTTATTTCCATTATATTTATAAACAATTTAAATCGCAATAATTTGCTAGTGTATTAAGAAATATAAAGACGAATTTGTATACAATGAGAACGTCTTAAAAATTTTACCGAGTTTGTAAAGATTTGTAAAAAATTTGACAATCAGATAGCAAAAAATTATTTTACCGGATTTAAACAGAATATAAAGCTCTCTCTTCTTATTTAAACGGACAGGCCTTGGTTTTTACAAGGTCTTTTTTTTTATGCTGATTATTTACCCGCTTATTATGGCCATTGGGGGGAGTAAATTTTTTTTTGATAATGTAATCTTTTATCGGTAAAAGGAGATATTAAGATGACTGAAAAAAAATTCTTAAGCTGTGTCCTGACAGAAGGTATATTATTGACTATTTTAGGAATTGCAATGCTAATGCTTCCGAAACTTACCTCTATAACTTTTGGCATGATGATATGTCTTACATTTATTATTTACGGCGGTTACAAAATACTTAACGCTCTAATGACAAAAAATTATACCAGACATTTCCTGCTTAATATTGTACTTGGGCTGATTTTGATAGGTCTTGGACTTTTTTTGTTTACCGCACCCATGTTCAATCTCGTCGTAATAACAAGCGTGATTGGCGTGTATTTTTTACTCGAAAGTATTTCTACCTGCGCTTTTGCAGTCCAAAATCGAAAAAACCTGTACTTTTGGTGGGCAGACATCCCGATAGCCGTAATGCAATTTCTTATCGGACTAATAATCATAATAGGACTCCCCTCCATAGCATTGTTTGCAATAGGAATACTTGCGGGAATAAACTTTCTGATGACAGGCATGATAATGATAAGTATGTTTATCGCAACTAAATACACATACAGTATATAAGGAGAATAAAATGACAGATGAAAAAATTCAAGAAATCAGAAATAATACTGAAAAAGCAGAGTGTTATTTTTCAAAAAAACTCGCTTTTACACTCGGTCCTGTTGAACTCAAAGAACTGAGTGAAGAGAGATACGTTAAAATTATTGACGTAAGACTTCAGGCTGATTATGAAATAGGGCATATTCCTGGAGCCGTATCAATACCGTACGAAGAAATGCCGGAAAAAATGAAGGAGCTTAATAAAGAGGATTTACACATTGTGTACTGTTACAATAACTACTGCCACCTTGGAGCAAGAGCGGCATATTTACTTGCTAAAAACACCTTTGCGGTAATGGAACTCTCAGGCGGTTTCAAAACCTGGTCTGAAGAATTTAGATTTGCTGTCGTACAATAATTCTTAAGCCGGTTCCCGCTTTTAAAAGCGGGAACCGGCTTTTCAAAGCTTACATTTAAAACCTACAGGCCAAAAAGTTTGAGAGCGTTTTTGTACATCAAGGCATCGAGTAATTCTTTATCCTTAAAATGTGCTGAAATACGAGATTGAAACTCTGCCAAATTACTGATATACAACTCTTTTTGCTGATTAAAATCCCCGACAGGCGCATCTGATGCCCACAAAATTCTGTCCGTAAAATCACCTTTTTTTGTATTTTTTAACTTCTCAATCAGCATAATTGAATCTTCTACACCGACCCATGAAACATCTGCGTACAAAGTTGCCGTTTCTTTTTCAATGGATTCCAGCATAATTTCAATTGCTCTTTCGTGGCATTCACGTGTTGTTGTAGACAAATGCCCGAGAATTATCGGCACATCCGGAAACTTTTTCGCCTTTTTATAAATCAATTCCGGTGAAGAAAAACGGGATTTAATATGCCCCGAATGGTACAGGCATGGCATTTTATATTCCTGCGCAGCTTTCAGGTAATCATCATACCTGTCCGAATCCGCCGCAAGCTTTGTAAACTCCGGATGAAACTTGAGTCCAATAAATTCTTTGTGTTTTGACAGCAACTGACGAATTTTATCCGCATTTTCAGTCCTGTCAACTTCGCAAACCGCAAGCGGTTTAAGCTTGGGGTACTTTTTGCAGGCATTAAGCATGTCAAGATTACATTCAATCTCGTCTTTTCCCGTATAACTGTCGATTCCTTCAAGATTAGAACAAATTGCAATATCAACACTGTCATCTATAATATCAAGCAAAAATTCCGGAGAAAACTGTCCCCAGAAAGAATTCCCGATATGAGTATGCGCATCAATTATCATTTTCAGCTCCTGTTATTATTAAATTATCCATCCGCTTCTTTTGTCTCATTTACCCCCTCCCTAACCCTCCCCGCCGGAGAGGAAACACGCGTTGTCGTCCTCCTGAATCTTTATTTTTTTCTTTGTGATAGATTCTTTAGGCTTACACCCTCAAAATGACGGCATTCCGAAAGTTACACACCAATAGCATCATGTCATTGTAAAAAGCGTAAGCGACACGGCAATCCCGTTTTTATTGTCATTACGAGAAAATCTTTGATTTTCTCTGCATTCCATTTTTATTCAGTTGTCAAATTTGTTAGAGATTGCTTCGGGTTGCCTAGGCCATTCCCTCGCAATGACAAAAAGTTATTGTCAGGTAAAACCAGACCTACAATTCTTAACCTTCCCTTCACTCTACACCCCTCACACTTCACGCTTTCACACCCCTTGTGATTGCTTCCAGAATCTTTCGGACTTTTATAATTTCTATACCTTTAATTTCTTCCTGGAGTTCATTTGCGGCAGGTATAATTATCCGCTTAAAGCCGAGTTTCTGAGCCTCTGTTATTCGTCTTTCTATATGATTAACCGCTCTGATTTCCCCGGAAAGCCCGATTTCGCCCACTATTGCAGTGTGAGAGTCAAAAACAACATCCCTGACACAGGTTACAATTGCAAGCGCAATCCCTAAATCCGCAGCCGGCTCGTTAACATCGATTCCGCCGATAACGTTAACGTAAACATCCTGTTTTGATAAGTTTAGTCCGATTCTTTTTTCAAGCACTGCAAGAATCTGCAAAACCCTGCCCGTGTCGACTCCGTTTGCAACTCTTCGCGGCGCAGGATATGGAGTCGTTCCCACAAGCGCCTGAATCTCAACAAGCAGAGGCCTTGTGCCTTCGCTTGTTACAATAATCGTGCTCCCCGGAGTTTGAGTCTGGTTGTATTCTTTTAAGAAAAGCTCGCTCGGATTGATAACTTCCGTTAACCCTTTGCTTCCCATCTCAAAAATGCCAACTTCAGAAGTGTTTCCGAAACG
>CALUVJ010000091.1 GCA_944324195.1 Candidatus Gastranaerophilales bacterium
TTTGCTACTTGTTCCCAAGTATCAGCGTTCGTTGAAAGTAAACCGTTTAGGGAACCTGCTTGCTGTTCCATTAAGCCGAAATAGCGCTCACCTTCACTTGTTGCGTCTTGCATTGCCTGAGCTACCATTTGAAAAGAAATGCGTCCTTCTTCCATTTCTTTACGAAGTTCGCCCATTGATTTCCCCGTTTTTTGAGAAATGATTTGCAGAGGGTTAAAACCGGCATTGACCATTTGTAAAAGGTCTTGACCCATTAATCTGCCGTTTGCACCGACTTGAGCAAAAGCAAGTGAAAGCTGATTGAATCTATTAACCTCACCGCCTGTTATATCGCCTAAAAGCTTTAAATCAGGAATTATGTTTTCAGCACTTTCGCCAAAAGATAAAAGTAATTGAGCTGCTTTTGATAATTGATGGGCAGTCATCGGAGTTTTAGCGCCAAGCTCAATTATGGCATCGGTAAGCTCTTGTCCTGTTTGAGCAGAACCTGTCATTACTCTGAACGAGATTGCAAGCTGTTCAAAAGCTGCAGATGTTTGAAGTGCATATTGCCCGTAGTCTTTTAATTTCATAGCGGCAAAACCAGCAGCAGCACGAGCCGCAAGCCCGCCTAATGAACCTAGAGAACCGCCTAGTACTCCTAAACTATTATTAAATCCTTTTGAACCGGTTATAGCTTGGCTTACGACATTATTAGCATTTTGAATTTGAGAATTTGCATTTCTAACAATGCCAGCTAAATTTTGAAATTCCGCACTGTTCTGCCTGCCTTGTAAAGCAAGGTTTTTCAATCGTTCAATAGCCGAGCCTGTAACAGAGTTTAATTGGCTGAACCCTATCCCGCTTTTTTGTGCGTTTGCTAATTTTTGGTATGACGCAATCGCTGAATTTGCAGCGGTTTGCTGCTCTTTTAATTTAGCTCGAATTTTGTCATAAATAGGTAAAGTTGCGTTAGATGTTCCGGCAACATTTCTCAAAATACGCTCATATTTTGAGGTATCATTTGTAAGATTTTGAAAATCTCTTGCTACCTTTGAAGCATTGCTATCAATATTAATTATTACTCTACCGTCGTTATTTGAAGGCATTAATAATTCCTTTACTTTCCGCTAAATCAACTTCAACTAAATACCTAATCCCTATAGCTATCTCATAGGGTAAATGGTTTATATCAATGAGCCCTGCTCTGTGCCATCGCCACAAGTCAAGAATTGAATAAAATTCCTCATCAAGATTGGCCCACAGGTCTTTTTTCTTTCCGATTGCTATCGGCTTTTTTACATCACCGAGAAAGGTGAGCTTGTCACCTTCCCGAGATGTAATTTTTAATTCCCCTGTTTGATAAATCTCCCAAGCTATTTTGACTTTTTTTCAGTCTTTTCCGCCTGTTCCTTAATCCCGAGAATTACGGGTAAGAGCTTTGCGCAGCATTCGGCGTGGATTTCATTAATTACGCCGCTGGCACCAAGTCCGATAAATTCCGCATAAGTGTTATATTCAAGGGCTTTTCCGTCTTTCTGCAATGTCGGTTTATTCTCAAACCTTACAAAACAGCGGTTAGCAACTCTTGTAATATCGTTAAAAATCTGAAAGTCGATTACATCGGCTGCATTCGGTGTCTTGAATATAAACTTTGGCGGATTTTCTTCATTCTTGAATTTTTCGGGTACAACCGTTATTTCTTCAAGGTTTTCTATTTCTATATGCATTTTTTCTCCTTAAAAGCGTTACAAATTGTAACCCTTTGAATTACGCCTCTGCTCTTTCCTTTAAGATACAAGGTTTCAAATCGTCATCAGGTGTGTTTCTGAAATTAGCCGTGTAAGTTTGCGCATCATCAACAGAAGCCCCGATATTGTAAGAAGTTAAAGCAATCGGCGCAAAGTAAGACATTACTGTTCCGCCTGCGGTTTGTTTATTAAGAACCAATCTTATAATCAACGCATCTCCGTTGATTTCTGTAACTTCTACAGTTTCGCCGGTCTGTTCGATAATCGGAATGAATTTTTCCATTAAATATTCAGAAAGCCCGATTGTGGTTACGCCTTCCAGTGTTCCTGTAGCGTCAGTAAAACCTGCTCTGTAGCTTCTTTGAGTGTCGCACAAGGTTGTAACGTCAATTTCATCTGCTGAATATTCAACAGAAAAGCTTGTAATATCGCATTTACGGGTTAAAGTAAGCGGAATAACATTGTCGCCTTCAGCGGGGGTAATTTCTGCTGAACCTTTAAATACATACCCTGCTTGTAATCCCGTAGGAAGCGCAGAGGATGTGGAAGCAACAGCGGCAACGATATAATAACCGTCCGTTAATGCGGTTGAGCCGTTACCTTCAATTAAAGTCCCTTTTGTTGCGGCATAAACTTCGCCGTCTTTACCTACTAATCTTTTTGTTTGGTCTGCCATTTTTAAAATCTCCTTGTTTATGCTACTTCTTTTAGATATTTAACTTGTTCTTTAAATTTTTTTCGCAACAATGTTTTAGCTGCATATATATTTTTTTGAATTCGAGGAATTCCCATATCATATTTTTTTGACAAATATTCGTAAGTCGCTCCTTCCAATTCTTTTTCTAACAACATTTTTTCTGATAAACAAAGTTCATTTTTAGGATAATTTTTAATTTTATTTAAAAAATTGTTAAAATCTAAATTTAACTCGTTTGTTTCTTCTGAAAATTCTAAAAAGTCGGGATTTTCAAAAATTGAAAAATGAATTGAATTATTAAATTTTAAATTTCTTATGTAATAAAGCTTTAAATGATTTTTCAAAGCTACGTTTAAATAGGAATAAAAATTATTTTTAATTCTCTTATTTTTAAATTTATCGATTGTTTGCCATAGAGTGATTAACGCTTCTTGCATTAATTCGTCAAAAAATATATATTCGTAACTCCACGCATATTTATATAGTAATAGCTTATATTTATCATAATACTGTTTAAATTCATCGTTTGTCACAATAATATCGCAAGTACGGTATTTATAGGCACATTTTAAACTGCAAAAATGATTTTTTCGCCGCTTAATATCACTTGCTCTACGCCTAAATACTTTTCCGCAACAGTCGCAAACAATTTCAGGCATTGGAACATTCCCTATTTAAAATTTCTATAGTATCATTTATTTTTTTTGAAGTTAAATGATTATAAACATTTAAAGTGATTGCTGAATTTGAATGTCCTAATATTTGGCTCACAGCTTCTGTTGCACAACCTGCGTTTATCGATTCTGTGCAAAATGAATGGCGTAACGAATGCGGCTTTACGTATGGTATATCGTATGCCGCTAATAGCCGTTCAAAGCCACTTCGCACGACTCTGGGCGTAGTGGGTTTTTTCCCAGCAAGAATATAAAATTTATTAAATTCTTTCATGTCGCAATATGTCATTTTTGCATTTTGATAACAAATTTCAAAGCACTCTGACATTTTTTTTGCAACAAAGTCTAACATAGGGATAATGCGTTCGCTGCTCTCTGTTTTTGGAGTAGAAATATTCAACTTACTGTCTTTTTTTTCACAATCATATACATTATTCACAGTCCGTTTTATGCTTATTGTTTTATTTTTGAAATCGATATCTTCCCACTTGAGCCCACATATTTCGCCTATTCTCAAGCCTTGATAAAGTGCTAAAATCGTAAATATTTTAGCATTGCGATATTTTGCACCGGACAATGGTTGTTTTAATATACTTTTTAATTTTTCTAATTCTTTTTCTGCCATAATTTTTGTTTTATTCTCTTTTTTCAGATTATTAGGAGTTTTAAGCCGTAATAATAGCGGCTGAATTTCACCATGTATAGCTGCGTGGTTTAAAATTGTTCTAAACAAGCCTAAAATTCCACGGTTAATTGTTGATTTTGATAAATTTTCTCCATTTTTATTTTTTAAAGTCGAAAGATATTCATAATAATCTTGAACTTTTTTACTATCTATTTTTTTAATATCAAAACCACACCAATAGTCTTTAATATATTTTTGATATAAATATAAAAAATTAAAATATGAGCTAGTTTTTACCGTTTTTTTCGCTTCTTTGAAATAAATATTCTCCGCATAATCATTGAACAATCTTTTTTTGAAAAAAAACATAAAACCTCATTTGTAATATGAAATCTGCATTGCTAAAATACTTGAATAAAGCCCGATATTGGGGTTTGTCATTGTCCGGTTTGTCATTGCCCGGCTCGAGTTATACTGATTTAAGCCGATTTTATAATCGCCGAGTTGTTTTATACCCTCAACAAATGTAAACAACTGTTGATAGATAAAATCCGCCGTTGACTGAGAACCTGTATAAATATTCCACTGCGTAAAGCTTTCGCCGTCTGTGTAATTGTCTTCATTGCAGAGAACCTGCCTTGTGCCGTCCATACCGAGCGAGTATTGAATAATATAAGGCTCTTTTGTTTTTGGAGGTATTTCGCCGTAGCCGAAAGACAGGTCAAACCCCTCGACTTTAAAATTTTCTTTTATGTATTCAAATAAAAGCTGTTCAAACATTATTTAACTCTGTATTTTTTCAAATCTTTTCTGAAATTATCGTAAAACATACCGCCCACTTGCTTTTGAACCTTTAAGGCAGCGTTACGCATAATTGCAAGCGGTTTTGTTCCGGGATGATTAACACGTTTTGTGAATACATCTTGACCATCAGATTGAAAGTGTAAAGCACTAGCGGTTTTCGGCTCGATTACGTGCGGTTTTGTTCCATATTCCAAATCCGCTGAATAATCAGCATTTGCAATAACTCTATTTTTGCCGTCAAAGCCGATATTGTTGCGATAATAGCCGCTATCAACAGGGGCGGCTTTTTTCGCTTCATCCTCAACTTTGAACCCTGCTTCTTGCATCGTTTGAGTTGTTGCATTTTTTAAAACAAGCGAAAAATCAGGTAAATCAAAACTAATCTTTGTCGACATTTTTAAACTCTTTGTTAAAGTAATCCTGTGTTACAATTATTTGATACGGTGTGCCTTCACAAGAACGCTCGTTGTAAATTTCTTCTTTTGAAAAGATTTTCCATTTGAAAAGTTTGAAATTCGTTAATTTTTGATATGTTAAATTTTGAGTTTCTGACATCAAAGCCCCTCTTGTGTGTAAACAAGGTTATATTCAGCGTGCTGCCCTCTTTTTGGTGTTACTCCCGTTATACCGTCAGGTTTTACGGGTGCACCTGCAATTTTGTAACGTATTCCTTTAAATTCCAGTATGTCTTTTTCTTCAAACACTTCGGAAATATCACAAAATAACAAGGCATCTACGTTTGTTGTGTCTTTGCCGTTGTTATAGACCTTTGAGCCTGTTGAGGGCTGGATTAAACCTTTAAAAGTGCCTTTTGTAACCCATTCACCGGGATTAGAAAAATACGGCTCTTTATATTCAAGAATTTTTATCGTTTTGTAGCGTGATTTTAAAGCCATTTTAAACCTTATGTAAACAAATGTTACAGATATTAAATAAAAGTATTGACTTTAATCTAATAATGTGATATATTAATAATGTAAGCAAACGAAAGGCGGACAAAATGATGAATTTAAATTTAAAAACAAGTAAAGAACAAGCATTAAGAGAATATAAAGAAGCAAAAGCAAACTTAATGGCTACTTTTAATGGTAAAAAATTTGATGATGAGATGTTTAGAATTTTCTCAAATGCTAAAAGAAATTGTATGTTATTAGGAATTATTTTATAATAAATGATTTAGACGCAATTGAGTGGGCTAGGTAATGACCAGAGGCGGAAAACGTAAAGGGGCAGGCAGACCGCCTGTCCCGGATGACAAAAAAGCAAAAAATACAACTTTTAAGCTCTATCCGTGGGAAGTTGAAAAAGTGAGGCAGTTTATTAAAATTCTGCGTGAGAATAAATCAGTAATTGAAGAAATTTAAGTAAATCTCACTCTTTTAAAACTCTCAAGCCCTGAAACGATTTCTGACGGGTAAGCCATTGAGCCAATTAAGTAATCCGCTTTTGTATAGCTGTAATTGCCGATATGTTCACTCTGCAAGTCTGTCGGGGCTTCACGGTCAAACACATCATAAGAAATCATTTGAGCTATGATTTTTTCAACGCTTTGAGGTAAACCTGAAACAAATATTGCTGCGGGCTCTGTAGTGTTCACCATTGCAGTGTTATCAACAGTTACCGAGTTTTCCTCAACAGTTGAAACATAACTAAAAAAGCGGTTACGCTGACCGCCAATATAAATTAAATCTTCCGCATTAACATTGTTTACAGGTGATATTTTACCGTTATCAAATGTCAATGAACCGCTTGAGAATATGCAATTATAATCATAGTGAAAATCTTCTAATGTTATGTTATCCCAATACATTGGGAAGGTATTAGCAAGATTTTTCACAAAAAACATGTTATTAAGATAGCTGCAAACGCTCTCAATCGTTGGATAAATAGCATTATTGATTAAATAGTCCTGTGATTGTTCAATACGAGTTGCAACGCCCTCAACGACTTCATAAGAATAGCCTTTAACATAATCGCCGTTTGTTTCCGTACAAAGCCACGTGCCTGAACCTGCCGGAACTTCGGTTTGTATGAAGTCATAGTCTTTATTAAGTTTTACTGAAAATAAGTCAATCATTAGAAAGGTCTCATTCCTATTACTTTTGTTGTGTTGAAGTTCATTTCATCTTCGAGAGCATACCTGATTGCGTCGATGCAATTATGAACAAGTATTCCATTAGCAAAAAATTCGTGACAATCTTCAATCGTTAAAT
>CALUVJ010000092.1 GCA_944324195.1 Candidatus Gastranaerophilales bacterium
TATGCCCTGTTCTTTTCTTTGGTACTGCCATTTTTCCTATACCTTTCTATTCTTGAGTACTACTTATATATTCGGTTATTAATTTTCAATTTGAATGTGTTTAAAAACATCCATCCTTTCGTCGTGAACTTCCATATCTTCATCTGATACAAACAGTCCCTCATTACAATTATTTATACCACAAACCTTTTTATTTGGTAAAGCTAATATTACAGATTGATACAATAAGTCATAAATATCGATTTCCTTAGCTCCGTCCAAATCCGTAATAAACTGTCCTGACTTAAGTTCTACCTCTTGTGAATATTCATCATACAGAGAATGTTTTGCATAAGTTTCGTCTATGTCGAAATCAAAATCATAATCAAATTTATTCAGACATCTGTCGCATTCCAATGTAATAGTCCCGGATATTGTCCCTTTAATTTCAATAAAATCACCCAATGACTTGATATTCAGACCGGATTTTACTTTGCAATTTTCAAGCTCCTTTATTTCACCCTCAAAATCATAATGAAGAGTTTTGTCAGGAGCGCGTTCTATATCTTCAATAAGTATTTTATCCATATTATTCCCTTTTCCGACAGAAATCAAAGTGTCCGCGGTCGAATTACGTGCACTTGATTTGGGTTTTATACTTTCACTTATTATGTATAAGGTTCTTCCTGCAAAACAAGTCCGGCAATCTGGCTTGACACAAAACAAAGCTTTTTAATCGGGCCGACAGGTTCTTTTTCAACCAATACCGGAGTCGGACTTTTCATTAACTGCTTTAATTCAGCATATACTGCCTGAGGGTTTTCAAAATACATTACAATCGGTGTTGCCGAACCTTTCAAAAACAAAATTACAGCTTGTCTTGTTTTTTGAGGTGTATTAAATTGCTGAACCATTTTGGATCTCCTTATCTTTCTGAACAATCTTATTATAATATAAAAAGTGAATAGTGAATAGTGAATAGTGAATAGTGAATAGAAGTTTAGTGACTAACCTCTAAAAAAGATTGTAAAATTTGCCGGTATATAATAACATAAAATATTGAAAGATACCTGAGGATTTAAAACTAATTATGCTGGAAAAGGTAAATGACATATTAAAAAATGACGGAGTTATAGCTTACGTAACAGATACCGTATGGGGTTTGGGGTGTCTGCCGTCAAGCGAAAAAGCAGTCAAAAGGATTTATGAAATAAAACACCGTGACGGGAAAAAGCCGCTTATACTTATGAGCGACGAATTTTACAATTTATTTGATTATTTAAAACAACCTATTGAAAAAGAAGCTCAGAAATTAATCAAAAAATTCTTTCCGGGTGCTTTAACACTCGTTCTTGAAAAATCTAAAAAAACTCCCGACTTTATAACATCAGGCTTGACGACTGTCGGTGTTAGAATTCCTGATAACAATACTTTTGCTCAAATATGCCGAAACATTGAAGGACGCGTTCTTGCAACAACAAGTGCAAATCTCTCCGGAACTCCTCCGGCTTTAACTTACGATGAAGCAATAAAGTATATTGGAGATAAAGTAGATTTGGTTATTCCTGATTACGGCTGCAAAGCAAATGGCATAGCATCTACCGTTGCAGGATTTAGAAACGGACAGACCGTCATTTTCCGCCAGGGAGAAGTTGTAATTTAAAATAAGAAAACAGGAAATATTACCTGACAATCAAACGCTTTTACCTTTTAACCCGTAGGTTTTGGTAATCAGAGATTACCAAAACATTTTATGTTGTTGATGCGGTAAATCATAGATTTACCGCATCCTACAGAACTCAGTCGCTTAGTCACTCAGTCACTTAATCACCTAGTCACTAACTCAATACATTTACCCCCGTAATAACATTAAACTTGTAGTTTCACTTACCTACCCAATTCATTTACCCCCGTAATGACATTAAACTTGTAGTTTCACTTACCTACCCAATACATTTACCCCCGTAATGACATTAAACTTGTAGTTTCACTTACCTACCCAATTCATTTACCCCTTCCCCTATGCATTGCGTTCTATCTTTGGCGTAGGGAAATTAATTGTGTTATTGTGATAACTGGTTAAGGCTTTGCCTATATTACGAATAATTAACCCGGCTTCGTTGGTTTGTATATTTTCCGGTTTTATTGCAGCCTGGGTTGAAGGACTGGAAACCGCATTCTCTTCACAATACTTAATATAATCATCATAAGCCATCTCTGTATTATTGCTGCCCTGAGTATCAGCTTCCGATACCTGTTTCGCAATTACAGAATCACCCATGCTCTGGACATTTTGCACCTGCTCATCCATACTTATATTGTTCTCTTCACAATATTGCCGGTACTCTTCCATTGTAACAACACCGTCACCATCATAATCCATAGCTTCATCATAGCGGGGATCTCCGTCTTTTGCATACACTGCAGGCTTATTGTTCTGTGCATGATTATTATTAAACCCGTTGGAAACCGCTAATTCTTGTAACAACTGTAAATCAAGTGATAACCCGTTTGTCATTTTTCGCCTTTCATTTCATTAAGTATATATAAATTATAACCTATTTTCGCAAGTTTTCAATAATTAATTAGAATTAATACTCGGGCGCCTTCCATAAATGGAAGGCGCCCGAGTGTTAATAAATTAAAAGCTATTTCAGCTCTTCTTCAATTTTTGTAAGAACTTCATCTAACATTGAAGCGTCTTTTACGCCGCCCTGCGCAAAGTTTGGACGCCCTCCGCCGTTTGCGCCGGTTGCTCTTGCTATTTCTCCTACGATTTTACCGGCATTAACACCTTTTTTCACAAAACCGTCGGTTACTTTTGATACAACCATTCTTTCGTTTGCAAGAACAATAACACATTCGCCAAGTTTATTGGCTAAAAGTTCAATACCCGCTTTTATCGCATCAGAGTCATAATTCTCAATTTTTGAAATAAACAGCTTGCCGCCTTCAATATCTTCTGCTCTTGAAATGAAGGTTGCAAATTTATTTCTTGCCATCTCTGCTTTAGTCTCTTCAAGAGCTTTCTGGAGTTCTTTATTTTCTTCCAATACTTTTTCAACTCTTGATTCAACTTCGTCAAAGTGAACCTTGAATTTGGAAGCAAGTTTGTCGATTTCTGCAGATTTTGCGTTCAAATACCTGATTGCCGCATCAGCAACAACCGCTTCGATTCTTCTTGTTCCTGCTGCAATTGCACCTTCGGACACTATTTTAACCAACCTTAAATCAGCAGTATTGGAAGCGTGAGTGCCGGCACAAAATTCTTTTGAGATAACTTCCGTATCTTTTTCGTTTTCGTGAGAACAACCGCAACCTCCGCCGCAATCGCATTCGTGGGATTCGTGATTTCCGCCGCAGCCGCAATTGTGCTCGCCGAGTCCTTTTGATTTACCCCCGATTGAAACTACTCTTACAACATCTTCGTATTTTTCGCCAAAGAGTGCAGTGGCACCTGTTAATTTAGCTTCTTCAATACCCATAACATCTGTATGAACAGGGAGTTTTTCGCCAATCCATTTGTTCATAATGTCTTCTGTTTTCTGAACTTCATCAGGAGTCATCGCACGTGAGAAAGTAAAGTCAAATCTCATTCTGTTTTCTTCTACCTGAGAGCCTGCCTGTTTAACTTCATCCCCGAGAACTTTGATTAAAGCTGCTTGCAGTAGGTGAGCAGAAGTATGGTGAACTCTGATTTGTGCTCTTCTTGCGGAATCAATCTGGGCAAAAACGTATTCACCTATATTAACTTCACCGTTAACTACCTGACATCTGTGAACAAAAAGATGATTAACCTTGAAAGTAGTCAAAACTTCAGCTTTCAGATTTTCGTTGACAATAAATCCGCTGTCGCCGACCTGTCCGCCGCATTCTGCGTAAAAAGGAGTTCTGTCAAGAACAATATCAGTGTAACCTTCTCCTTCAATAGCTGCAAGGATTTTCGCTTCGCAGCAATCAACAAGATAGCCTACAAATTCAGTAGAACCAACCTGTTCTTCGACTTTTGCGTACTTAATATCACCCGTTACGGAAATCTTCTCTGCAGCAGCTTTTGCTCTGTTTTTCTGTTCCTGCATTGCAGCCTTGAAACCGTCCTCGTCAACTTTTAGGCCGTTTTCGGCAGCGATTTCTTTTGTAAGTTCAAACGGAAATCCGTAAGTATCATAGAGCTTGAAAGCGCTTTCGCCATCAATATCTTTCTTTTCTGAGATAAATTCTTCAAGCATTTTATATCCGCGGTCAAGAGTTTTAGCGAATCTTTCTTCCTCTTTTTTGATAACCTCGATAACTTTAGTTTTGTTTTTAATAAGCTCAGGATAAGCTTCTCCGTAATTATCGACAACAACATCCACAAGCTTGTACAGGAACGGAAGTTCCATTCCGAGAATTTTTCCGTGTCTTAAAGCACGTCTTAAAATCATTCTCAAAACGTAGCTTCTGCCCTCATTTCCCGGAATAACTCCGTCAGAAATCAAGAAAGTAACACATCTTGCGTGGTCTGTGATAATTCTTAGAGAAATGTCGGTTTTCTCGCTGCCTTCCCTCGCCCCTTCGGGGAGAGGGTTAGGGTGAGGGGTTCTGGAATACAAAACTCCGCTCATTTCCGAAACTTTGTCCAGAATCGGTCTCAGTAAATCGGTTTCAAAGGTCGAAGCAACACCCTGACAAACCATTGCAATACGTTCAAGCCCCATGCCGGTATCCACGTTTTTCTTTTCTAAAGGTGACTGGTTACCTTCTTCATCCTGATAAAGTTCCGTAAATACAAGGTTCCAAATCTCAACCCATCTGTCACATTCGCAAGTATCGATTCCGCATCCCCGCGGGTCGTCACACTTGTACTCTTCGCCTAAATCATAGTGAATTTCGGAGCAAGGACCGCAAGAACCCGAAGCCCCCGGAGGTCCCCAGAAATTATCTTTTTTACCTTTTCTTTTGATACGCTCAGCCGGAACACCTATACTTCTCCAGATTTCGTAAGCTTCATCATCCGTCTCAAAAATAGTTATCCAGAGTCTGTCTTTATCCAGTTTCAAAACTTCTGTTACAAATTCCCACGCCCACGAAATAACTTCTTTTTTGTAATAATCGCCAAAGGAGAAGTTTCCGAGCATTTCAAAAAAGGTGTGATGTCTCGGAGTTCTTCCGACGTTTTCAATATCGGAATCCTTTCCGCCCGCACGTGCACATTTTTGGCAGGAAGTGGCTCTTGCAGGCTCGTAAGGGCATTTCTGAATTCCTAAAAATATCGGCAAAAACTGCAGCATGCCGGCAGTAGTCAATAATACCGTAGGATTATCCGGCACAAGGCTTGAACTTTCTACAACAGTATGCTGATGCTTGTCTTTAAAATAATCTAAATATAATTTTCTAATCTCATTTCCTTTTAGCATATAATTAATCCCTTTATTAAATATCAATATACAAGTTAATTATACACCAAAGGCATGAAATTATAAGAATAAATATAGATTAAGTATTGTGCAAAACGATTTCACCGGTTTCGAGAGTCGGTTTAACGTCTATTACTCTTTGATTTGAACTTCCGACCCAGTGAATATTATTGTCCAAAAGCTCTTCTACAAATTTACCTTCCGCAATAACATCAATATCTGCAATTTCAGGAATATCCTTAATTTCTTCCCACAAAAAACCAGTATAAAGCCATATTGTTTTATTTGGCAATTCGTTTTTTATTTTCTTTATTAATCTGAAAACTTCTTCCCTATTGAAAGGATGGAGCGGGTCACCACCTGAGAAGGTAATTCCTGAAATATGAGATTTATTCAAGGCTTCAAATAACTCATCTTCTGCATCCTTATCAAAAGGAATTCCGCCGGCTACATCCCAAGTAATAGGATTTTGACACCCGTGACAATGATGTGTACAACCGGAAACCCATAAAACTACTCTTAAACCGTCACCATTAAGCATGTCATCTTTTGTAATATTGTGATAATTCATTTTCCCAAATTTCCTCGCTCCAACATAAATATCATATCATTGACATAAAATTTGTACAAAAGTTTAAGTTCTATGAAGCAAGGGAATAGGAAGGAGCTTTCATTATTTATTTACAAATTAAGATTTTTCTGTTCTGAAATTTGTATAAAATTCCCTCTTTACAAAAAATTTTTATTTGATACTATAATAGAGTCAATCGAATAAATTAAGGTAATCCTCAGTAGCTCCCAAGTGAAGCGAAAGCGGAACAGATTAAAGATATTTAGTAGTTGCTCCGCCATTGAGGAAAAGACAATTAAATAAAACTAAAATAATCCTCAGTAGCTCAATGGCGGAGCAACCGGCTGTTAACCGGTAGGTTGTTGGTTCGAGTCCAACCTGGGGAGTTTTTTATTACAAAACAAAAGCCGGCTTTGTGCCGGTTTTTGGTTTGTCAACAAAGTCCGGTGTCTGAGAACCAACCAGCCCGCAGGGCTCTTGGTGAAGAGT
Organism: Candidatus Gastranaerophilales bacterium; assembly: GCA_944324195.1. Lineage (GTDB taxonomy): Bacteria > Cyanobacteriota > Vampirovibrionia > Gastranaerophilales > Gastranaerophilaceae > CAG-196. The sequence continues at coordinate 6,436 of CALUVJ010000092.1, forward strand.
CCAGCGGATTTGCGGACGGACGACGCAGCACAGCTGCTAGTCCGGATAGCGAGAATATTGAGCATACTTGAACCTTCGGTTCAAGTGCGAAACTATTCGAGCGTGGAGCAAATCCAAGACAACCTGGGGAGTTTTTTATTACAAAACAAAAGCCGGCTTTGTGCCGGTTTTTGGTTTGTCAACAAAGTCCGGTGTC
>CALUVJ010000093.1 GCA_944324195.1 Candidatus Gastranaerophilales bacterium
ATCAAAGATTTGTGTCATCCCTAACTTTTTACCTATTACACCTAATGTCATGTGTTTATCCTTTCCGACATATATACACACGGGCAAAATATGTCCGTTTGTACTAATATGCCTTTCATCTTGCGAGCGCTACTGCCTAACTCTTTACCATTTGGGGATTTACACCCCGAGGGTTTCTCCCTCCCGTCTTACCTGACGTCGTAGTTCACATTATATGCATAATGCTTATTAAATTTTCAATTTGTGGTGTTTAGAGGATTTGCCCCTTGAAGAGTTACCCCCACCCGAATTTCTAAGTTTCGTACCAGCTCAACCTGAAATTCAACCCTCCCCGTCGGAGAGGGTAAGCTAAGCCTTACAGCTTAACTTCGATATCAACACCTGCCGGTAAGTCCAACCTGCTCAATTCTTCAGTTGTCTGTTGAGTAGGTTCGTAAATATCGATAATGCGTTTGTGCGTACGAATTTCGAAGTGTTCTCTTGACTTCTTGTCTACGTGCGGTGAACGCAATACACAATAGATACGTCTTTTTGTAGGTAAAGGAATAGGACCAGCAACCTTAGCGTCTGTTCTTTTTGCAGTTTCTACGATTTTTTCAGCTGATACATCAACTAATTTGTGTTCGTAAGATCTTAAACAAACTCTAATTCTTTGTCTTTTAGCTGTTGTCATTTTTAATTCCTTTATTTTTGTATTTTTAACTAAATTTCCGCTAAAACCGTAAGCTTGTTAATCCTTCAATCCAGAAGTATTACCTTCAGTCTGTTCCGGCACACGGAGCTATTTCTTCGACTATAGCATTTTAATCTTATTTCAAACAAAAATCAGTGTCAACGGGGATAAATGATTTCCGTTTTTCAAGTTTTACAAAAATTTACAATAACATTTTTAACTTTGACTTGCCGGGTGACATTGATTGTCATTCCGCATTTATTTTATTTTTTCTTATCATCCTCGAATGACTTTACTACCGGCTGGCTGCAGCGCTACTGGATTGCTTCGTCGCTTGTGCTCCTCGCAATGACAATCACATAATCCCCTGCTTCACCCCTCACCCGCATTCGTAGCTTTCACTATGTTCAAGCACGACTGCGTCCTCTCTCCAAAAGGGCGAGGGGAAAGGACAGACCAACTCAATACATTTACCCCCTTAGTCACTCAGTCACTCAGTCACTTAGTCACTTAGTCACTAACCCAATACATTTACCCCCTTAGTCACTCAGTCACTCAGTCACTTAGTCACTAACCCAATACATTTACCCCTCCCTTTAGAAAATCTTAATTAGGAAATTTAAAATTTTATGCTAATATTATGTGGTAACGGGATTGTTCCTGAGTTAGACTGATATTAAAGGAGAGAATATATATGTGCGGAATTGTAGGATATGTAGGAAGAAAAAAGGCAATTGATATATTGCTTGAAGGACTTACTAATCTTGAATACAGAGGATATGATTCAGCAGGAATAGCGGTTAATATTAACGGCAAAGTACAACTTTACAAGGCGGAAGGCAAGCTGCAGAATTTAAAAGACATTGTCGAAAAGAATTATTCCGAAATTGCAAAATCAACAATAGGTATAGGGCATATCCGCTGGGCAACTCACGGCGCACCTACGGTAGCCAACGCGCATCCGCACACCTGCAATTGCGGAAAAGTTGCAATTGTTCATAACGGTATTATTGAAAACTTTAAAGAATTAAGAGAAAAGCTTGAGAAAAAAGGATGCACTTTCCGTTCACAAACAGATACAGAAACCGTTGCACACCTTGTTGCAACAAAATTTGCGGAAACTAACGATTTAACAGAAGCGGTAAGGCTTGCTACAAAAGAAATTGAAGGTGCTTATGCTCTTTGTGTTATTCATCAGGATGTAAAAGATACAATTGTTGCGACAAGAAGGAATGCACCGCTTCTGGTTGGCATTGGTGAAAGCGAGTATTATGTGGCTTCTGATGTCCCGGCAATTATCCAATACACTAAAAAGGCAATGTATATTAATGATAATCAGATTGTAACAGTAACTCCGGATTCAATGAAACTAATTGATATTGATAATAACCCTGTTAACGGAAAAGTAGAAATGCTTCCGTGGGAGCCGGTTGCATTGAGTAAAATGGGGTATAAACATTTTATGCTCAAAGAAATTCATGAGCAGCCGGATGTAGTGAGAAATGTTCTTTCCGGAAAACTCAGAGCGATGGATGAGCCGATTACTTTAAAAGAAGTAACGCTTGACAGAGAAAAGCTCAAAAATTTGAGCCGCATACAAATTGTTGCCTGCGGAACATCGCTTCACGCAGCAATGGTCGGCAAGTATATTATAGAAGATTTCTGCGGGATTTCCGTTGATGTAGAACCTTCAAGCGAATATATATACAGAAAAACAATCACGGACAAAAACACACTTGTAATCGGAGTTTCCCAGTCAGGTGAAACGGCTGATACAATTACGGCAGTACGACAGGCAAAAGCAAAAGGCTCACATATTCTGATTGTAACCAACAGACCGGATTCAACCATGGCAAGAGAAGCCGACAGTTTAGTACCTGTTTATGCAGGTATTGAAGTTTCTGTTGCTGCAACAAAATCTTATATGGCACAGTTGATTTCATTCTATCTTCTTGCAATTTACATGGCTGAAATCAAAGGTGTAAATGAAAAAGAGTTAATTGATTTAAAACACGAACTTATTGTTTTACCGCAAAAAATAGAAAAAGTTCTTTCTCACAAAGAAGAAATTCAAAGATGTGCAAGAGCGTTTTCCGGCTCAAAAGATTTTATCTTTATAGCAAGAGGAATCAACTACCCGACAGCGTTAGAAGGTGCGTTGAAATTGAAAGAAATAAGTTATATCAACGCAACCGGCTACACGGCGGGCGAATTAAAACACGGACCGATTGCAATGCTTGACGAGACAATGCCTGTACTTTCGATTTTGATGAAGGGTAAAGTCTATGACAAAATTCTTTCAAATTCGGAAGAAGCACGAGCCAGAAATGCTAGAATGATTGCGCTAACGGATTCGGAGGATACAAAGTTAAATGAACTCTTTGACTACATTATAAGGATTCCGGAAATTGCGGAAATTCTTTCACCTGCACTTGCGGTTGTACCACTCCAACTTCTTGCTTATTATATAGCGGAATTTTTAGGCAAAGACGTCGACCAGCCGAGGAACCTTGCAAAATCCGTTACGGTTGAATAAGCGATGCCGTTAGATTTAGCGGGCACACGCTCACGCTTTGCCCTCCTTACGATTTTATAAGTTATGGTCAGGCATAGCCTGACCTACAATTCTGGTAGCCCTTCTTACCGGTGTGCCGTCATTCTGAGGACGTGAGTCCGAAGAATCCCTAAAAAGTTAAAGAGATTCTTCACCCCAAAATTGATATCGGGTTCAGAATGACAATTAACCTCTATCCACTGCTCACTATTTACCATATTTTACATTCCTTAATATTGTTTACAAAATAAAAAAAATGTATAATTAACATATAATTTATAATATAAAGGTGAAATATGAAAAATAAAAATCCTGTTAATCCAAAAGGCAGAATAGGTAGAAAATTTTTTGTAATTTTCAATATCATATACTTTATTCTTATGTATGCTTGCTTTTTCTATGCCTGCCCTGCAACAATAAGAGTTCTTGCGACACCTCACCTGGTTCAAAATAAATGTCTGCTGGAAGTTGCAATGACTTATTCTCCGGGGCTGGAAATGCATAAATGCATAGCTATTTTTGTAATATTTGCCTATCTTACCTTTGTAATTTATAAAAAAAGAGTCAGTGATATGAACTATCCTTTGATTTCAAGTGTTTGTCTCGGGCTCTGGGGTGGTTTGCAATTATTAAAAATCAATCTTTTACCAAACAATATTGCCGATTATGCCGTTTGGCTGGGACTTTTCATTTTCCTTGCTATCTATAAAGGTAAGGACATTTCCGGTAAAAATTTGCAAAATGAAGAGCTGTAAGATAGAACTACCACTTTTCTACCTATACGTTTTGAAAGTTAGGCAAGGTCTGACCTACAATTTTAAAATAAGGTGCGCAAGTATGCACACCCTACCCTCTAGTAGTTCTTCTTACCGGTGTGCCGTCATTCTGAGGACGTGAGTCCGAAGAATCCCTAAAAAGTTAAAGAGATTCTTCACCCCAAAATTGATACCGGGTTCAGAATGACAGCTAATCTCTATCCACTGCTCACTATTTCATTTATTTTCTCTCCAAATTCACAAACTCTTTTATTAATAGTATAATAAATTCATTATGCAAGTAATTTCAGAACTGATAAAAATTCCGAATAACGGAAATCCCTCAACTGAGTATATAGAAAATGAGTTAACAAAACGCAACATTTATGCATTAAGATGGGCAATCGTGCATGTTAATGATAAAATATATACAGTTAGTGTTGCTAATTTAAAAGAATAGGACGGGATTTATGAATTCTACACAAATTAAGTATGATATTAAGGACATTAATCTTGCCGAACAGGGTAAGAACAATATTGAATGGGCAATGAAAGACATGCCTGTTTTAAGAAAAATAAGAGAAAGATTTTTAAAAGAAAAACCGTTTGCGGGGCTTAAACTATCTGCCTGCGTTCACGTTACAAAAGAAACTGCTGCGCTTTGCACAGTAATGAAGGACGGCGGAGCTGACGGGATTCTCATTGCTTCTAATCCGCTTTCCACTCAGGACGATGTTGCAGCTGCTCTTGTAAAATATTGGGATATTCCGGTTTTAGGCTATGCCGGTGAATCTGTTGAAGTATACAGAGATCATGTTCGTTCTGCATTAGACCATAATCCGGACATAATTATTGACGACGGGTGCGACATTGTTGCAACTCTTCACGCAGAAAGACCTGAACTTGCAAGCCGTATTATCGGTTCTACAGAAGAAACAACTACCGGTATTATAAGGCTTCAAGCATTAGAAAATCAGGGAGAATTAAGATTTCCTGCGCTTGGAGTTAACACAAGTTTGACAAAGCATCTTTATGATAACCGTTACGGAACGGGACAAAGCGCAATGGACGGAATCATGAGAGCTGCAAATATTCTTATCGCAGGTAAGACAGTCGTAATCTCCGGTTACGGATGGTGCGGCAGAGGCTGCGCACTTAGAGCAAAGGCTCTCGGTGCAAATGTTATTGTATGCGAGGTCGATCCGCTTAAAGCTCTTGAAGCTGCAATGGAAGGCTATAGAGTTATGCCAATTGCGGAAGCTGCAAAAGAAGGCGATATTTTCTTAACAGTAACAGGAGATAAACACGTTGTAGATATTCCGCATATTATGACTATGAAAGACGGCGCATTCTTATGCAACGCAGGTCACTTTGACCACGAAGTTAATGTTCCGGATTTAAAAGCTTATACAACTGAAATTAAACGTATAAGACCTTTCTTGGACGAATACAAACTTACAAACGGAAAATCCGTGTACGTTCTAGCCGAAGGCCGATTGGTTAATCTCGTTGCAGCAGAAGGACATCCTGCTTCCGTGATGGACATGAGCTTTGCTAATCAAGCTCTCGGGATTGAATTTCTGGTTAAAAACAAAGGTAAATTAGAAAATAAGCTTTACACATTACCGGAATCGGTTGATATTGATATTGCAAAATTGAAACTTGAATCAATGGGAATTGAAATTGATACCCTGACACCGGAACAGGAAGAATATTTAAATAGCTGGAAAATATAAAACAAAAGGCGCGGCTTTTAAAAGCCGCGCCTTTTGTTTAACTTTGCTCTTTTGTCTTTTTGTAAGCTCGCATTATTATGTTTCTTGCTTCAATTGCTTGATCGTGTGTCAATGGCGGAACACCTTTTAGCGGGTATTCTATTTTTAAGTTTTCGTATTTCGGAATTGCCATATCATGGTATGGAAGCACATCAAGCGCTGCAATATTATGCAAACCGGCAAGAAATTCGCCCAATTTAGTTAAATATTCTTCTTTAAATGTAATCCCGGGAACTACAACATGTCTTACCCACATTGGCTTTTTAATATCCGATAAATATTTTGCGAATTCCAATATGTTTTTGTTTGAATGTCCGGTAAGTTTTTTGTGTTCTTCATCATCAATATGTTTAATATCTAAAAGAACAACACTTGTGTATTTTAATAATTCATCAATTTTTTCGGTATTATTTTTGTTAAACAAAACTCCTGAAGTATCAAGAGCAGTATTTATTCCTTTTGCACTTGCCTTTTTAAAAAGTTCTGTTACAAATTCCATCTGACACAAAGGTTCTCCGCCTGTAACTGTCATGCCGCCGGCGCAAAACTCTTTTACGTTTTCGTATTGTTCAAGAATTTCATCAACTGACATTTTCTGGTTTTCTTTAAATTCCCAAGTATCAGGGTTATGACAGTATTGGCACCTCAAAGGACACCCCTGTGTAAATACAACAAATCTTATGCCGGGTCCGTCAACGGTTCCGCAGCTTTCTATTGAATGAATATTTCCATATATTTCTGACATTATTTTCTCCTTTCACCCCACCCGAATTTCTAAATTCGCATTCGCTCATTAAGAAATTCTACCCTCCCCGCCTGCCGCTATTGCTGTCCGGGGAGGGAAAAGTTTTATTTGTT
>CALUVJ010000094.1 GCA_944324195.1 Candidatus Gastranaerophilales bacterium
TTTTCGGTAGGGTGAAGCGTGCGGGAGCGGGAGTTCTGGAGGAACTCATTCCCGCAAGCGAGCCCGTAAGGTGTCGGGAAGCCCTTATCAGCACCCATCCTAACCTTCCCTCAAAAGGGAAGGACTGCGCCAAGCTTGCAGCTCCCCCTCCCTAAATGAGGGAGGGCTGGGGTGGGTGATAGAATTGTAGGTCAGGTTTTACCTGACAATAACATAAAAGTGTCCAACATAGCCAGCCGGTAGCAAGGTCCGCAGAGGGTGACCGGGAAAGGCAAAACAAACGCGGAATAACAACCGATGTCACCCGACAAGTCAAAGGCTGCCAGTCAGTAGCAAGGTCCGCAGAGGGTGACCGGGAAAGGCAAAACAAACGCGGAATAACAACCGATGTCACCCGATAAGTCAAAGGCTGCCAGCCGGTAGCAAGGTCCGCAGAGGGTGACCGGGAAAAACAAAATAGGCAAGAAATAGTAACCAATGTCACCCGATAAGTCAAAGTTAAGAAAGATTTTCACTAACCCTGCAATCACTCGGGAGTAAAGTTATTTGATGTTAACTTTCATTACAACACTTGCGGGAGCATCTATATACAGCTTTGTAAGTTTTCTTGAATCGGGATTCAATTCAAAAGTTTTGTAATCAATGATTTCCGCTTTTTTATCCAGAAGTTTTGCAAAATCAAAATATATCATGTCATACCTTGTTATAATAAAATACCAAACACCTTGCGGAAGAGTTTCTAAAGTATAAGCAGCGTTATGTTTTCCCAGAAAAGCCAAATCGTAGTAGTTGGCTTTGTCATGATAAAACATTCTGTAATACAGATTTGTAACAAAATCTTCTCCGATAATAACCGGAGTTTTTCCGTCATAGTTTGTCATAAGGTATTGCCATGCTTCTTTTCCCCGTTCCTGTTTGAGATGGATGACTTCAAGCGGCGGAGTTTTATAAATACCAAGTCCTGTCAGTATTGCCGTTATAAGATAAATTGGTAAAGCTTTTCTGTTATAAATCTTTGGCGGTATAAGCGAAAACGGATAAATCAAAATCAATATTACAGGCGGCAATAAGAACAACACAAATCTTTCTGATAACGGATAGTGTTTTGTTATTGTAAGAAAATAGGTTATAATTACCGGTAAAATTGTATAGAGTGCCAATTTACGGTTTTTAAACAGCATTATTATTGCCGATACCAAAAATAAGCAGCTCAAAACAGTCAAATGATTTATTCTGAACATATAATACAGGAGAATTTTAACATACCCGAAAAAAGTTCCCGCAATCATAAATGTCGGAGACCAGTAACTTTCCATGTCAGAGTAGTGAGCACGCATTATCGGAAACAAAATAAACAAAATAAAAGCGGCAAAGGGGATTAAAAAGAAAACTAAACCTGTAAAAAATTCTTTAAGACTTTTATTTTTAAAAGCTCTGATGAATAATTCACAAAAACAGCCCGGAAAAATAAAGAAGGAATTAAGCGAGAAAAAAGGGAAAAAACCGCAGATAAAGAATTTATATTTTTGTTTCAATTTTATAGTTTTAAAAATAATGAATATCAGCACAGTTGCGAGCAATTCGGTTGAATATTGTTTAAAAATACAGGAATAAGATATTGCACACGGACTTATCGCAATTAAAAGTGTTCCCAAAAGCGTCAAAAATTTATTTTTAAAAATCAAATTTACCAGATACCCAAATAACGGAATTGCCAATATGCCGGAAACAAGCGGAATAAATCTCAGCATCATATCCGAAAAATCGGGGGTATAATTCAGGTTTACTATCCGGTAAAAGTATTTAACAAGAACCAGAAACAACGGCGGCGCGACTTGCAATCTTATTAACGGTTTAAAAAGGTCGCAGAACGAAGCGTCAAACAGATTTAACGCCAAACTTGCTTCATCACAATGTAAACCGGGATTATAAAACCACAATCTTAATCTTAAACCGGCTCCCGCAAGACAAATAAAAAGAATAAATATATAAAATAACTTGTTTTTTCTTATTTTTTCCATTGATTTTATTTTAATTATAATTACAAACTCTTGTCAATTCGAATTTTGTGTTATAATCATAGCATAATAAAAGAGAGAGATGAGGTGGGGCGATGGAAACATTAAACAAAAATGAAGGTTTGATTACACAGATTATCGGACCGGTTATTGACGTAGAATTTGCGCAGGGAGAGCTTCCGGAGATTTATACGGCATTAAGGATATATAAAGAGGACGGCTCTTATGTAGTTGCGGAAGTTCAACAGATGCTCGGCTCAAACAGAGTAAGAACCGTTGCAATGGCTTCAACTGACGGCTTAAAAAGAGGTATGAAGGTTGAAAATACCGGCGAACCTATTAAAATTCCGGTTGGGAAACCGATTTTAGGCAGAATCCTTAATGTAATCGGTGAACCTGTTGACAATGCAGGCCCTATCGAGACAAACGATTATTTACCTATTCACAGAGAATCACCTTCTCTGATTGAGCAGAATACGGAAATAGAAATTCTGGAAACAGGCATTAAGGCAATTGACTTGTTGCAGCCGTATCAAAAGGGCGGAAAAGTCGGTCTTTTCGGCGGTGCCGGTGTTGGTAAAACAGTTTTGATTCAGGAATTGATTCACAATATCGCAATGGCACACAACGGCGTTTCAGTATTCGGCGGTGTAGGCGAAAGAACAAGAGAAGGAAACGACCTCTGGAACGAGTTTAAAGAAAGCGGAGTTCTTGACAAAGTAGGTCTTATCTACGGGCAGATGAACGAACCGCCGGGAGCAAGAATGAGAGTAGGACTTTCTGCTCTTACTGCTGCTGAGTATTTCAGAGACTATTCTAAACAGGATGTGCTTTTGTTTATTGATAATATTTTCAGATTTACTCAGGCAGGTTCCGAAGTATCGGCACTTTTAGGCCGTATGCCTTCCGCAGTAGGATATCAGCCTACACTTGCAACAGAGATGGGTGAATTGCAGGAACGTATTACTTCAACAAAAGACGGTTCCATTACTTCCGTTCAGGCAATTTATGTACCGGCAGATGACTTGACAGACCCTGCTCCGGCTACAACATTCTCACACTTGGATGCTTCAACGGTACTTTCAAGACAAATTGCTTCACTCGGTATTTATCCGGCAGTTGATCCGCTTGCTTCAAGTTCAAGAGTGCTTGACCCGAATATTATCGGTAAAGAACACTATGAAGTTACAAGAAAAGTTCTTGAAATCCTTCAAAAATACAAAGAATTACAGGATATCATCGCAATTCTCGGTATGGATGAACTTTCTGATGAGGATAAAGAAACGGTTAACAGGGCAAGAAAGATTCAGAGATTCCTTTCTCAGCCGTTCTTCGTTGCCGAGCAGTTCTCAGGTATCCCGGGTAAATACGTTAAACTTGATGATACAATCAGAGGGTTTAAGGAAATTATTGAAGGTAAGCATGATGATTTGCCTGAACAAGCTTTTTATATGGTGGGTACAATCGAGGAAGCGGTTGAGAAGGCTAAAACGCTGGCTTAGGAAAGTTTAGAAGGAGATAAGTTTAGGAGTTTAGAAGAAGTAAACAGATAAATATGAATACTTTAAATTTCTTCTCAACTTCTAAACTTCTTAACCAAAATAAATACTTTAAATTTCTTCTTAACTCCTAAACTGCCAAACTTCTAAACTTTAAAAATAGGTATAAAAAATGAAACTAAAAATAATTACACACGAAAAAATTGTTTTTGAAGGCGAAGTCGATGAGCTGGTTATTCAGACAACAAGCGGACAAATGGGTATTTTAAAAGATCACATTCCGCTTACTACGGCACTTGCAATCGGCGTTACAAAAGCAAAACTGGGTGACAAATACAAATATTTTGCAACAATGGGCGGTGTTTTTCAGTTTAAAGATAATACTGCCACAATTCTTACTGATGTATGTGAGGACGGCTGCGATATTGATGTTACACGTGCTAATGCGGCTAAAAACAGAGCAGAAGCAAGGTTAGCGGATGCAACGGCAAAAATTGATGCTGATAGGGCGCAAGCCGCACTTGCAAGGTCACTGGCAAGACTCAAAGCTGCATTAAATAAATAGGTATTAGTATGCAAAGCGTAGTAAAGTTTAATTTAGCCATTGTTTTATCATTATGTACGACTCTTATGGTATATGCTGAGGGCGTTAAGTTTACCGATATGCTTAAGAATTGTACACCGTTTTCCGATAGCGGCACTGTAAATATGCTTGAAACAACAGTTCAATCACGAAAAAATATTAAAGGTTGGAATGGTGACAGGTGTATTTATCAGGAAAGTGTAAGCTTTATGAACATTGAGTCAAATGTTGTTTGCAGGTTTACCAAACCTCAGCTGGAAGAAATAGCGTCCGTGGTGGATGCGTATGAGCTTGTCCAGCAATATTCGGACGAAGCACCGGATTTTTCAAGTCTCACTGCGGCTCAGAATAATCCCGTTGCAAAAGTCTGGAATAAATATATGCAAGACAGCAGTGTGTGTACTATAACGACTAATCAACCTGAATGAGAAACTACGATATAACTAAAACAAAGTTAATAATTTGGGACTTGGACGAAACCTTCTGGCATGGAACGCTTGAAGAGGGCGGAGTTATTTTTAATCCCGATACGGTTAATTTTATAGAAGAATTAACGACGAAAGGTATTATGAATTCTATATGCTCAAAGAATAATTTTGAGCGGGTAAAAGATGAATTTGTAATGAGTGGTTTTAAGCACATCTGGGATTTATTTGTTTTCCCTTCAATTAATTTTTCTCCGAAAGGTGAAAGAGTTCGGGGAATTATTTCTGACATGAATTTAAGGGAAGAAAATGTTATTTTAATTGATGATAATGTTTCTAATCTTAACGAAGCAAAATTTTATTGTCCGAAAATTATGACGGCAATGCCCCGAAATATAAAAAAGATGTCAGAGGAGCTTTATCTTGTAAATGATTATGATTTTGAGCATACAAGATTGAAGCAGTATAAAATTCTTGAAGAAAAAGCAGCTGCGCGTTCTAATAGTTCCAATGAAGAGTTTTTGAGAGCAAGCGGGATAAAGATTTGTATAAAAACGGACTGTCTGAATAATATTGAGCGCATTAAAAAACTTATCTTAAGGACAAACCAGCTTAATTTCACCAAATTTAGGGATGAGAATTTGGAAGAAACTATTAAAAATAACAATGCCGCTTACATTATTGCGGAGGACAGATTCGGAAACTACGGTATCTGCGGATTTTATGCCGCGAACAAAGACACAAACAAACTTGTACATTTTCTCTTTTCCTGCAGAATTATGAATATGGGAATAGAACAGTTTGTATATTCTTACCTCGGAAAACCTGATATTGATATTCAGGGTGAAGTTGCTTCCGGCCTTGAGGGAAACGTTGACTGGGTAGAAATTGTTAAAGATTTGGAGATTAAGCAAAAGGAAAAACCGGCAGAGAATAATATTAATATTTTATTCAAAGGGCCATGTGATTTGTATTCAACCTTAAGTTATATAAACTCCGACTGCAATATTGATACGGAATTTCCTTACTGGAATAAGGAGCTTGTTTATATTTTAGCGCATACGCATACGGCTTTTATAGAGCAGACTCATAAGTTTTCTCAATCAAAACTTAATCAAATTGCGCAGAGATTCCCGTTTCCGAATAAAGATGAGTTTAAGACAAAATTTTTCGACCCTAAGTACAATTTGATATTCTTAAGCCTTCTTACAACCACTCACAGCGGGCTGTATATCAACAAAAATGACGGAGCTTACGTTCTTTTCGGATACGCGGATTGTGATATTACAGACGAAAATAACTGGGAAAAGATTTTGGCTCCGCTTCCTGAGGCGGCAAAAGCGCCGAATTTATTAATGCTTAAAGAGTTTAAGACGGATTATGTCTTTGCGGGCAATCCGCCGGTTGAGACGGTTCTCGGGAATTTAAAATACATTGGAGAAAATCTTTCCGATAATACAAAGCTTGTTTTAATCCTCGGAAGCGAGATTCCGACGGATAAAGTTCAGGACGGATATGCAAATATGGCAGAGCGGCATAAGATTTTTAATTCTGCGGTGAGAGAATTTGCGCACAAAAACGAGATTGGGATTATTGAACTTACTGATTTTATTAAGTCTGATGAGGATTACACAACCTGCATAAACCATTTTTCAAGAAGAGTCTATTCAGAGCTTGCCCAAAAGATAGTGAATATTTCAAACGAAATTTTGCAAAAGAAGTATTTAAGTTTTAAAGGGTAGGGGGCGTTTTCCCTTTTGTGGATTGCCAGGTTTCTTCCCCTCGCCCCTTGTGGGAGGGCGGATTTTCGGTAGGGTGAAGCGGAGCGTAACCCGTAAGGTGTCGGGAAGCTGGGAACTTTCCGACACCCCGAATAATCCAAGGGGGTAAATGTTTCGGGCTGGTTGGTTTCTTCCCCTCGCCCCTTGTGGGAGGGGTAAATGTTTCGGGCTGGTTGGTTTCTTCCCCTCGCCCCTTGCGGGAGGGGTAAATGTTTCGGGCTGGTTGGTTTCTTCCCCTCGCCCCTTGTGGGAGGGGTAAATGTTTCGGGCTGGTT
>CALUVJ010000095.1 GCA_944324195.1 Candidatus Gastranaerophilales bacterium
AACATTGATGAATATTTGAAGGCTATTCCGATGAAAAGACTCGGAACTCCTGAAGATATCGCAAAAGTTGTTAAGTTTTTAGCTCTTGATACTGACTATGTAACAGGTCAGGCAATTGAAGTAGCTGGCGGTTTGATGATTTAGTATAAATTTTTATATTAATGTAGCCTGAATATTATATTCAGGCTACATTTTATTTACATAACTTTAATCTTTTGTTTTTAAGCCAGAATCTCGTAGTTTTTTTATATAAGTCTTTGTTGAAATATTTAGTTCTTTACATATTTCTTTTGTCGATTTTCCGGAGGCAATTAGATTTTCCAGCTGCTCTTTTGTAATGCTTTGAGCATTTAAACGTTGCTTTTTTGCCGGAGTCATAAGATTTGTACGCCTTAAAATGGTTTTATACATTGCTGGTGTAATATCGAATATTTTACAAATTTCACGCCAGCTTATTCCGTTATTCAAAAGTCTTTGCATTTCATTTACATCTATTTTCCCAATTTTTGTCAAGTTGTCTCTGAGGACTGTTTTTACTCCTTGGGCAAGTGACTTGTCATAAAAAGCAGTAGTAGAAACGTTTAATTTGTGTTCAATATCTTCTGCAGAAGTCCATTCGTTAACAACATTTTGCAGACTTGAATTTGAAATATATATTTCGTTTGCATGATTTTTATAATTGTATCTTACGTGGTATCGTTTAATTAATTTATAGAACATTGTTTGGGTAATGTTGAGTTTTTTACAGATTTCATTTACTGTATAACCGCTATCAATAAGCTCTTGAAGTTGTTCTTTTTTTATATTTTTTATATTAATTATATTTTTAATACGGTCTGTCATAATACCTAAACGATTGCGTATATCAGTATAAGTTCTTGGGGGGATGTTAAGTTCTTTGCATATTTCATCAACGCTTTTACCTGAATTGATAAGGCTTTCGAGCTGTTCTTTAGTGACATTTGCAATATTTTCTTTTGCTTTCAGGAATTTTGTCTTAATTTGGAATTTTGCAATAAGTGTTTGCAGGCTTGAAAGCGATATTCCGAGTATATCAGAAATTTCTTGATTAGATTTGCCGCTATTAATAAGATTTTCAAGTTGATTTTTTGTAATTTCGGAAATTCGTTTTTTGCAGTTTTTATATGCAGTTGCAATATTAAATTTTTGCAATAATTCAAAATAAGCATCTATACCTATGTTTAGCTGTTCGCAAATTTCATCCCGCGGAATATTTTGGTTTACAAGTTCTTGCAATTGTTCTTTGGTAACAGCTTTTTTACTTGCTCCGACAATATATTTTCTTAAACCGGCCTTTTCGATAAAATCATAATAAGCATTTGTTGTAATATTATATATCTTACAAATCTCTTCTATCGGGGTTTTATTCTTGAGAAGCTGCTCAAACTCATCTTTAGGTATATTAGACATTTTTTCTTGATGCTGCTGTATTTTTGACGGAAGACCAAGTTTTTTTAGTTTGTCATAATAAGTAGCAATACTTATGCCAAGTTCTTTTATAATATCCTTTTCGGCGAGTCCTCTCGCACGGAGTTCAAGAATTTGTTCTTTGGAAATATTTATACGTCTGGAGGTAAAAGACGTATTTGTGTAATAGGAATTATTTATTATACTCAAGATCATTTAATTGTACACCTTTTATTTTTATTAAAGCTTGTAAATAGAAAAATTGCTATTATATAGCTGGTAATTTTGTTACATTTACCTCAAAAGTGTAACAATTTTTCAAATTTATTGCAAAATTATCTTGAAATAGTATAATTTAATAGAATAGTGTATTACACATAAATGAAGAGGATAAAAAACATGAGCACATTTGAGAAAGTAAAAAAAGTTGTAGTAGACCAATTAAGCTGCGATGAAGCTTTAGTTACTCCGGAAGCAAGCTTTACAGCTGACTTGGGTGCTGATTCTTTAGATACTGTTGAATTAGTTATGGCTTTTGAAGAAGAATTCGGTTGCGAAATCCCTGATGAAGAAGCTGAAAAAATTCAAACAGTTCAGGATGCAGTAAACTACATCGATTCACACTCATAGTAATATTAAAATTTTTATTAAGAGGGTGAGAATTTTGTATATTTCCGCCCTCTTATTATATGTATTAACCTATTTTGACTGATAATATAATTATTATTAAGGTTAAAACATTTGGATTTTTAAGGGAATAAGAAATATGACAAAACGAAGAGTTGTAATAACAGGAATGGGAGCGGTTACACCTTGCGGCATCGGTGTTGATAAGTTTTGGAACTCAATGCTGAACGGTAAAAGCGGTGTTTCTTTGATTGAAGCAATTGATACGGAAAGACACACCGTTAAAATTGCTGCCGAAATTAAAGACAAAGATTTCAATCCTGAAGATTATATGGATTCAAAAGATGCCAAGAGAATGGATAGATTTACTCAATTTGCAATGGTAGCGGCGGATGAAGCTATTGCGGACGCAAAACTTGATGAAGCGGGAATTGATCCTTATAGAATTGGTGTTATTGTAAGTTCTGCAGCCGGTGGTTTTAAAACTTTTGAAAAAAACCATATTGCAATGATAGAAAAAGGACCGACAAAAGGTTCTCCGTTTACGGTTCCTATGCTGATTGTTGATATGGCATCAGGAAGAGTTTCAATGAAACACGGTTATAAAGGCGTTAATAAAGCTGTTGTTTCCGCTTGTGCAACCGGTTCTCACTCAATAGGAGACGCTTTTAGAACTATTCAGTACGGTGATGCTGATGTTATGGTTGCAGGCGGCTGCGAAGCTACTATTACTACATTAGGTATAGGCGCATTTACTGCGGCCAGAACTTTATCTAAGAGAAATGACGAACCTGAAAAAGCATCAAGACCTTATGACAAAGACAGGGATGGTTTTGTAATGGGCGAAGGTGCAGGTGTTCTTGTTCTTGAAGAATATGAACTTGCTAAAAAACGCGGTGCGCATATTTATGCTGAAATTGTAGGTTACGGACAATCTGCCGACGCTTATGATATGGTGGCTCCGGATCCGGAAGGCAACGGTGCAATTAAATCTATGGAACTTGCAATGGCGGATGCAGGACTTAAACCGGAAGATATTGATTATATTAACCCGCACGGAACAAGCACCGGATTGGGTGATGTTGCTGAATCTCAGGCTATTGCTAAGATTTTCGGAGACAAAGAACATAACAAGAATCTTGTTGTAAGTTCAACTAAGAGTATGCACGGTCATATGCTTGGAGCAACAGGTGCAATTGAAGGTATTGTTTGTGTTAAAACTATTACTGATGGTAAGGTTCCGCCTACAATTAATTTAGACAATCAAGACGAACATGTTGCTGATTTGGACTATGTTCCGCATAAAGCAAGAGATAAAAAGGTGCGTGCAGCTTTGTCAAATTCATTTGGGTTTGGCGGACATAATGCAACTTTGATTTTCAAAGCTATATAGTAAGATTATATGAATTATAAAAAAGCAGCAGATGATAAATCTGCTGCTTTTGGGTTGGATTATATTCTTGGCAGATTATGCTTCTTTGCCGTACTTTCAAGCATATTCTCTATAACTACGTTAACAAAAGTTTCTGTTCTGGCTTTAATTTGTGCGGCACTGCCTTCTTTTAGTAATAGTGATCTTCCGAAATTTAAATTTTTAATATTATTGGTAATTTCTTCTTTTAATACATCTTTGATTTCTTTTGTTGTTTTCATTTTTTCTCTAAAAGTTGTGATAGTTTGGATTAGCAGCGAAGGTTTTTGATAGAATACAGATTGCTCAGATTTTGCGAATTTGTAATCAAAATTTCTTATGTAATCCATAACAATAAGGGTTAATTTATGAATTTCCAAGTTTGTTAAAGGTTTTTTGTATAAATCATACATAGAATCGAGTCTTTTATTAACTTCAGGCTTACCATAGTTTTTAATTAAAGTCGCACTGTATTCGTTTACATCATCTTCAGTGTGGTTAGGAAGAATAGTTCTGTATATTTTATGCGGAAAATTGGAATGCGAACCCATAACATCAATTGCAGCCATGCTGGCGGCAGAGATTTCAGGCTTTAATTCAGATGTTATAGAATTTATTATGTATTTTCTTTCAGTTTCACCGAGTATTCGTTCGTCATCAATTTTATCTGCCATTTTAACGGTTGCAAAACTCAATTTGGCATCCTCTGTCATAAAAGGATTTTTCAGAGCTTTGTTAATAAGGAAATTTAAAAATTTAGGCGGAAAGCCCGTAAATTCTCTGCGAAGATAATCTCCGAGGGTTTCATCAAGGTTTGCGGTAATATGAAGTGTGTCTCCGTTTATTCCTCTTAAGGTGTAAATTTTTGCATTATGTATTTTCGCGCTTTCTTCCAAAAGTTCTAATGTGTCATGGTTTGTTTCAATCTGTTCTGCAGTTGGTTGTGCGGTTTTTATTTCACCATAACGCCAGAGAAAATGTTCGTTCCACTTTGCCTGCTCTTCATCGTGCAAAGCATAAGCCTTTTCCCGCTCAGGAACAATTGTTTGAGTGTAATCAAGAAGTTCGATAAATCTTGGCGGTACAAAATCAATCGGTTTTTGATTTTCCGTATTTTTTGTAATTAATTGGTACTCATTGTTGATAGGCAAGACTCCGCCGCTTGAATATGTTTCTTCAAATAATTCAATAGTATCGGTTATGGCGGTTGAGTAATGCTCAAGAATTTCAGGACGTGCTTTCCAGAATTGAGCAAATAAATTATCAATATTCTTGCCGTCATCTTTTATTGTCTGAATGAAGAATTTCATCTCTTCCGAAAGGTGAATTTTGTCGGCTGCAACAGTCATTATCGGACTCATGTATTTAACGATAAAAGCTGCTTCCGGATCGTCTTTTTTAAAACGTTTTACAATTGCATTTTTAATCGCTTTTTCATCACCTTTTGATTTTATAATATCATTTTTTATCAGATCTTTTTGGTATTTTTTAATGGTATATTTTCTCGGCTTTGCTTCTTCTGTCGTATTGGCTTTGGTAATATTGCCGGAATTTTTAAGCTTATCGGAATGCATTTGGGTAAGTTCTTTTTTTAGTTCAGCTTTGTTTTGTTTTGGAAGATTTACAAAGAATTTTTTGTACTCATCTCTTGTTGCAATAAAAGAGTTCCAGAAATCAGTCTTAGGGTATTGGATTCCGTAAGCTGACGTTGTTCCGTATGTAATCGGCTGAGTTACGATACCTTTGTATTCAGGATTAAGATCTTTTTCGTAGAAATCTTTATTAATTTCTTTTATTGTTTTACCTTCAAGATAAATTTTTCTCAAAAGATAAATTCCCAAATGGTCGTTGCCGTCATTAAACAGCGGAGTTGCAGACATTTCTTTTGCAATTTTTATGTCTGATAAAATCCCTGAACGACCCTTCAGGCTCGCTTCATGCAAATTAGAAAATAAAGGTTCCTCCGGATAAGTCGATTTTACGTCAGAAAAATTATCCGTAACCGCAAGGTATTTGAAGCTTTCACTCATAACCTGCTCAGGCGGAATGTGTTTTCTTTCTTCGTAATTTGCTTTCAGAAATTTTTTCATAGTATCAGGCATAAATTTTACGTTGAATTCCTGCTCGTAAAAGTTTTCCGGAGTTCTGCCCCTGAAATTTATATTGAAATCTCTGTATCCGCTCTGTATAGTGTCAGAAACAACAGTTTCCCGCTCTGTTTGATTATTTTGTTTTTTGTTTTGTATAAATGGTTTATATTCCGCTGGTGTAATCTTTGCTATTTTCATCTGGTCCTCCGATTAATAGCAAAACACAGGAAAAAAAAATTTGCTAGTATGTACCATAATTTTACCGTTCGGTAAAATTTGGTATGATTTGACAAAAATAAGGGGCGAAATTTACCGAACGGTAAATTTCGCCCCAATGCCGATATTTAAAACAACTTAGCAGCCTAAAGCACCGATTCCTTAGAGAGCTTGAAGGTAACGGACTTGTAGAACGAAAAATTTATCCGGAAGTTCCGCCGAGAGTAGAATATTCTCTGAGTGAACTTGGTATGTCATTGAATCCTGTCTTGCAGGAGATGGCAAAGTGGGGTGAATATTACAGGAGTCTTGCAAAATAACTGCAAAAAAGGAGGGCGCGCAGCTTGCTGCGCGCCCTCCTTTCAAATTAATTATTGAACGGTTAATTTCTTGATGTCGCCTTTTTCAGCAGCGAGTTTTGGAGCGTCGATGTGTAAAATACCGTGTTCCAACTTGGCGGTTGTTTTTTCAACATCAATTTCCTGAGGGAAGTAAACTGTTCTTGAAAATTCGCCGTATCTGAATTCAGATTTTCTGTAACCTTTTGTATCTTCCTTGTTTTCTTCTTCTTTCTTAGCATTAATTGTGATGTGATTTTTGTCGATGTCGATATCCAAATCTTCTTTTTTAACACCCGGAAGCTCTGCTTTTACGGTATATTCAGTATCTTTTTCGTGTAATTCAACAGGCATTGCCAGTTTATCTATCTCTTCATTATAAATGTATTCAGGGAAAAAGCTGTCAAAGTTTCTGTTTAAAATAGAACTGATTTCATCATTTAC
>CALUVJ010000096.1 GCA_944324195.1 Candidatus Gastranaerophilales bacterium
GGGGAAATGTATTGGGGTGGTGGGTCTTTTCCCCTCGCCCCTTGTGGGAGAGGACGCAGTCGTGCTTGAACATAGTGAAAGCTACGAATGCAGGTGAGGGGTAATTTAAAATAGTTTTGGCGCGCCCCTTCCCTTTTGAGGGAAGGTTGGGATGGGTGATTATTGGTGAAAAGTGAAGGGTGAGGGGTGAAGCGTGTGATTATGTGATTGCCATTGCGAGGAGCGAAAGCGACGAAGCAATCCAGGACCCCTCACCCGAATTTCTAAGCTCGCACAGCTCGCAAAGAAATTCTTCCCTCTCCCACAAGGGGCGAGGGGAAGGCGCGAACCGATGTCACCCGACAAGTCAAAATTAAAAATGTCATTGCGAGCGTAGCGAAGCAATCTCGTGGCGGTACAGCCAGCCGGTAGCAAAGTCAGCAGAGGGTGACAAGGAAAAATAAAACAAACGTGGAATGACAACCGATGTCACCCGACAAGTCAAAGTTAAAAAATGGACTGCCGCGAAAATCGAAGATTTTCTCGCAGTGACAGAGGATAGATATTTAACGTTCCCAGCGAATATTTCGTTTTATTACCTTTGCAGGAGTCCCTGCTATAATGGTATTGGGCTCTTCAAATTTATGTGTTACAAATGAATTTGCACCCACTACGCAGCCATCAGGAATAACAGCCCTTTTGTGAATATGAACATCTTTACCAACCCAAACATGATTACCAATTATTACATCCTGCTCTTCATTTATACGTTCACCAGTATCCAAATCATATATTCTGTGCGCATCACCTGTCCAAATTTCTATACCTGAAGAAAACATACAATCGTCTCCTACGACTATTTTCCTATTGTCACCTGAAAGGTGGAAACATACGTCTGACAAAAGTATTCATAATGGTTTTAGCCTTATTTAAAAACATATTTTCTCCTCAAAATTCCAAATTTAAATATAGTATATTATTCACAAAAATAAGTGTTAATAAAATATACAAGAGTTAGAGAGGGGGGCTGATTATTATTTCTTATACTTTATCCCCTTCTTTCAAATATCTTACAAAATAAGAAGAAATTGCAGGCATTATACTCAGAACAACAAGCACATTCATAATACCAAATTTTTGCGCAATACCGCCGAGAACAGACATACAAAGAGCAATTACTCCAACACAAAAACCGTTAATAAATCCTGCTACAATGCTTTTATACTCCGGCAAAATCTTTTGCGCCCATACCATAGTCACAGGCTGCGCAAGCATTGTTGTAAATCCGATTATGAAAAATACTCCGAGCGCCGCCATAGGATATGTTTTGTGAATTAGCCCAAACAAAATCATCATAGGAAAAGTTGCCCACATTGAAAAATATATAACCGGCTTTGAGCCAAAAATCCGTTCCGCATGAGGACTTAAAAAAGACCCGAGAGCACCGGCAAATACAAACAAGAAAAGCGCAAAACCTATATAAAACGGAGAACAGCCCATAGATTTCCACAAAAACGGCAGCAAAATACAGGAGCTGTTTGTAATAAGAGATTTCATCATTGCAACTAGCATCAGATAATTCATCTGCCTGTTACCTAAAATCTCTCTAAACGATTTGATAAAATCCTTATGTCTCGGCTTCTTTTCTATTTTAGATAATTTGGGTACAAAAAAGAACATCAAGGCAGCAAGAGTTAACCCGAAAATCGACGTATAAGAAATCATATCAAGCCCGAGAACCTGAGTAATTAAAGCAGCAAGCAGAGGCCCGAATGCAAACCCCAAGGAGCCCATACTCATAAAAACGCCCATTGTTGTCGGGCATTCTTTCCCCGCAAAATAATTTATAAACCCCATCGCCTGAGGATGAAAAAAACTTCCGCCTATACTACCCAGTATCATAAAGAGCAATAATATTTGAATATTTGGAGCAGCAGGAGTAAGAGGGATAAACAAAGAAGCCAGTATCAGCCCCCAGAAAATAAAAAAACGCTTCAATATATTATCGGCAAAGAATCCGAAAATAGGCTGCATCATAGAAGAACAAATATGAGAAATACTTATTATAATCGTTGCTATCGCCATTGAAAAACCGAGCTTTGCGGCAATAAAAGGCATAATCGGATTCAAAAAGCCGCTATATACATCCGCAAATAAATGCGCCAGTGATAACCATATAATTGCACTTTTTGTATTTTTCATTTTCATCCTTCCAAGTCTTTAACAACATACATTATATTCGCATAGGCATAAATTTATCAAATCGGGGGGGGGGGAATATATTTGGTTGGTAAGTGTGACTACAGGCTTGACGCTATTGGGGGGGGGGAAGATGTATTTTGATTAGTAAATAGAATTGTTAAAAAGAATGTAGGTCAAACAAAGACTGACCTACAATTTTAATCCATTTACTTCACCCTTCACCCATTATCACCCATCCCGGCCTTCCCTCAAAAGGGAAGGAGCCAGACTTACAGCTTTCCCTCCCTGTATGAGGGAGGGTTAGGGTGGGTGATAGTAAAAAACCTCCGCTCTCTGCCGGCAATCCGCTTCCCTCATCTAGGGAAGGAATTAAACTCTCAATCCAAATATTCACCCCTCACTCTTCACTCTTCACGAGAACAACTCCTCACTCTATTCACTATTCACTGCTCACTATTCACTAACCTAATACATTTCCCCCCCCTCCGCTACAAAATTGATAAATAATTAACATAGTGTTATAATAAATTCATGAGTTCGGAAGCTGAAGATAAAAACTTAAAAATGGTCGGACTGGAACTCATGTTCCTTACCCCGGAAAAATACAGCCATGAGGACGGTATTACCGCTGTTGAATTGGCCAAATTAGTCGACTTGCCTTTGGAAGAAGTTAAGAAAAAATTGCAAATTCTCAAAGATAAAAACATTGTAAGAGTCAAAGGTATTAATCCCAAATATTGGAAATTTGATGAATATAACTTTCAGCGTTTGGATGACGATGATGATATATTTCACCTCTTATGCAACTTTGAAGATGTTGATTTTGACAGATATTTTACATACTAAATTGAGGAAATTATGAAGAGCAGAGCAGAATTATTTACGGAATTAACTAAATTTTTTCGCCAAGATGCAGCAGCACTGATTACTAGAAAAATCATAAATTTAAACAAAAAAATAAATCCGAGAGATTTGAAAGAATTAAATTGGAAAATATTGTTTTTGAAAATAAATATGATACTTATTCAACAAATCAAGTTGAAGCCCGATATCTGCTTACAACACTGTTTATGAAAAGATTTGAGGATATTAAAACATCATTTACGGCAAAAAATATCCGTGCCGAATTTAAAGATGACGAACTGGTTATATTAATAGAGACAGGGAAAGATCTTTTCCAGATGGGCGCCGTCACAAAAGAAACGACTATGGCAACATTTAGTGTAATGTTAAGTGAAATATATTCGACTCTTGCAATTGCAAACCAGCTTAATCTTGATTCACAAACAGGTTTATAAAGTTTTTTGCGTCTTTGAATATACTTCCACAAAATATTCAATAGAGCGGTTATGTTTAAGCTCAGCCCATTTTGGAAAAAAGCAGCCGGGAATTTCTCCGGCTTCTCTGTGATGTCTTACACATTCGCAGCAAATACCGCGATTGCCGCACTTTGTAGCTGAACATGTACACTCTGATATATTCTCGTCTTTTCTACATTCCATAATTATTACCTCGCTTTTGATACCAAACCCTCACCAGCAGCTGTAGTTTTCTCAAACACACCTGCTCCCTCTCCGCCTTTCACTTCGTTTCCGGGAGAGGAACTCTTTTACTGAACTCGCATCCGCAATAGTTCTGCCTGTATATTCCCAAATCCTTTGAGAGCCTATTTGTCTTTAAAAACCCATCTTTTTTCTTAAAGTCTATCGCAATATATTCGGCTCCGTCCTCTAAACGCTTCCCTGTTTCGGTAATTTTAGCAAAATTCTTATGAGGACTTATCACAAGCGAAGTTGTAAAATACTTTATTCCCAACTCTTTCGCCTTTTTTACCGTTTGCTTCAGACGCATTTCTATACAAACATCACAACGTTTTCCCCGCTCCGGCTCATTTTCCAGCCCCCTGACTTTTTCTAAAAATTCTGCATGCCGGTAATCTTCCACTATTAAATCAACCCAGTGATACATACAAACAATCTTTTGGGCTTCCAGACGCCGCGCAAATTCTTCTTCTGTATCAAGATTTGAATTACAAAAGTACACAACAGGTTCATATCCCATTTCTTTAAGTAAAGAAATGGGATATCCCGAACAAATTCCGCAACAAGCATGTATTAGTATTTTCTTATTTTTACTTTGCTCCATGTTTTTTCAAAATTTCTTTTAATTCATAATACGGTTTGACACCCACGTACATATCGCCATTTACAAACATTGTAGGCGTAGCGTTTAAGTCTAATGACTTCGCTTTTTTCAGCTGTTCCTCAATTTCATTAGTGGTTTCCTTTGAATTGAAATCTTCAATAAATTGATTTTTATCAAAGCCTAAACTTTCCGCCAAAGCAAGCATGCTATTCATATTTTTCGGTTGATTTTCGTACAATAAAGAACTCATTTCCCAGTAATTACCCTGATGACGTGCAGCAATAGCACCTCTTGACATAAAGCAGGCATTTGGGTGCATGTTTACATCAATATACGGGTTACATTCCTTATCAAACGGGAAGTTATAATGTACAACTTTTACATTTGAAAATTCTTGTACTGCCTGATGCAGCATTATATTGTGAATATAACAAAGCGCACATACATAATCAGAGTAAAGTTCGATAACAACATCGGCTTTTTCCGCCCCAAGTATATTTCCTTTTACCCGATATGGATTATAATTCATTAAACGATACTTCATAAGAGATTTTTGTTTTTTTACATGCGGAACAAAATTATACGTCATACCGCTGTAACATAAAAATGATACAGATAAGATTAACAATACTATAAATGTCTTTGTATATTGCTTTGCACCATCTATAAAATCAAGAACCGTTACTTTAAAAGAATTTATAAACTCGCTTATTTTGCAGGAAGATGCAATAAGAGCTATTAACAAGTCAATACAATAAGTAATAACACACAATATGCAAAGCTTATGTATCTTGAAAACACTAAGCCCCGCAAGAACCATTGAACAAATAAATGCAATTGTACCAAGCACTGTTATATAAGATACCGGATTTTTAAAGACTTCCAAAAACTTTAAAAACTTAAACCCCTTAAGTTTGTTAACTACAGTTAAAAATAATACTGTCAAATAGAAGAATATTCCCCAATAAGCTAAAGGTATTCCCCAAAACTGAGAAACACTTGATTTTGCAACACCATCACAATCTACAAATTCATTAATTGAACAAAAACTTGATAATGCATACTGAGCATAATTAGCCGTGTAATATATACATGCAAGCTTTATTGATAAAATTAATCCGATAACAGCAAAGATTTGTATCGCCAAGTTCTTTTTATCTATCTTCATAAAACTCTACTCCCGTCTAGTCTACATTACTAATTCTAATATATCATAATCTTTTTTCAATAATAAAAATGCCAACCCGAAGTAAAACTTTAGTTCTAGCCATGTTATCCTATTTAACAAGCACCTAAAATAATTGTTAAGATTCATTACAAAATCATACATTCTAATGATTTTATTTAAAAAATATACTGCTAATATATAACTATACTCCTTAAAAAACGACGATACACATATCCCTAATCAACAGCTATGCACGATAAAAAGTTCATAGCTTTTTTTTTGGAGGGGGGTAAATGTATTGGGTTGGTAAGTAGGGCTACAAGCTTAATGTCTTTAGGAGGGGGGTAAATGTATTAGGTTGGTAGGTAGAACTACCATTTTGGCACTTTCAAGAAGAGAAGGATATATCAGATTGGTAAGTGTGACTATAAGCTGGCTGTCATTCTGAGCCCGATAACAATTTAGGGGCGAAGAATCTCTTTAATTAGCACCCATCCCAACCTTCCCTCAAAAGGGAAAGGCAGTATCATACTTATTGTCATTC
>CALUVJ010000097.1 GCA_944324195.1 Candidatus Gastranaerophilales bacterium
ACATTTACCCCCTCGCAATGACTTGAAGCTGGCAGTTACACCTGCTAACCTGATACATTTACCCCCTCTCCCTAACCCTCTCACAATGGGGCGAGGGGAAATGAGACTTACCGGAGTGCCGTCTTTCTGAGGGCGGAAGCCCGAAGAATCTCCTTTTTGTATAGTTTTAAAGATTCTTCGCCCCCGAATGGATATCGGACTCAGAATGACGTGGCACATTAGGCGTGAATGGTCTTTGCGCAATTGTATACTCATAGGGGCGAGGGAAGAGTTTTGAAGCACTGTCCATTGGAAAGGAAAAGAGAAATATGACATTTCGTAGTGTTTTTTCAGCACCCATCCTAACCTTCCCTCAAAAGGGAAGGAAGCGACTATTGCAAATTTGAATGTTGTGAGACCTTGAAACCCTTTTGGCTCAACTCCTAAACTTCTAAACTTCTCAACCCTATTAAAACGTCCAAAACCAGCACTATAAGAGGGTTCTACCCCCCCCCCCCTAAACGTAATACAGTTGTAGGGCTTATTTCAAGACCCGGGTATATTGTGTTTCTTAATACTGCTTCTTCTTGTTCAAACGACATCACCAATCATATCCTTTGATTATTATATTATATCTATGCCACATTTTTAGAATTATTAACAGAAAAATTAAAGATTTTAACATAAATTTACAAATATATTTAAAGTACCATAGCAAGAATCATAAGTATCATTGCACCAATTTCCATGGCTGTTGACATTCTCTGCGTAAATCGATTGGAATCGTATCTTTGTGAGGATTTTTTTGCCTTGTTCACGCTGTTAAGACGTTTAATTCTTGATGTTGTATCTTCATTAGAGAATTCGGTACCGAAGGTTTCGTACTCTAATTGAGCCAATTCATCATTTAAATTAGTATTGTAATTAGGCATCGGCGCGGCACCGCCTATAAATTCATCTCCGTAATTTGCATACGGTCTTGAGTAGTTACGCTGGCCAAAAGGCATACTGAATCGACTGAATGAGCTGCCGGATAAGTCATCTGATGTCAGCATATTTTCCCTGTTATCGCGGTATTCATGCGCAAATCTGTCCGTATAATCGACAGTTTCCGGCATGATTTCTGCTTTGATTCTGTCCATACGGGTAGAATAATCATCTACATCATAAACTTTACCGAATAATTTCTTTTCAATGGTAACAATTCTTGTGTGAAAGTCTCTGTTTTTGTAGGTTTCATTAAAAAGTTTCTTTTCAATTTCATCAACTATAGGATAATTAACAGAACTGTCAGCTACAGCTTCATCAGCTTCTGCAAACGTATCTTCAACAGGTGTTATTTCCAGCCCTATAACGTCAGCGGAAATATCTCCGGAAAGCTTTGTCAAACGCTTATTAATATCACCGGTATTAACTTTTCCGTATATAGTTTTTTCAAGTCTTTCTATTCTGTTTTTAGCAGAGTCTTTAGAATAGTCAAAGCCGTATATGTCATTCTCAATTTTTGAAATTGTACTTGATTGGCTTTTAATAGCTGCATTTACAGGATAAGAAGTAATTATAAAAAGAAGTATTAATATTATAGAGATAAATTTTTTCATAGGGATACCACCTTGTGATACCACTATAAAAGTTTATGCAAATCTTCTCTATTGAACCGTTAATTAAAATATTTTTTATAAAAAATCAATAAAATTAGGTAGCTCTCGGAACTAATTAATAAAATAAATTAATAATTCCTTCTAATTCATGTGATTAAATATAAAGCCTTGCAAAATCTAAATCGCTTTTTATAGTAATCTTAATATTTGTATAGCTTCCGTTTACGATGTAGACCGGTATTCCCAGATATTCAAGCATAGAAGAATCATCCGTAAAATTACCGTCCTGCAGTTTATCATGCGCCTCTTTTATTATAGACGTTTTAAAAGCCTGAGGAGTCTGCGTATTGTATAGTTTAGAGCGGTCTATAGTGCGTATAATCCGGCCTTCTGAATCAACCTCCTTTATAGTATCGGTTGTTTTGGTCATAACTGATACGGCCTGTTTATCGAGCACCGCTTTTAAGACGTAATCTAT
The DNA here is from genome assembly GCA_944324195.1 of Candidatus Gastranaerophilales bacterium. Classification (GTDB taxonomy): domain Bacteria; phylum Cyanobacteriota; class Vampirovibrionia; order Gastranaerophilales; family Gastranaerophilaceae; genus CAG-196. Next base: position 2,059 of record CALUVJ010000097.1, read on the forward strand.
GGTATCTTTGCGTATAAGCGGTCTTGCACCGTCATGAATAAGGACATAATCATTATTAACAACCTGCAGGGCATTATAAACTGATTTTTGCCTTGTGTTTCCGCCTTCTATAATATTTATTTTCGGATTAGTTAATAATTCCTTTAACTCATCGATTATAGACGCGTTTGCAGGAATAATTATTTCAGTTATTTCATCAAAATCAACAAACTTTGAAACCGTTTCTTCTATAACCGTTTTATCTTTAATTTTTTCCAGAAGCTTATTTGTATTCCCATACCGCGAGGAGGTTCCTCCTGCCGGTATTATTACAGAAAATTTATTCATCATCTCCTCCAAAGTGGTTAAATAAGTTTAATTCATCATAATTTTTATATTTTTTATATTTTTTATCACCTATTTTAATAACATAATCCTGTTTTTCAATAACTTCGCCAATGATTAAATAGTCTTTAATTTGTTTTAAGAAATTTTCCGGCACAGCAGCAACAAGAATATAATCTTCGGCTCCGAATATTCCTTCCATATATTCTGAATTTATGCTGACATTGCTTTCTTCTGCAATTTTAAATAAAGCGTCCGCTAAGCCGTCTGACGTGTCCATCATTGCATAACCATCATTAATTTGCTCAGATATATTCCGTGAAAATTCCACGTCTAATTCAGGCTCCAAATGGGCTCTGATTAAATCCATATTACTTCCGCCCTGTATTAATTCTCTAAGCCCTTTAGAGCTTTTACCGATTTTTTCAAGGCTTTTAGATGCAACTATTACCTTATAACCGGGTTTTGCGGCACTCCGGGAAGATATTTTTCTGCCTTTGGTCTTTCCGATAGCCGCAACTGATATAAAAATCTTATCAGCTCCCGTAATATCGCCTCCTACAATTTTTGCACCGCATAATGCCTGCTTTGCCCCGCGGTAAAATTCCGCAACAAAATCTTCCGTTATATCTTTAGGTAAGGATAACGCAATCGTAAGATAAGCAGGTTCTGCCCCTGATGCCAAAATATCACTTATATTGACTGCAACTGACTTGTAACCGAGTTGATAAGGAGTGCACCATTCTCTTTTAAAATGAATATCTTCAACCAGACTGTCCTGAGAAATTACAATCCCCAAATCTTTGAGATAAGCACAATCGTCTCCGATGTACTCATCTCCGATTTGTTTTTTTATTACCTTTATTAAATCCAGTTCTTTCATATCTCATTTTAGAGGGGCGGAGCTTTTGAAAAAAGCTCCGCCCTTATTAACTAACTTTCAATTTTCTTTAATGTCGGGAACGCGATTACATCTCTAATTGTAGGAGAATTTGTCAGAAGCATTACCAGCCTGTCAATTCCCATTCCCATACCGCCTGTCGGTGCAAGACCGTATTCAAGAGCGTTTATATAATCTGCATCATAAGACATTGCCTCTTCGTCGCCGTTTGCTTTGGCAAGAGCCTGAGCTTCGAATCTGTGGCGTTGATCTATTGGATCAGTAAGTTCTGAAAACGCATTTGCGATTTCCCATCCGTTAACCCTTGTCTCAAAACGCTCTGTCAGCCTGTCATTATCTCGGTGAACTTTAGCCAGAGGAGAGATTTCTCTAGGATAATCAATAATATGTATCGGCTGGATTAATGTAGGTTCAACAGTTGCTTCAAATACAGCTTCAACAATTTGTCCCCAGTTCATTTCTTCATCAACTTCAATATGCATTGATTTAGCTTTGTCATAAGCTTCCTTAGCAGTAAAGAACTCGCCAAAGTCAACGCCTGTGTATTCTTTAATTGCTCCGAGCATTGTTTTTCTGTCCCATGGCGGAGTTAAGTCTATTTCATTATCGCCGTATTTAATTTTTGTAGTTCCGAGAACCTCCTGAGCGACATATGCTACAAGATTTTCCGTCAAAACCATCATTTCATTGTAATCCACATAAGACTGGTAAAGTTCAATCATAGTAAATTCCGGATTATGACGTGTGTCAATACCTTCATTTCTAAAACACCTTGATAGTTCAAAGATTTTTTCATTTAAACCACCAACCATAAGTCTTTTTAAGTGAAGCTCAGGAGCGATTCTCAAGGTTAAGTCCATATTTAAAGCATTATGATGTGTAATGAACGGCCTTGCATTAGCTCCGGAAGCCTGTGTATGAAGCATTGGAGTTTCAACTTCCAAAAATCCTTGATTAGTCAGGTATTCTCTTACTTTTTGAATTATAAGGCTTCTTTTTCTGAAAGTATCTCTTGTTTTTTCATTAACAATTAAATCCACATATCTCTGACGGTATTTTGTCTCTGTGTCGGACATTGTGTGGTACATTTTTAACTGTTCAAGCTTTTCTTCGCTTATTTGCTTATTCGGAAGCGGAAGAAGAGATTTTGAAAGCATTTTGAAGTTTTTAGCCTTTATTGATAATTCTCCGCGCGGAGTTCTTCTTATTGAGCCGTAAAAGCCTAATATATCACCAATATCAACCAGCTTAAGAGTTTTAACCATTTCAGGGTCCATATTTTCTTTGTGTGAAAAAATCTGGATTTTGCCTGTTGTATCCATAAGATCTATGAACATACCTGAATTTCTGATAGCCATAACTCTTCCGGCTACAGAATAGAAATCTTCGGTCTCTTCACCGGCAGGAAGGTCTTTATATTTTTCCTGCAAATCTTTTGCATCAGCATCTTTATCAAAAGAATACGGATACGGATTAATACCTTTATCAGCAAGTTCGGCAAGTTTTTGAATTCTTGTTTGTCTTATTGATTCTTTTGCCGAAACAGGTTCTTTTGTTTGTTGTGTCATTTTATTAAATCCTCATATTTACAATTACTCTTAGTAAACATTTTATCATAAATATTTTTGTGCAAAAATAAAACTATGAAGATTTTACCGATTATACAAAACACAAACCGGAGTATCAAAGAAGCATCTGTAAGGTTTAAAAATGCATACCATACAGGCTATAATGATGCCAACACTTATTCAAGAGAGCACAACTACGGCAGTATCAGAAGAGCTTACGGAATAAGCAAAGGGGTTACAAAAGAAATAGCGAAAGCAACAACGATTGATGATTTACCATATATAGCCGGCGCAATCGGATTTCTTACACCGATTCCTCTGGCAAGCCCCGTTATGCTCGGGCTCGGTAAAATTGCCCAGATTGTAATTAAGCGTCTTCATAAACCTTAATAAAACGATTTACAAATGACTGTATATCTGATATACTCAAATTGTGAATAGTTTCTTAGAAAAAGAACGGTTATTATTCCCGTTCTTTTTTTATTAGGCGGGGGGTAAATATATCTTTATAATTGATAGTTACCACACCCCGGACATCAAAGGAAGGAGTCTTATGAAGCAGGAAATTAACAGACACGAAATCTTGGAAAAGATAACGCCGCTCATTGAAAATACTGCAATGAGATTTAACCTTATTCCTATAGAAATTGAATTTATTAAAGAAAACCA
>CALUVJ010000098.1 GCA_944324195.1 Candidatus Gastranaerophilales bacterium
AAATAAATATAGAGAATAATTCTCAAATAATCTTTTTAACTGTTACAAATAATCATTTAAGGTGTTTCTTTACATTTGATTTTTAATAGTTTATAATACTCTGCACAAACTCAGGATCGTAGTGGTTTACAAAGATGCTTTCGCCTTTGTCTAAGGCTCTTAAAGTGTTCATATCTTCGTTTGAGAGTTCAAAGTCAAATATTTCAAAGTTTTCTTTCATTCTTTCTTTGTGCGTAGATTTTGGAATAACAATGACATTTTCCTGTGTTAAAAATCTCAGTGCAACCTGTGCAACTGTTTTATTGTATTTATCTCCAATTGATTTCAAAACTTCATTATTAAAGAAATTGTTTTCGCCTCTTGCCATAGGACTCCACGACATAAGCCGGGTATTATATTTATCCAAATATTTACGCAAAAATTTTTCCTGCTGAAATACGTGTGTTTCCATCTGGTTAACCATTGGTTTTATTTCAACAAAATTACACAAATCAACAAATCTGTCAGGGAAAAAGTTGCTGACGCCGATTGCTCTTGTCTTTCCCTCTTTATAGGCTTTTACCATAGCTCTATAGGTTCCGTAATAATCACCAAACGGCTGGTGGATTAAGAGTAAATCTACATAATCCGTTTGTAATTTTTGCAAAGATTCGTCAATTGATTTTGCAGCTTTTTCTTCACCGGAATTTGTTATCCAGACTTTTGTCACAAGAAAAAATTCCTCTCTTTTTATTCCTGATTTTTTTATTGCAGCACCGACACCTTCTTCATTGTAATAAGCCTGTGCTGTATCAATCATTCTGTAACCAACGTCAATAGCATCAGTTACACATCTTTCACATTCTTTCGGGTCAACAAGAAAAACCCCGTAACCTAAAATTGGCATTTCTACACCGTTGTTTAATTTTACTGTCTGCATATTTATTTCCCTTTAATTTTCTACAATTTCACCTTTATAATCCATTGACTTAACAGTTCCGAGTTTGTGAATATCTTCATCTGTCCGGTTGCCGTAGATTGTGATTTTATTTAATTCTTTTTCAATGTTGTTAAATTCTTCGTTGGTTAAAATAACATCTGCAGCTCCTAGATTTTCTATTACCCTTTCATCTTTTCGCATACCCGGAATTGGTACAACATGAGGATATTTATGAAGCATCCATGCTAAAGAAATTTGAGCAGGTGTAATACCTTTTTTGTCTGCAACTTCATGCAACAAATCCAAAAGTGGCTGATTTTTCACAACGTTTTCTGGTGCAAATCTTGTGATTACACGTCTTACATCATCGCCTTTGTATTGAGTATTTTTGTTATATTTCCCGCTCAAAAAGCCACTTGCCATAGGTGAAAATGCAACAAAACCGATATTAAGTTCTTTGCAAAGAGGTATAACATCTTTTTCAAACATTCTCTCCATCATTGAATATTCGCTTTGAATGGCAGTTAATGGAGTAATTGCATGGGCTTTTTTAATCTGTTCGGGTGTCGACTGTGACTGTCCCCAGGCGCGGATTTTACCTTCTTTAATAAATTCGCCCATCCAGCCGGCAACTTCTTCTACATTACTGTCTAAAGGAACCCTGTGTTCATAATAGATGTCAATGTAATCGGTCTGCAATCTTTTTAAAGAATCGTTTAGAGCGTTAGTTATACCTTTTTTGCTGAGTTTTCCTTCCGGAATTTCCTGCCCTGGCTGGAATACAGGAACAAACTTTGTAGTTAAAATAATTTTATCTCTGAAAGGCTTAACCGCTTTGCCTACAAGAGTTTCGTTTGTATAAGGGCCGTAAGCTTCTGCCGTATCAAAAAGTGTGCAGCCTAAATCATAAGCTTTGTGCATAAGTCTTATAGATTCTTCTTCTGTCGGAATTGCGCCGTAACCGTGAGAAAATCCCATACAACCGATACCAACAGCAGATACTTCTATATCTCTTAGTTTTCTGTATTTCATAAGCAATTCTCCTTTATTTCAAATAAGGCTTAAATATTGCCTTAAGTTGAACATCGCAAAATCTGTCTGTCCAGCCTAACGGCTCAAATTTTCCGTCTGACATACACCAGCTTAGCATCATTCCGTAAAGTTCGCTGATTATAATGTGGGTTAATAACTCAACAGGAGTATCTTCTTTAAGTTCCTCTGAGTTTTTCAGGATACGTTCAAGCATTTCGTAATCATAGAACCACTTTTTGCTGTCCATTGTTTCCGGTACATTATTCGGATCAATTACATTTCTTATCCATTCACGGCAGATTTGAATTCCGCAAAATTCAACCTGTTCCATAAATCTACGAAAATAATGCCTCAGTTTTTCAAACAATTCAACATTTTCCATTTGTTCGAGTTCATCTGCGATTTCCCCAAACGGTGTTCTGCTTATTTCCATAACAATATCTTCTTTGTGTTTGAAATAAACATAGAATGTTCCTTTTGCAACCCCGGCTTTTTTTGTAATATCTTCAACATTAATTGCATCAAAGCCTTTTTCTTTAATAAGTTCCAAGCCTGCTGATATAAGTTTTCGTTTTGTTTCTGCTGCAGATTTTTGTCTTTTGTTCATAAAATATTCCTGATTATAAAACATTATAACACATTAATGACTTGAAGTCAATGACTAATGGTCATATACTTTAAAGACCCAATGCTATTTTTTACATTGTTTGTTACAAATCGCAAAATACCCTAAAGTTGGAAAAGATTTTTACCGAAATTATTAACATAATTATTATCGGTAAAGGATTGTAGTGGATGACTTCAAAATTTACGATTGAACAATTGAATGCAATCAGTTCGTATCGTCAGGAGCATAAATTAGGTTATGTTCTAACTGATGATGCAGTTTTTTCTATCATGAAAAAGGATATGGGAGATAAAATCGGCGAGCTATACCCTTGCTTTGCATCACTTGATCCAAACCGAACCCAAACAGATTTTTTAGGCTCCGGAATTTTTACATTTGAAATTAATCCAACATCCCGATGTAAAGGCTTAACACTGGAAGTTCAAGACGAATCTCCTCAAAAACCACGACAACCGGTAGTACAACCTATTGAGCTTACAGAAGAACAAGCCAAGAATTTAACAATCCAATACCTTTCCGAAGATGTCCAAAATGCTATAGAGATAATCCGCCGGCAGGATGCAGGCTGGGTTACAGATGGTTATGATTCCATAAAAGAATTTTTTGACGCGGAACTTTCAGAGAAAAATGTCGGAGAAGTCTTGAACGGACAAATTGATGGTATCGGGTATCTTCAAAAAGCACAAGAAGGAACTTTAACCAGAAAAGATTATTATGAACAAAATAAGCTGCGCCTTAAGGAAATGATTATGAAAAGAGTCTTTGAAAAGGATGAAAAATCCGGAATAGACTTTATCGACCTCTATAGAGGGAATTTATCACGTAAAGAGTTTGAAAAGCTTCTGGATAGTATTATTCAAAGAAGAATAAACGAAATCCCGACAATGGCTGGAATTAAGTCAATGCAACATTCACTTATTATGATGGATGATGCGCAGACAGACGATTTCCTTGAAAATTTATACAAAATGTTTCAAAAAGAGCTTCAAAAGGAAGTACCTCTTGAATCAAATGTTAAATTTATAAAAGGAATGACCGTTCAAAACGATTATGACACCCTTGAGCCAATGACTTTTGAAGAGGTTTACAAACTCGAACGCGGAACAGAATTTTCAGAAGAATTATTAGAAGAACTGGCACAGAAAAAAGGAGAGTTAAATGTTGCGACTGGCGCATTTAACAAATATAACCAATTTGCAACAGCTGCCGGACAGATGCTTGATGCCTACAGCGATGCGACAAGACCGGTAAGCAGCGGCGGTATGTACGGGACGGTTTATGTGCCTCCGGAACCGGACGCGAATAAACGATTAAATGAATTGATTTCACTCTATCAAAATTATTATGCAAATTCTCCTGACACAAATGCGGCAAAAAAGAATCTGGAACTTGCGATAAAAAAATCAGGGCTTCCAATAATAGTTTTACAGAATGAGCACAATCAGATTAGCCTGGATATGGCTGCATTCCCGGGTGATAAAGATAAAAACAGAGCAATTAATACTATACTGCGCTTCGGACAGCAGGAACAAAAAGCGACTCTGGATAAAATTTTAGGCGGTAAAGACATTGACACCTACATAAAAGCCCATGAAAAAGCCAATACGGCTGCGATGGGGACAGTTAGCAGTTCTGAGTTGGCTAAAGCCATGGAGGACGATAACTATACTGCAATTCAAGTCTACAGCGGCGGAGTTTCAATGGCAGGCATGGGCTTAATGGTCATTGGCGGTGTAACCGGATGCGTTCCGCTGGTTGGATTTGGTGGAAAAGTCGCCCTGACAGGTATGGCTGCAAAAAATATTTTAGGTTTTACTGATGCGCTTTCGAGAGATCATGTTCAATCCAAGGAGGTTAAAGAATTATCTAAAGCTCTGGCTATGGATTTGGCAGGATTTGCTATCGGAGGATATGCCGGTCAAAAAGGGACGCAAATTGCAAGTAACCTTTTATCAAAAGGTTATTCGCCATGGGTTGCACTGGTAGCTGAAAAATCTACTGATTTTTCACTCTCACTGGCCGGAGATCTTGCTATGATGGGAGTGCTTCAAAGTTCCGACACCGCGGGCAGTCTGACTGAAGGTAATATTATCGGTATCATTGTTTCGACATTTACCGGTATTCAAGCCAGCAAACAAATGTTCAGAGAAGCAGAATTACAGCATCAGGCAATCGCGGTTACACCTGACGGGCGTCAGGTTGCAGTTAATCCTGCGGATTTTGCTATGCAAATTGAAACTTCATCACGGGGGGGGGGGCGAAACTCCACATATAGCAGACAACCCGTCTGTAGTATCCCAAGAGATTTCACACAAACCTGATACAAAAAATAATTTTGTTCAACAAGAACAAAGATTAAAAGAATTACTGAAAGATGAACAAAATCTCTCTAACGATTATTACAGATCTATTCTTTCAGTTCTGAAAAAATTTCCTGATAATGCCGAATTCATCCTGGATAAACTGGAAAGTTCCAAATTCAGCCGGAGGAATATTATCAATTTTATAGTTTATGGCGGCTATAATCCTGAGCTTAAGCAGTCAAATATTATCTTAGAAGCGATGAGTTTGTCAGGTAAGTATAGCTTTATCTCAAATAAAGATATAGAAGCCATGCTTGAAATGGAACCGGAAAAATTAGCCAAAGCGCTGGAAATTGTCAAAACCTGCAAAGCCGAAAACGAAAACGCTGATATAATAAACAGCTTTAGAGCGCTGGCAGAAGCAAAAATTGATGACATTGAAGGCTTTACCAATTTTATGGTTTCCATTTCAAAACTCGATGGTCTTAATGAATACGCTATGAATGGATTTATTAATATTAGTCCTGAAAAACGGAGTTTACTTGTCGACTTTGTTAATAATTATGAAAAAACAAAAGAAAGCTCCGGAGCATTAAAAAATGATTTATTCT
>CALUVJ010000099.1 GCA_944324195.1 Candidatus Gastranaerophilales bacterium
ACTGCGAGAAAATCTTTGATTTTCGCGGCAGTCCATTTTTATTCAATTGTCAAATTTGTTTTGGATTGCTTCGTCGCCTTCGCTCCTCGCAATGACATGAAGCTTGTAGTTCCACTTACCAACCCAATCCATTTACCCTCGCAATGACGTTGAACTAGTTATTGTCAGGTAAAACCTGACCTACAATTCTATTCACTATTCACTAGTCACTAGTCACTAGCCCAATCCATTTACCTCTCACGCTTCACACATTACCCCTCAAACCGTTCTTCGTCATAGGTAATCATTTCAAGCATAGATTGCCAGTTATCGTAAATTTCTTCCGGCTTGAAATACAAGTTAATCTCCCTTTGAGCACTTTCCGGAGAATCAGAAGCGTGAATAATATTATATTCCATAACTTGGGCAAAATCTGCTCTGATAGTACCTACATCTGCCTTTTGCGGATTTGTTGCTCCGACAATATGTCTTACACTTTCTACAGCTTCGTATCCTTCCACAACCATTGCAACAATCGGCCCACTTGTAATATAATGTACGAGACGATTATAAAACGGTTTACCCTGGTGTTCTTCATAATGTTTTGCCGCCAAATCCGGTGTAACTTGAAGCAGTTTCATTGCAACAATTTTAAACCCTTTATTCTCAAACCTTTCAAGGATTTTTCCTATCATTCCTCTCTTCACACCGTCCGGTTTAATCGCAACAAATGTTCTTTCTTCTGTTTTCATAACCTCTCCTGTTTGTTCCTTTATTATAGTAAATTTTCTAATTCGATTTTTCAAACAAGTCGAATTTTGCAAAGGCGCCGCAAGTAAATTGTCCCCCCTCAAAATCCACTCAACTCTTTTTATTAGAGCATAAATGGGCATAAAAGTAAAGCCAAAAGTAAATTAAGCAAAAATAAAAGCGATAATCAAATTGTAAATTACCGCTAAATTATGTGTGTGTATTATATTATAGATTTTTAAAGTGTGTGTGTTCTATGGTAAATGTTAAAAAGCTTATTAATTCGGCTATGCAATTGCAACAAATTGTCTTGTCTCATTTTGCGGAGCCTGATCATTATCACGAATCATACTAAAAGTTCTGTACAATTTGTAACCCAAAGCCTTTAGAGGATTTGCATTTACAGAGTCCGCATTTTGAGCAAATTCCTGACTTTGTTGGAATTTAACAGATGCCTTTGGATCTCTCAGCATAAGGATTGCGTTTTGAGATTCAATATCTCTTGAAATTTTTTCAGCTTTGAAAGCCGGATTTATTAAATTTATATTAGACATTTTATTAATCATCATAGTTATCACCTCTGTGAACTTTCTGTTGTTATTAAGTGTTTGATTTACACTTCATTCAACAATTTCATTATGCATCATATTAAATAAAAAGTCAAGAGGGTAAAATCTTTATTGTTAACTTTTGTAAAACCCAATATTAGTGCGCGTTTAGGGATAAAATGTCAAAAATACACTTAAAAAATAGCCCATATGGTCAATGAGTTTTCGTGTAAAAATTACACTAATTTACAGGCATGCCTTTTTGTTAAAATGCTTTTAAATTCCCGGCACTTGTGATATTATTGAATGGGGGAATTATGAGGAAGAATACGGCTCCTAACAGGAATAATGTCTTTTCAAATCGTCTTGATTGGATACAAGGCATTTTTCTGCTTGTTGTTCTGCTCTTTATTGTTTATTTATTTTCCTTACAAGTATTGGATATCAGGCATTTCAGAATGAAGGCCGAAAACCAAAGACGCGCAAATTCTTTTGTTATGAGGGGCAATATTTATGACAGAAACGGAATTAAACTTGCTACGGATACCGTTTACTTCAATGTATTTGCAATAAAAAAGGATTTTGACCATACGCCCGAAGAACTCGCAAAAATTCTTGCACCTATTTTGAAAATATCTCAGGTTGATTTAACCGAGAAGCTAAAGCAAGACGTATCGGTAATTTCACTTAAAAAAAATATTGACAGACATACACGTGATGAAATCGCAAAGCTTAATCTGCGCGAAATATCCATGGATAAAAAAAGTATAAGAACATATCCCCAGGGAACACTTGCAGCGCACGTTTTGGGTTATTATAACTTTGATGCGGATGTTGCTTCCGGCGTGGAGTTGACTGCTAAAGATACTTTGGAAAGTGTCGCGAAGGCTTCTAACTTTGAGGTTACACCGGGCGGAAAAGTAATATTTGATTTAAAAACAGATCCTGTTGCCACAACAAAACCGACTAAGGGTAAAGACGTTACTCTGACTATTGATGCGGCTGTTCAACACGTTTGCGAAAAAGAGTTAATGAAGGCTATAGAAAAATTCAAAGCGCACCGTGGCGCCGTAATTGTCATGAATCCGCGTAACGGTGAAATTCTTGCTTATGCGGTATATCCGTATTTTGACCCTAATAACTTTAAAAATGCAACAAGTTTTCAGACTAAAAACTGGACGTTAACCGATGTTTTTCCGCCGGGCTCAACATTTAAAGCCATAACCGTTGCTTCCGCAATAGAGCTGGGTAAACTTAACCGCTATTCAAGAATTAATGATACCGGTAAAATAAAGGTCGGCTGGTGGACAATTAAGAATTATGACTACAACAGACACCCTAATCCGGGAATGATTGATCTTGTATATTTATTTGAACATTCAAGTAATGTAGGTTCTGTTGTTGTCGCTCAAATGATGAATCGTTTTGAATTCTACAGAATGCTGAAAAAATTTGGTTTTGGAGAAAAAACAGGTATAGATTTACCGGGTGAGTCCGTAGGATTATTGAAGTATCCCGGAAAATGGGATGCTTCAGACCATGCTTCCATGGGATACGGATATGGTTCTTCCGTAACTGCAATACAAATGGCTTCCGCAATTGCAGCAATTGCAAATGACGGGCTGAAAATTACACCGCACGTTATAAAGTATTCTCCGGAAGAGGAAAATACTAAAATAAAAAAAGAACAAGTCATGACACCGGAGCATGCCAGAATTGTTACGGAGCTTCTTACGGAAAGTATAAACAGAAGCAAATCTCCTATTAAATCCGACAGTTACAATATTGCTGCCAAAACCGGAACTTCTATTAAACCAAAAGAAAATGGCAGCGGTTATACAAATAAATTATACACATCTATTGTAGGATATATGCCATCCAGCAATCCTCAGGTGTTAATATACGTAATAGTCGATTCCGCTCAGGGAGGTGAAATCTGGGGAAACACTGTTGCAGCACCTATTTTTAAAGAGATTTCCACGCAAATTTCACACATTTTGAATTTGCAGCCGGATAAATTTAATTCCGGAGTTGCCGGAAATCAGGAGACAAAAGAATAGAAAGGAACTTAAAATGAGATTAAGAACTTTAATAGATAACATTAATTATATAGAACTTGTAAATGTCGATAATATGTCAGATGAAATTATGGGCATATCTTATAATTCTAAAAAAACTGTACCTAATGACTTGTTTATATGCTTAACAGGCGAACATGTAGACGGGCATGAATACGCGGAAGAAGCTTTTTCAAACGGGGCTTGTGCTTGCATAGTAGAAAGAAGGCTTAATCTTGATGTTCCTCAAATTGTGGTAGAAAATACCGGTGAAATTATTGCACAGATTTCTGATTTATTCTATTCTTCACCATCGAAAAAGTTAAATATCATTGGGGTAACCGGAACAAACGGAAAAACAACTGTTACACATTTGATTCAGCAATTATTTGAAGCGGACGGACAGCAGTGTGCATTAATAGGAACACTCGGACATAAATTTTTCTCGGGTGATACTTATCACGATGCTAAACATACTACACCTCAGGCGCCTGAACTGCAAAGATTATTTTATGAAATAAATGAAAAGTGTATTAAAAACGTTGTCATGGAAGTTTCATCCCACTCATTAGCGCAGCATAGAGTCGATTTTTGCGATTTTAACGGTGCGGTGCTTACTAATTTAACCCAAGATCATTTGGATTTCCATATCACAATGAACAATTATTTTAAAGCAAAAGCTTTACTTTTTGAGCGGCTTGTAGCGGGAGACTTTGCCGTTATTAATGCTGATGATGAATATGCGGAAAAATTCTTAAATGTAATTTCACCAACCGTAAGTACTTACAAATACGGTGTCAATAATCCTGCAGATGTCAAAGCGGAAAATATTAAATTCAATCATAATGGCGCGTCTTTTACTTGTTGTATTAAAGATAAAAAATATGATGTAAATCTGAAAATGAACGGCATGTTTTCCGTCTATAATGTTCTTGCCGCTTTAACTACCGCTATTGCATTAGGAATGGATGTTGAAAAATCAATTAAAAAACTTGAAGAACTTGGCGGAGTTGCCGGCAGATTTGAAATCGTAATCAATAAGCCTACCGTTATTGTTGATTATGCACATACACCTGACGGGTTAATGAATGTATTAAAAACAGCCAGAGATATTACGCCAAGTGACGGGAAATTAATATGTTTGTTTGGCTGCGGCGGAGACAGAGACGCAACAAAAAGACCAAAAATGGGAGCTATTGCCGAAGAATATGCGGACAAAGTTATTGTCACAAGCGACAATCCGCGCTCGGAGGATCCGCAGCAAATTATTACTGACATTCTTGCCGGCTTTAGAAGCGTTAACGATGTTATAGTTGAACCGGACAGAGAGCTTGCAATAAAAGAAGCATATAAAATTGCCCAGCCTAACGACGTAGTTCTTGTTGCCGGCAAAGGACACGAAAATTATCAGATTCTGGCTGACGAAACCATTCATTTTGATGACAGAGAAAAAGTCAGAGAAATCTTTGACAAAAGTGTGAAGAGTGAAGGGTAAATGTATTGGGCTAGTGAATAGTGAATAGTGAGTAGTGAATAGAGGGGGTAAATGTATTGGGCTGGTGATTAGTGACTAGTGACTAGTGACTAGTGACTAGTGAATAGTGAATAGTGAATAGAATTGTAGGTCAGGTTTTACCTGACAATAACTAGTTCAACGTCATTGCTGTACATGTCAAGCAATTAGTTACATTTATTCAAAAATTCCAGCGGTGTTAATCCTTTAATA
>CALUVJ010000100.1 GCA_944324195.1 Candidatus Gastranaerophilales bacterium
TTTTGAATTTCCGATTCCTTCCATCTGCTTTGTAATTTGTTCTATAATTCTGCTTGGTGAAATTTCTGCTGTAACTGCTTTAGCATTTGTATTTTGAGCCGCCTGGGTCTGCATGGCAGGCTTTATTTCCGCCGAAAAATCCGCTTCACCCTGAATCATTGCTTTGACTCCCTGCTCTTCTGCGCTCTGATGCTGCATAAGGTCAGCTTCATTGTTGTTTGAGCCGGAAGTTTCAGCTTCAACTGATTCTATATTTAATTCTTTAAGCTCTTCTTCGCTAATTATATCTTCAAGATTAACTTCCGAGTTTTCGCCGCTCACTTTCTCGCCGCTTGCTTCCTTAGGAGCGGTTTGTGTTTCTATAGTTGTCTCAACTTCTTCCGGTGTTATTTCAAAATCCTGCAAAAAACTGTCTAACTTGTCGTAAGTTATTGTATTTTCAACCTCATCAGTCTGCATACTTTCCTGTTCTGCTGATTCTGATTCACCGGTTTCTTCTTTTTTCTTATCCTCATCATCTTCTATATGAAGAAGATTTTTTGTGATTTTTTCAGCGTCTAATTCCTCTGTCCCGCTGCTTTCTGCAGTATCGGAAATTCCGTCAAGACCTTCTATATCATTAATACTTTCGGTATCTTCCGTATCTTCGTTAGAATCACTGTCGTCTTTAGAAGCTGATTTGACAAATTCAATCAATTGCTTGAAATCAAAGGCAATACTTCCGGCAAAAGTATCTTTTTCAGTGACAGTTTGTGAATCTTTATCCTCTATAACTGTATCATCTGTTTCTTCAGTTTCATCAGTGCGAACACGTTCAGCGTCTCCAAGGCGTGTACCTTGTGATTTATCATTAGAAAAATCTGTTTTCTGCCTGTTAAACAGTTTCTCGAAATCAGTTTTTGCCGCTGTATCATCGGCAAATTTCGATGATATTTTTGACGGCGTTGTTTCCGGCTTTATAATATTTAGATTATTTAATAAACTTTGAACCATTCTAACCTATCTTAAATCTTGCGGATGTAATATCGTCAATCTCTTTCATCTCCAGATGCAGAAATTCTTGATAATACTGCTTTTCCTGTTTTTCCTTCAGTTTTTTCAGAACTTCTACTTTCTGGTGAGCTTCCTTTACTTCCTGCTGCTTTCTTGCAAGTATTGCCTTTGTATTGGAAATAATCCTTTCCTGATTTCTGGCATCCTGCGTAAGCTTAATTCCAAAAGCCCTGTGTCCTTCAAGCCTTACGACCTGAAGATTTTCAGAGGTTGCAAGTTCCTCCTGCTGCCTGGTATTGTCCTCCTGACGGTTTAAGATATTTTGAAGTTTTGCCTGCTGCTCATTCAGGGCGGTTAAAATTCTGGACATTTCCATCTGCCGCTCTTCGAGCTCTTTTTCACGCTTGTCAAGCACGACTTGCAGCCGAAACTTGAATTTCTTCAACTTACCTTACCTCGTCTCATGTCTGTTCAGGTACTAAATGTACCTCTTATACTTTACATCATGAGGGCATGACTACCATCGTTTATATGGTGTAATTATTCAAAATTGTATTAGGATGCAGTTTATTTATGCCTTTAAAACCCTTTTGAGGGGTATATTGCCAGCTGTAATCTTTATAAAGCGGTTCAATATATTCTTTTATTCCCTGCCAGATGATTTCCGTATTATATTCTTCTCCCTGCCGCTTCAAGTATTCCAACAGTAATTCCGTCTGAACATTACCCGCACCGCGCCCGATTCCGCAAAGAGATGAATCCACTATGATATTTCTGCCTTGCAGTTTATTAATAAATTGAATTGCAAGAGCAAAAGAAAGTTGAATATTATTATGCGAATGGAACCCGATTTCTATATTCTGCCCGATAAGTTCGTCATAAGTATTTATAAGCCGCTCTAAATCCTCTGGAAACATTGAGCCGAAAGAATCAACTATATAAATAGCGTCAGCACCTACAAAATTCGCCCTTTTGCATAATTTTTCCAACTCTTTTTCATTATAATCAATCGTATTAGAAGCCTGCAAAAAAACTCTGTAGCCTTTTGTTTTAATTTTTTCCGCAGCAAAAGAAATCTTATCTAAATCTTCTTTATAAAAAGCAATTCTGATTATTCCTATATTGCATTTCAAATCGAGTTTATCAAGGTCATATTTTCCGTAATCCAGCATAAGAGCAAAGCTCTGACTCTCCGCCTTTAAATCCGAAGGACGGTTAAAAAACACATCATCTTTACTATGAGCTTCCTGCCTCAGCCAGCCGCACTCAACAATATCAACGCCTGCGGCACGCAGCGTATGTATTATGTCTGCAATACGTTCTTCACCGAATTTTCCGTTTACAATATATGCACCATCACGCAGAGTGCAGTCTAAAACCTTAATTCCCATTCCTAAACCTCTTCACATATCGTAACAAAAAAAGAGATGACAGGCAATTTTTCTTTTGTTACAAACTTTATATAAGTAATAAATGTGTAAAGAAGGTAAATTTATGACAAATCCAATATTTAATCCTCAGCCTAATTATTCAGGCGTTACAATACAAATAGCAAACCCTGCAGTTTATGCTAACGGTTCAGCACCGCAAATTCCTCAAAGCAGAATGTATAATGCAGGCCAAAATGCATATTGCATGGGAAATCCGTATTGTCAGAGCATTACTCCGCCAAACGGTATCGGAGAAGCAATGCCTGCAAGTTTAGCTAACACATATCAGCCGCAGCCGGCTCCGCAAAATTACCTTCCGCAACAGACAATAGCTTATCCTCCGCAGTATTACCTGAACAATTATAACTACCAAAATCTTCCCGCTCCGGCCGAAAATAAAAGTATTCCGGCAGACTTAAAAAATCTTGAAAATAAAACGGCAGAAGATGCAGTCGCTTTGAAAGATGAAAAAGCAGCTCTAACCCCTCAGGAAGGAGTACAGGAAGTACAAACACCTAAGGAAGTTAAGGAGCAAACCGGCTTACAGCCATTAACTGCTGAGTCCGGGCAAACAGAAGCTGCGGAAAAACAACCTAAAGCATACGGGAATATAGACGCTCAGGAAAATGATATGACAAAATCTACAAACATAATTGATGATTTAGATCAAAGAGCCGCTGCCGCCGAAGAAGAAAAGAAAAACAAACAAAAAGACGGAATTATTCCCCTCACGGATGATTATATAAAATCTCTTGAAAATTATTTAAACAACCCGAATGATGAAATTCGTCTTATGGCGTCAAAAGAAATTTTGACCCGTCTTGATGAGGACAAAGACAGATATGATGATGCAGCCCTGAACGCACTTTTAAATAAAATGCTTCAGGATCCTTCAAAACTAATTAGAATTGCAGCTCTAAGCGCATTCGCTTCCCAGCTGGCAAGCGGAAACGACTACACGGTAACTCTGCTCCATAACATCCAGCAAAACCCGAGTGCCGATAAAGAAGATGTACTTCAAGCTGCGGATATTTTACTTAAAATGTCAGCAGGAAAAGAAATAACGGATATTCCTGACCCGTCAACAAAAGAAAACCCGCAGGAAAATAAAGGATAAAAACTATGGGAATGATGGCTAACATAGTATGTAAAACAGCAGGTGTCGCCGGTATGAGCGCCCTCCTTTATGATGCATATTCCGTAGGGAAAGTAGAATCCAAACGCGTCTCAGAAGATATGGAAGCTGACCATTACCTTAAAATACATGCAAACACAAGAACCTTAAGCAATGAAAGCGAGGTTCAAAATGCCATACAAAAAAAAGTTGCAAACTTTAGAATGAATACTCCGTTTATCTCCGCAGCAGGAAGTATTAAAGGTTTTACCAAAGGATTTTTTAACTCACTGGGTGAAAATATAATTCCTGCAGCTTTCGCATCTATTGCCCTTGCGGCAAAAGGAATTACGGCAAAAATCGGCGCTTGGGGACTTGCGGCGTATGGTTTATACATAGTCGCTAAAGAAGGTTTCGGATTTACTAAAAAATCACCGATGGATTAACGCAGTTTTTTTATTGTACTCTTTGAATAATTGCTGATTTTGTTTGTATTAATATCCAGCAATTTTTTTGATGAGTCAGCTCCCTTTTCACTCTGAGATGTATTAAATCCTGCTTTGTACAAGAGTTTCGGACAAATAAACATCATTGTAATCAGACCGGCACCAACACCAAATAATCCTGCATTTTTCCAGGTTGCAGTATAACTGCGGGCAATTACGGTTGTTAAAGCACCCGCTGCAGCAGAAATTCCGCCGGCATTAGCAAGTGCCAGATTACGTTCCGTTCGTTTAGCCTCATCAAAATTTACGGAATCATTATTGCGCCCCTTGAAAAATACCTTAGGGGCTAAGGCATTGACAGGTTGGATCATAATAACACACACTTTCTTTATATCTCTATTATTATTTTAAAATGTGTATCCGCGTTTTTACATAGTTCTTAAGTATTATTTTATATAAAGTTATGTAACGAATTTTTGACTGTTACAAAAAAACGGGGCCTGAAGTTTCACTTCAGGCCCCATTAATGCTTGATTTAACTTACACGTTACCGTAGTAAGCATCGATGTAGATTTTCTTGATGTCAGACATCAAAGGATAAGCAGGGTTTGCACCTGTGCACTGGTCGTCAAATGCCAGTTCAACAAGTTCATCAAGGTTATCCATAAATGTTTGTTCATCAACACCAAAGTCTTTAATTGACTTAGGAAGTTCAATCTTATCCATCAATTC
>CALUVJ010000101.1 GCA_944324195.1 Candidatus Gastranaerophilales bacterium
GAATACCCTGCTGCGTTGTCTTTGGCGTGATTTACTTTATACCCGCTTGTCATGCGCTCGATGGAGCTGTTTAAGCCCAATGTGTTGTCGTAAAGTGTGCGCTGTAATATTAAATCAGCTACGTCAGTTCCGAAGGTGATCATGCGCACCTCCTTAATTTATGTGGGGTAAAAGTTTTAGGGATTCTTCGCCCTTGTATGGATGTTGGGCTCAGAATGACGTGGCACATTGGGCGTGAATCGTCTTTGCGCAATTGTATACGCAAAGGGCGAGGGGAAATGACCAACCAGCCAAAACATTTACCCCCTCGCAAGGACATGAGACTGGTAGTTTCACTTCCCAGCCCAAAACATTTACCCCTGTCACTGCGAGAAAATCTTTGATTTTCGTGGCAGTCCACTGGATTGCTTCGCTGCGCTCGCAATGACAGGAGCCCAGTAGCTTCACTTCCAGACCAAATATGTATATCAGCCCCTCTCCCTAGCCCTCTCCCCAAAGGAGCGAGGGAAGAGTTTTGAAGCACTGCCAATTGGAGAGAAAAAGAAAAACACGACATTTCGTAGTGTTTTTTCAGCACCCATCCTAACCTTCCCTCAAAAGGGAAGGAAGCGACTATTGCAAATTTGAATGTTGTGAGACCTTGAAACCCTTTTGGCTCAATTTCTAAACTTCTAAACTTCTCAACTACAATAAAACAGTCAAAAGCCTTATCTGATAAGGGTTTTACCCCCCCCCCCTTTTACGGACGCAAGGGTTTCAGGGGTGTTTTCCAAATCTGAATCCTTTAATATATTTTTTACTTCTGCTGCTTCTTCTTGTTTAAACGACATCTTTAATCATATCCTTTGATTATTATATTATAACCATTCCACAAAATGACAAATTCATAACATTCCTTCTTTATTTTTGTTACATAATTTTACAAATACTTTTTTAAATTGGTTTTTAGTTATACAATGAATACACGCCAACTATTATAATAAATTAAGAAAGGATTTCCGCATGGTGCTTGAAATGACTTATCCTCAGCTTGAACGAGCTGTCAATCCTACCCATGATATAAGACTTTTTTCCGGTCGCTCAAACCCCCAATTAGCACAAGAAATCGCAGACTATCTGGGAACAACCGTCGGACCGATGGTAATTAAAAATTTCGCTGACGGCGAAATTTACGTTCAGGTAAAAGAAAGCATTAGAGGCGATGATGTTTTTATTGTTCAACCGCTATGCAATCCCGTAAACGAAAATCTGATGGAACTTCTTATCATGATAGATGCTTTCAAAAGAGCCAGCGCTAAAACAATTACCGCAGTTATACCTTATTACGGATATGCCAGACAGGATAGAAAAACCTCCGGTCGTGAAGCTATTACCGCCAAGCTCGTTGCTGATTTACTCACAACAGCAGGGGCTAACAGAGTGCTTGCAATGGACTTGCATACCGGTCAAATCCAAGGATTTTTTAATATTCTGGTTGATCATATATTCGCAACTCCTATCCTGGTTGATTATGTTAAAAACTTAGGTCTGAATCCCGATGAAATGGTTGCTGTAAGTCCTGACATGGGCGGCGCTAACAGAACAAGACATTTTGCGAAAAATCTAAATATCCCTATGGCTATTATTGATAAAAGAAGGGATAAACATAATGAAGCCATTGCCGCACATATTATCGGTGACGTAGAAAACAAAGTATGCCTTATGTTCGACGATATAATTGATACCGCCGGTACAATTTGCGAAGCTTCCAAGCTGCTGAAAAATTCCGGTGCAAAAGCAGTATACGTCGGAGCTACACACGCTGTTCTTTCAGGCCCGGCTATTGAAAGACTTAAAAATGCCCCTATTAAAGAATGTATTATTACAAATACAATTCCATGGGCAAAAGAAACCCTTCCGCCGAATGTTAAACAACTTTCGGTGGCCCCATTGCTCGGACAAGCTATTTCCCGTATACACGATGATGAATCAATCAGCTCTTTGTTCGGATTTGAAAAAGAAATGAAAGTTTAAACTTCTTTCAATAATACATTTACATCAACATCCAAAACTTTTGCTATATCGATTACCTTCAATATAGTAGGATTAATCTTGCCTGTTTCTATTAAGCTTACAGAATTTCTTGATATATTCGTAAGCTCAGCCAGCTTCTCCTGAGAAAGGTTCTTTCTCAAACGCTCGCTTTTTATGTTTATTCCTAAATTTTTTAGTCTCATATTCTCTGTCATAATACTCATATTTTCTTGTACTGCAAAATAAATTTCTATATAATATAATTATATTTTTCATATTATATTAGAAACTTAAAAAGGAAGCCAGTTTTTACCATGACTTCCTTTTTTATATAAAAGGGCAGACTCGCTGCCCTTTACCGCGTTTGACCTCTCGGAAATAATCTCCTGTAAACTTAACAATATTAAGTGGATCTAGGCGGTGCTTAACTTATTTTAAGCTTTCTGGATACGGCATGCCCGACATTTTGTTTTGGTATTTTTATGGTCAATATTCCGTTTTTATACTCTGCCATGGCCTCTGACGTTTTTATTGGCCGGTCAAATGAAATTGTTCTTTGATATTTACCATACCTGAATTCACAGGTATGATACCTTTCATTCATCTCCTTTTCTTCTTTCTTTTCTTTCTCTTCTTCGATTTCCGCAGTTATAGTCATAAAATCATTATCTAACTCTACGTCTATATCATTCTTATCAACTCCGGGAAGCTGAACTTTAACCTTATATTCTTTGTCATTCTGTTTAACTTCTACTGCCGGACGCCAAATGGAATTCTTTTTTATAGTAAGCGGATTTGAAAAGCTCGGGTGCAAAAATGTGTCCCGCAAAAAATTATTTAATTCATTGTGTATACTATCAAAATACAGTTCAGGTTCTCTTAACATTAATTCTGCTTTCATCAATTTCTCCTTAATGTGCTACATTTATAATATAAAAGAGTTTGAAAAAGGTTCCATTAGCCAAGCGGGCTATATTGGGAAATCCCAATATAGCCCGCTTTTTATGTTTTTATTTTATACTGCTTATACTATTTTTCAACAGTTCCGGCAGTTTTACCATACTTTTTAATAGTTGCATTTAACATATTTTCATGATGTTTTTCTCTGTATATCTGGCATAAAAGTTTGTAAGCATGCTTATTATACGGATCCTGCTGCAAAATTGCTTCCAACTGTTCTACAGCCGAGTTTGAACGTTTTGTATAATAATCGATTAAAGCCGGTAAAGTTTCTGTCAAATCATTCATATCAGTTGCACACGCAATTTCTGCGCAGCTTTTTGCTTTATCAAATTCCTCAGCGTCAAGATACATTACCGCAACTTCATAATAAACTTCTGACTTACTGCGGCGATCATTTTTCATCAATGCGACAGCTTGATATTCCTGCGCAGCTTTATCATATTCAGCACGCTTTCTGTACTGTTCGGCAAGAGCTAATTTTGTTTCTACATCCTGAGCTATAACTTCATCCGGATTAGTATTATCATCAACAGGAACATTTAATGTTGAAAGAATTTCTGCTACGGTAAATAATTCAGCTTTTTCTTCCGCAGACGGGAAAACATTTGTTACATCCGGAATAACTGAATACAAAAGAGCCAGTGTTTTCAAATCCCTTGCAGTAATTTCAGTATTGAATTTTGTTCCGATAGGATACATTACATCATATATGCTCGGGCTTTTACCGTTCAAGCCTAAAGAATGACCGATTTCCTGCAATGCGGATGAAAATAATTGTTTAGAGTCCAGATTATGTTTTTTTGAATCAGTCTTTTTAAAATTAATTGTAGAACTTATTATCGTATTTCCGTTAACATCAAAAGACTGAGAACCGATAGGCAAATTATCATCATTGTTTACATTTTTGAAATAACATTTCATATCAGCGTCTTCAGCATTTTCAACGAAATCAAAACTTACGAGCCCTTCACTTGCTCTTTGCCAAGCTTGATATGCGCTCATAACAACTTCTCTGTAATAATCCGGCACATCAGAAGTATCTTGAATAAAAACTTTTAAAGGAAAAGATGATTTATTCCATCTAATAATTTTGCCATTAGCGGCAACTTCGCGGAAATAACTGTCTATAACAGCAGCTTTAATTGTTTTTTCACCCATTGACTTATCATATCCAAGAACTATTGCATATGAATTTTTGAGATAAAAATTTGGTTTGTGTGAATCTGCGCGTAAATTAATATCACACAACGCTACAGCACCGGCAGCAATCAGGAATGTGCAAATAACTATCTTTTTCATTTTTCAGAGACCTCTTTTCAATACTACGTTTACATTATACATTAAAAACCGAAAATTTTAATTTTTGCGCTTACAAAAGTTAACAAGCAAGGAAAAATGAATTGTTGGTGAAGGATGAAGAGGGGGGGGTAAATGTATTGGGCTGATTGGTCTCTTCCCCTTGTCCATTGCGGGAGAGGGGGGGATGTATTGGGTTGGTCCGTAGGTTTTGGTAATCTCTGATTACCGCATCCTACTCTCTTTTACGAATCAATGAACGGCAACGCACATTCCCTCTCC
>CALUVJ010000102.1 GCA_944324195.1 Candidatus Gastranaerophilales bacterium
ATTCTTGCACCTGAACGAACAGATACTAATAAAGGATTTGAAGTGTCGCCGAACTTTTTGCCTGCTTGTGCTTCAACGTCCTTTAATGCTGTCTTTACTTCATCCATCAAACCTTCAGGCATTTTGTTGCCGTGGTTAATGTAATCCATACAGGTTTCTGTTGTGATAGTGAGTCCCGGAGGCACCGGAAGTCCTAAATTTGTCATTTCAGCAAGGTTAGCACCTTTGCCGCCCAAAAGGTTGCGCATATCAGCATTACCTTCTCTAAATAGCCATACTCGTTTTTCAGCCATTAGTTTCTCCTTCTCTTAAGTAATATAACCACTATAAATTCTCACAATAAATTCCTAGTGTTATAATTCTAACACGAAGAAAATGAAGTGTATACAATACATATATTAAGATTTGTTAATTTGATATTAGAATAAGGCAATTTTCATATTACAACAGTTTTAATATAGTTGTAGTAATTTTAGTGTGAGGTAAAAATATGTCAACAACAATTAATCCTACAACCGTTCCCAATGTAAATGTAAAAAATCTGAAAGCAGTGCAGCCAGAACAGACTTTGACTACGGGCACAATGAATGAAAAAATGGAAATTCCTAATGAAACACCTGTGTCAGAAGCTCCTGCTTTTAGAGGCAAAGAAAAGTTAGTTGGAAAAATAATTCCGGAAGCAAAGAAATTAACTCCTGAAGAAGCTTTTATGGAGCGTGTAGCCGGTATGACCTGTGCTGCTAATACTCCTGACAAAGAAGTTTTAAAAGAAACAGTTCTCAGGGAAACCGCTTTAGGTAATTTTGATTTCGTAAGAGGTATTAATGAATATCTTGCAAACAGCGCAGCTAAAGGAGCTTATAAAAATAAAATTTAACGGATATACAAAAGGGGTGCAGTCGAAGGCTGCGCCCCTTTTGTTCTTTTTATAGTATAATATTTTTATGCCGCTAATCGAGTTAAAAAATATTGTAAAAACATATACTTCAGAAGATGAAAGCTTTAATGCCTTAAACGGTGTTTCTTTTTCCGTTGAAAAAGGCGAGTTTGTTGCGATTATGGGAACTTCAGGCTCAGGAAAATCTACCTGTATGAACACTCTCGGAACTCTTGATAAACCGACAAGCGGAAGTTACCATCTTGACGGAGTCGATGTTTTTTCGCTTGATGCGGATGAGCTTTCAAAAATCAGAAACCTTAAAATCGGATTTGTTTTTCAAGGGTTTAATTTGATTTCCAGAACTTCTGCATTAGAAAATGTAGAGCTTCCGATGATTTACAAAGGTGTACCGGAAGAAGAGCGCCATCGACGTGCAAAAGAAGCTCTGGAAATTGTCGGGCTTAAAAACCGTGAATCTCATATGCCGAACCAGATGTCCGGTGGTCAGCAGCAAAGAGTTGCGATAGCAAGAGCTTTGGTAAATGATGCTCCGCTTATTCTGGCAGACGAACCTACAGGTAACCTAGATACAAAAACAAGTATAGAAGTTATGGAATTTTTTGTCCGTCTGAACAAAGGCTTTGACGGTAAAGAAGGAAAAACAATTGTTCTTGTAACGCATGAACCCGATATTGCCGCCTATTGTTCAAGAGTAATTAAATTTAAGGACGGAAATATCGTCTCAGACCTTCCGAAAGATGAATGGTTAAAAACCAGAAACAGAGAAACATAAAAAAATATCCGATTAGACGGATATTTTTTCTATCTTTTCTTCATTTGTCTTTAAATTATGCGACCATCCATTTTGTATGGAGAGAGTGACCAAGTCCGTTAGTATAGCTTGCTCCGGCTCCTTCTGCGTAAGTTGTACCTAAGCCAACGCCTTGTGTTCCCAGTGAAATAGGTGTGTTGCCGTCCTCACCTGTAACACTTCCTATAGAAGGTGCTTCAATATGCGGGGTTGGCTGGACACCCTGAGGACCTTCGACGCGGGGTCCGACTGTCAAACCGCCAAAAGGAATATTTGAGCCGCCCTGTCCGTACAGGCCGTATTGATAATTTTGTTCTAATCCTGATATTGGTAATGCCATACTCATATCCTTTTTACTTGTATATATATAATAACGTTTCAAATTTCTAAAAATTGCGTTTTATATACAAAATTTTACAAAAGTTAACATATCGTTTATAATTTGAATATGAAAACAATCGGAATAATAGCTTTATCAGGTGTGGTAAATCAAAATAATCTTGAAGCGGCTGTTACAAATCTTGAACAAATGGGGTTTGGTGTAACGCTTTCAAAAAATATTTTTGATAAAGACCGTTACCTTGCAGGAAGCGATGAGGATAAACTGGAAGAGCTGCACAGATTTTTTTCTGATCCGAAATTTGATATTGTAATGGCAGCAAGAGGCGGTTACGGGGCAATAAGGCTCATTAATAAAATAGATTATGATTTAATCAAAAAAAATCCAAAGCCTTTTGTCGGGTTTTCAGACGTTACTGCTCTTTTATTAATGATCTACAGAAGAGCCGGAATAATTACTTATCATGGACCGATGGCTTGCAGTGATTTTGCGGAGGTCTCAAATTTTACAATTGAAAATTTTTATAGAGCTTTACAGGGTGAAAAATTACAATTTGAGGGCAATAAAATCTATAACGAAGGCTCTGCAGAAGGAATAATCTGGGGCGGTAACCTTGCGACTGTTGTTTCGCTCTGCGGGCAGAACTTTATTCCTGATGAAGATTTTATTTTTTTTGCTGAAGATTTAAACGAGCCGGTTTATAAGATTGACAGAATGTTTACTCAGCTTTTTAATATAGAAAAATTTAAGACTAATTGCAAAGGTATTGTTCTCGGGGATTTTCTGGAGGTTGATAATAAAGAGTGGCTGGAAAAATTATTTTATGATTTTGCGCTTCCAACTGCCGGCGGGTTTAAGATTACACACGCAAAGGATAAAATAACAATTCCAATCGGGAAAAAATGTAGTTTAGATGGTGTAAATTTACTTATATGTTAATTTACCCCCCTACCCCCTTCGGGTACTTCCCCCGCAAGGGGGGCAGATGTGCACCTCGATTTTCTCTTGCAATGATGTAGAGAAGCATTTTTATTATTGTGAATTCTGTAGAGAGTTAAGAGACTTGTAATATTATTGCTTATATTGTAGAGACGGTAAATCACAGATTTACCACATCCTACAGAATTTCCTCGCCCCTTGCGGGAGAGGGTAGAATTTCAAGTTGAGCCGGAGCGAAACTTAGAAATTCGGGTGAGGGGTTGTTTTCTTTCTTAATTTTTTACTTCTCAATAAATTTCCATTTGATAAAAAACCGTACCACTGCCTATCGAACTACAGCCAAATTGATTTTGCTTATAAAACCTACTTCTTAAAATTATAACACCCGCAAGGCTTACCTTAGTGCTGCTATGTTTCCATCCTGACACGGTTCGATATCTTGCGCCATCATATTTTAAGCTATCAACAATCCTACAAACATAGGCAATTTACCTGTAACCCTCACAGCAGGCTCTGCACCTCGCATAAAGCGTTCGAGTCAAGAGATCCGCTAAGTCCCCGTGGAGTACGGCAATTAAAATTCTAACACGGATAAGTCTGAATTACAAGACTGATAAAAGAGGGCGGGTTTGGTGAAACCAAACCCGCCCTCTCTGTTATTTAAACTAAATTATTGATACAAAGGTGCCAGTTTCTTTTCCTGTTGAGGAATTGTACCTTCTGTAATTGACTGATAAACTCTGTAATCGATTACAGGGAAACAATTATCAATGCTTTCGATTTCTCTTAATTTAGCGTCATCAATGTTTCCTGATTCAATCATATCAGCTATTAAACTGAATCGGTCTACGTGCTCATTGAATCTGTCCGTTGCATAATCTTTAGCCTGCCATGTTGTAATTAAGAACGGCCAATCTGAACTTTGAAGAAGCAGATTTTCTCTTGCAAGCTGGTTCAAAGCTCTGTGCAGAAGCTTGTCCTCCGGTATTTCAGGATACTGATCAACAATTGCATTTATGCGTTTTTCGCAGGAGTGAATAATAGGCCACATCCATTCCGTTAAGTGGTTCATCCATACATAGAAGTGACCGCCCTGCCCCCAGGAGCTTTCAGGAATCTGGATAGCTTCTTTAGGCGGATACTTTGTAATATATTCACCTGCAGTAAGTCTTTCAACTTCCGGTAAATAATCGTGGAATTTTTTGATAACCTGTTTAATGAATTCAACACCTTCAAACCACCAGTGTCCGAATAATTCCGTATCGAATGATACCATTACCAGACCTTCATGACCTTTTGCAAGTTTGTAGTCATTCAATAAGTGGTAAATTAAAGTTGTGTAGTGGTCTGAGTTTTCATTAACTTTATTCATTGCAAGCACAGGATCATATAGCATTTTATCGCCTAAATCCGTAGTTGGAGATGTAATTCTCCAGTAGTGCATGCCTGATTTATCATCTTTTTTGTGGAATTCTCTGAAGCAGCCGTC
>CALUVJ010000103.1 GCA_944324195.1 Candidatus Gastranaerophilales bacterium
AGCCCGTTTTCATTCCATAAATTTTACGATTTTCCGACAGGGCAATAAAGCAGTTCTCCGCCACTTCCGCCCCGCTGAACCGCGGGTCGCGCGTTTCCCTCTCGAAAAACAGTTCACTGGACTGTTTTTCTCGGCAGAGTGCTGTCTACCTCTCGCAAAACAATTCACTGGATTGTTTTGCTCGGCAGAGTGCCACTCAAAAGGCTCGGCCACTGAGCGGCTCCCCTTATTTGGTTTATACGCTCACGGTAATAATTGATACAAGTATAGCTCCGGCTCAGCCGGGCGCGAGCCTTTCTCGGACATTAATTAGAAATAAGTTTCAAGCCTGTTATACCGGTTATTATAAAAGCGATACACAAAAGACGCACCGCGCTGACCGGTTCTTTAAATAATATAATACCTAAAATAACTGTTCCGAGTGTACCTATTCCGGTCCAAATTGCGTAGGCTGTTCCAAGCGGCAAATTCTTTAGCGCCAGTGCAAGGAAATAAAAACTAGCAATCATGCCGGCAACAGTCAGAATTGACGGAATAAGCTGCGTAAATCCGTGCGAGAATTTCAACCCCACGGCCCAGCTTATTTCAAATATTCCGGCAATCAATAAATACATCCAGTGCATAATAATTTCTCCTTTTCTTTTAACATAATAAAACCTGAGAGAATATATCTCCCAGGTTTTTGTCCTTCCGTGTACACAAATATCTTGTGAATTTTCTCTCGGACCAGCCGGCAATAACCGCGGAACCCTAGAAAATTTTTATTATTAAGTAATTTGTATAACTATTATACACAAAATAAATAATTTGGCAAATTACGGGGTATATTCTTTAAGTTTATACCCTTTTAACTCGTTATCCATATCCGGAACTATATCCCAGTATAACCCTTGTGAAATCGTAGGATCGCCTAATTTTTTCATCTCCATTGAATAATATTTTCTTTCTTCAACAGGATAACCGTATTCATTACGTCTGTCATAACTTACAATTTCTGCGGCGCGGCGCTCGTTACCCTCTGAATCCACCAGAGTTACGCGGTTATATGTTGAATAATCTTCGATAACATTTCCGTTTTCATCTTTTAGTGCCGCAGGTGTATAAGGGCCTATCCAGAATTTGCCTTCCATTTCCTGAACAAATTTATGCATCCGGCTGAGTTCATCCTGCTTTGCAGTTAATTCTGCTCTTAAAGTTTCTCTTTCCTGTTTTTCTTCAGGCGTTAATTCTCTGGTCTTTTCTTTACCGCCCCAGAAGAGGAATTTCTTTGTTCTATATGTCGCCGGTTTATCAAGTTCTGATAATTGCCGTCTTATTTCAAATTGCCTGTCTGCAAGAATTTTTAAGCGTTCTTCGCCGGATTTACCGGCAAGTTCGGAATCTGCTTCCAACTCTTCAAATAACAAATCCTCCGCAGATTTTTGTTGAGGGGCATTTTCATTCTCAACTGCGGCCGGAGCCTGTGGAAGTTCTGCGTTGTCCTCTTCTGCCGGCGGTTCCTCTTTCAAAATATAACCAGCAGCCTGAGCCATTCTTATAAAATCATTGTAATTATATTCAAACGTTGTACCCGGAAGCATTGAGGCAAAATCAGTGCTATAACCTTTTTCAAGATGAATTTTAGTAAATTCCTGCATTAATGCAATTTTTTCTGCATTGGTAAAACCGTCGCCTTTTTCGTCAATAAAAAGTCCTTCTTTAACAAAATTGTTTAACTTATCCATATAATCATAAGTAAGGCCGGAAGTCCTGACAACACCTCTGTATGTCAGAGTATTTTTAAAATTATCTTTCTGCCTCATTGAATCAAAGCTGACAAAATTTACATTCCCCATAATAAATATCCCCTAAATAAATTCACTTATTTATATTAAGAAGATTTGCAGCTTTGAATTGCCAAAATCCAAAAATTTTATAAACAAATGTAACAAAAAAGGGAACTTTTAAAAAGTTCCCTTTAGACTAATCACTTTCTGCAACAACCCGTGTAATCAATTCACCATAACTATTCATGCTACCGTCTGTTTGTTCAATTATATAACTCAATTCGGGTTTGCCTTCTATTGCTTTTTGCGCTTTTTCCAGTGCTAAATCATAATCCGGAGTTTCTATTACCAATGCTCGTGAAAATTCTGAATGATTTTTCTCAGTATAAACGTGATACATAATATTTCTCCTTTCAACATTTTATAAAATTATTCTAAAACGCTCAAAAATTTTTCGCAATTATTCACACAGCGAGAACCTCTCTATCCCTTCTGCGACTTCATCAAACCACATATTTTTCGGGCGACACCATACTTCTCCATTCTTCAATGATTGATAGATAACCATTTCTTCACAAGTTTCAGAATGCCTTCCTATCACTAATACCTTATAAATATTACCCTTATAGTGTTTATAAATTCCATTTATTTTTATCTCTTTTTTAGACATTTTAACCCTCTAATAAGTCCAATTCTTTCTGCACCATATTTAAACGTTCTTTAATATTTGGAAAGTTTTCACGCAATTCATTTAAACGCCAACGAATTTCATCTCCGCTTTTCCCAAAATCACAAACCATATCCCAAACTGTATTATCATAAATATTCCCGGAGCTCAAGGGTAACTCATATTTTTCTCCGGCTAAAATCACCTTTTTAAACAATTCTAATCTTAATGACCTATTTTCTTCGGTCTTTGGTGCAAGCATGCACGTATTTGCACGTTTTAAAAAAATATCCAACAGACCACTAACTGTATTTGGCTCTTCATCTATAACTTCATTTATATCATCAACTATTCTCAAAGTTGATTTCCCTACCAATACTATATTATTGGGATTATGTGTATCAAATTCTAAGCCGTAATAATATTTACTTTTAGAATTTAAACAGGCAAAATCTTTTGCAATTCTATCAAAACTTCTTTGAGGTAAACGTGCAAAAGTAGGAAGATATTCCTTATTATAGTAATCTATCAGTTTTTCTTTTGGGAATTTGCCAAACATCATTCTTGGTATTCCAGCAGGAATATGTTCGCCATTAGATGATACATTACGAAGAATTTTTACATCACCAAATCGCATAAGGATTTTACCAAAATAACTTTTCAAATCTCCCAAATCAATACCAACTTCTCTTGGATTAAAACTAAAAGTACCCAAAACTGGTCGTTGATTTTGTTTGTATTTCAGAACATACTTATCATCTATACTAAAAACTTTTTCGTGAAACCCTTCTCCAAGCATTTTACTTTTTATATTTGGATTACGAATATAATCAAATAACATACCATAAAGTTTGGTAACATTATGACAATCTTTACCCTTATTAAAAACCACTTTATCGATCTGTTTTCCCAATGCGGATACTCTTGTACCAAACATTGGTTGCTGGTTAAAATTATTAAATCCAAAATTCGTAATTTGCATACCCAATAAAAAAACAAACATAATTTTATTTGCTAATAAAAAAAGATGTACTATAAACCAGTACATCTTTTTTCACAATAAATTAAACAAAGAACTAACCAATAACAGGTTGAACAAAAGTTCTTGTTGCAAGTTCTTTGTCAAGCATTAATAGTGCATGTTTATCCTCACCGATTAATTTCAATGTTGAAAGAACATTGCCGACAGTTGATTCTTCCTCAACCTGTTCTTTAAGATACCAGTTGAGGAAAGATAATGCTGCTCTGTCTTTAACTTCATCTGCAACATCCATTAAAGCATTAATTCTTGAAGTTACGTATTGTTCGTGTTCAAGAACCTGTTTGAAGCATTCAAGCGGACTTGCCCAGTTTGTTTCAGGCTTAGCAATAGCCTGCAATTCCACTCTGCCGCCGCGCTCTATCAGGTAATCAAACATTCCCATACCGTGAGCGTGTTCTTCCTGAACCTGAACGTCAAACCAGTTTACAAACCCGTTTAAGTTCAAATCAGCGAAATAAGCTTTCATAGATAAATATAAATATTCAGAATAAAATTCAGCATTTATTTGGTCATTAAATGCCTTTTCCATTTTTGCATCAATCATTTTCTCACTTCCTTTTTTAATTACTATGCCTTTTCAAACATATCTTTACCGACAGAGCACAGAGGACATACCCAGTCAGCCGGAAGAGCTTCAAAAGAAGTTCCTGCCGCAATACCGTTATCCGGATCACCAACTGCCGGATCATATTCATAACCGCACACTGTGCAAACATATTTGTCCATAATTTTTCTCCTTTACTTCTTATTTCAACATATAATTTTAACTTAGTTTTTTAATTTTTGCAAGCCGTGATAAGTATAAAAAAATAGAATAATATTAAGGCTTTTTAGAATTTTTATTAAGAATTGTTACAGTACTAAAATTAAAACCTAAAGTTTAAAACAATAGCTGCCGACATGCATGGTACTTACAACAAACGAAAGGGATGACCACAATGGG
>CALUVJ010000104.1 GCA_944324195.1 Candidatus Gastranaerophilales bacterium
TATGCTTGCGGGCAGCCAAGATTTTAATATTGAAGGCTTCACATTTTATGTGATAAATGATAGGGATAATGAAAATCCTCCCGAACATCATTTCCCATATCATTACGGAATAGGGGTTAGCCCCGACTTCACCCAAATTATATATTATTATGATTGTCCGGATTAATTGTTTATATATTAATGAACGGTCTTTTTTTATTGTTTATTTCTATTTTAGTAGCAAAAAATTTTTTTCATAGTTGTTAACTACATACACCAAAAATGGAGGTTAACAATATGATATCAATTACGCCTTATAACATTAATCAAAACTCATCACTATCACTCAATTTTAATGGCAGAAGGAAAAAAATTGTGGAGGAAGTCGCTGTTAATATAACAAATGTTGACTCTCCTGATATTTATTTAAAAACAAAAAAATTAATAAACAACGCGACTGATTTAATCAATGAAACCTGGAACAAAATCAAAAAAAACAAATCTCACAAAAGTTTTCCGGAATTTATAAAAAAAGATTCTAACGGTTCCACTATAACCCTAAAGCCGGTCTACAATAATGAAAACCTGCTGTTATTTGAAGTGGATAAAGGAAAAGTTATAGACAGAATTTTTGTTAACCAGACAAATCCGACATATTTTAAGTATGAACAAGCCGTAAAAACTGATTTCGGAACCGCTACAACAAAAACTTACAACAGCAAAATACAAAAAAATAATCCGCTACTGGTAGAACGCGTTAATGAAACTTTGCAAACCTACCTTCCGAAATTTTTAAATGATAAGAAAAAAGTATCCGGAATTTAACATATCAAGATTATATTTTATATATAAATTTCCGCATATTATTGTAACCTTTTACGATAATATTTCTTGCATTGTCTGATTGAAGCCCTGTAAAGATTGATCGGAAAAGTTCCTCTGAAAAGTTCACAGAATCCTCCAGTAAGGAACTTAATGTTCTATTCGCAATGTATGACGAGAAATTATGTTTAACATATCCTCTAAATTCTCTAATCTTCAACACTGCGACTTCCGAGGCATTAAGTGTGTCTAAAAGTTTTTCATCATTCGCGGTTGTTCTTAACTTTTTGAATAAGCCTTTTAATTTTTCAATATGATGAAGAGATTTTGCATCTGCCAGTGAGGAATCCAAATTCCGGATAGAATCAGTGTACATATTTGAAACTTTAGCACCCATTAAATACGGAGCGTCCAAGCCGGAAGCATATACCGGCCTGTAACCCTCTCCCATACCCTCTAACAATTCAAGATTAGGGGTAAAAATTCTTGGATTTCTGTCATTTATATAAAATTTATGCTGGGTTTCGCCTCTATTTTTACGTTTGCTGGTCATTCTCATTATGTAATCATAAGTATCTTCAGTATATGAGGTTAAATTGTTATACCAGTAGTCCCCGTAACCTGCCATTGATTTTAAATAATCTGTTTTTGTCTTAGTTCCGGCAGAGCGCAACTGCAGGGCAATCTCATTTCTATAGTCCTGAACAGAACTTATTGAACAGAGATACGAAGAAGGTGAAGCTATAATATTTCTGTCGGGAAGATTTGGATCCACATGTGAATAGGCATCACGGTAGTCTGATAGAAACTGAATTTTCTTCATTTCTATTCGTAAAACATCTCTATCCGGATTTTTGTAAACTTCTGCCTTTGCCCTTTCTGCATTTAAAGCTTCGGCTATCTGTTTTCGTTCGGATGGATACGGCCAGTTTTTCGTAATTTTTTTGATATATTCATAACGTTTTTCGTGATAGTTTGATTTAACCTTAAGATATGATTTCAAGAATGTTTCTTTTTCCGCTGGAGTGTCAAAGCTATCCATATACCACGGCATTGATGCCATTTCAAACATCTGGGCATTTTCCGGGAATTCTGAAAGCGGCATTAAAATCTTTTTACTTTTTTGATTATCAAAAAAGTTTATCTCCGGTATTTGTTCCGTCCATTGATAGTCTATGAAATTTACCGTGCCATTAGGACTGAGCAGAATATTTTTACCGTTCAAATCCCCGTGATAAATTCCGATTTTATCAAGCTCAAACATTTTATTAAACAGGTTTTTCAAATGTTCTTCCGTATAACGGTTATCTCTTGAAACGGTTTTCCCGGGAACCAGTGTTGAAAGAAGGTAATATTCGCCTCTATCATACGCTCTGGCTACAGCTTCCTGACCACCGATAAGATTAGTCGGGATTGAGGCCAGATTTTTATATTCTTTCTCATAATCCTCACTATAACCGGCTTTATTTTTCTTTATAACGATATGAGCCAGTTTCGGATGATTAAATTTGAAGGTTTCACCGCCAATTCCTTCACCCAGCTTTGTAACGTTGCTGCCGGTTGAAATAAATTCATCCGTTTCCCGTTTTAATAATGATTTCAACGGGTTGAATTTGTGATTAAAATCTTCAAAATATGACTTAAAACTTATTTGTGAGGCCTGACTGTTTTTAAGCGGCCGGTTTTGTATTTGTTGAGTTAATATTGGTGCGACTTCCATTTTTTCTGTCCTTTATATATTTATATCCTGCATATCCCAGTAATCCGGCAAATAGAATTCCTGCGGCAATTTTTATCCCTATTTTAGGCGAGCTTTTTTTAGAGTTCTTTTGTTGTTCAGGAGATTTTTTTTTTGCCCCTGATATAAGGGACTGAAAACCTGATGACATTGCATCCCTGAACATTTTATTTTTTTCAGCGTAATTCTTTATTGCTTTTTTAATGCCATCATCAATCCGGCCGGTTTCCACTTCTATAACTTTACCGATTCGACCAAATGTATCAATCAGCGGTTGTAATTTTGAGTGTTCTTTTTTAATAACAATACTATATAACGGCAGTTCTTCCAGTTTGCGAAGGAAGCCGTTTTGCGTCAACTCCTGCCGTAATGCTTTTATATAGCTGCTGTTATCGCCGTTATAAATTTTCCGTAAATCCTCCAATTTGCCCTGCATATCTTTTTGATAGAAGGTCTTATTTTTAGAATTTTTCTCACATTCTGTGAGAAAGTCTTTATCCAGATATCTTAGAGGGTTAAGCATATCAAAATCATTGGAACCGTCGCCCGCGGTTATAACGACATCATCATTTTTCAACGCTTTTTTTACGGCTTCTTTTGTATCATAGAGTTTTGTTAAAGGACCGTTTTCAAATTGCGGAGTAATGGAGCAGCTTATGCGAAATTTATTATATTGCTCAGGCCCTTCCCACTCCATATTATAATGAATGTTTTTGGAACTCATATAAGCCCTTAAGTCATCCATAAAATTATCATATATCCAGTTTCTTTCAGGGCAATAGCCGTAATCCGGCGGGAATACCAGATAAAATTTCAAATTTCCGTCGTTTCTTGAGCCTAATACATATTCAGCGACCGGCGTTTGGTGTTCTAAGATATGTCCGTCCCGTGAAGGCAGGTTTCTCCAATCTTCGGGGTTAAGTTTTCCTTCACTGAATAGAGATCTGTCACCGTAATCAAAAACAGAATTTTGGGAATCTGCTTCTACCAGCCGGATTTTATATTTATCAACAAGGCGTTTTAATTCATCATGAATACCTGCCCCGTCCCAGTTTGTCATTGATTTTATATGCTCTTCTTTTTCTTTAAATCTTCTGTCATACGAGAACGGGAAAACGCCGCGCTCATAAAAGTCACTATCACTGCCGTTTCTTATTAATCTGTCGCTTCCGTCTTTGGTAATCAGGGTTTCCGGAAACGGCAGCCTGAAATTTCTCATCCTTAAAAGCCACGAAATACATTCGTATTCACCGTAGGTTCGGCCTGTTGTAATATTAAAATGCAAATCGCCTTCTGTGGATTTAAGAAATTTGTCAATCCTGTCACAATATTCCGGCATAAATCCGTCCGAATTGACATCGTGCAAGGATGAATGTCTTGCAGGACAATACGTTCCGTCAAAGTCAGAAAATACCTCAACCTTGCCGGCAGTAAAATTAATTTTATCTTTCACCCCTGTTATACGCACATTAAGACCTCGAAAACTTTAATAAAGCAGTTCTCCGCCACTTCCGCCCCGCTGAACCGCGGGTCGCGCGTGGCTACGCTGT
>CALUVJ010000105.1 GCA_944324195.1 Candidatus Gastranaerophilales bacterium
CCCCTTGTGGGAGGGTCGAAATCTTTGATTTCGGGGAGGGGTTCTCTATTGATATTTGATTAGTATTTTTAACTCTTAATAATTATCTTGGACAGTTGTGGAACCAAGTTCAGCATGACAATATAATTTATCATGGGCAACAGTGGAAACTGGTTCGGAATGACATTATAGCTATATTTCGAGCATGTTTTGTGCAAAATTATATATAAGTTCCCAATTAAATAGCCGGATTACAATTTTCTATTTTCCGAGTAAAACCATTAAAACAGATATATCAGCCGGCTTAACTCCCCCGATTCTGGAAGCTTGCGCAAGATTTTGCGGCCTTATTTTTTCAAGTTTTTCTCTGGTTTCAGTCGATATGTGTTTAATTTTCGAATAATCAATATTAGATGGTATTCGGTATTTTTCTAATTTCTCGCTTGTTTCGACTTGCTGTTCCTGCCGTTTTATATACCCGTCGTATTTTATCAAAACTTCTGCTTCTTCCGTTATATCGTTGCTTAGGTCTAACTTTTCGGTCTCCTTGTCACACTCCCTGAATACATTATAAGTTATATTCGGACGCTTTAAAAGCTCTGCAAGCCGCATTCCTCTGTCAATATGTTCGCCGTATTTAGCCAGAATATTATTTACTTCTTCAGTTGCGGGAAGCTTTGTTTCCTTTAGTCTTGTAATCTCTCTTTGAATACTTTCCTGCTTGTTTAAAAACCTTTTGTACTGTACTTCGTCAATTAAACCAATCTCATGCCCGATTTCCGTAAGTCTTTCATCTGCATTATCCTGTCTTAACAGAAGCCTGTATTCAGATCTTGATGTAAGCATTCTGTACGGCTCCTGAATGTCCTTTGTGACTAAATCGTCAATAAGGGTTCCGATATAAGATGATGCTCGCGAAAGTTCAAGCGGCTCTGAGTTATTTAGATATTTTACGGAATTTATCCCCGCAATTAATCCCTGTGCGGCGGCTTCTTCATATCCGCTCGTTCCGTTAATTTGTCCCGCAAAGAAAAGTCCGTCAATATCTTTTGACATAAGCGAGTGTTTGGTCTGGACTGCCGGAACATAATCATATTCCACTGCATAGGCCGGTTTTATAATGTGAGCATTTTCTAATCCCGGAAGCGAACGCAGCATTTCTACCTGTACGCATGCCGGTAAACTCGTTGAAAAGCCCTGTATATAAACTTCGTATGTATTTAATCCTTCAGGTTCTATAAAAATATGGTGCGACGGATTAGATGCAAATCTTACTATTTTGTCTTCTATAGAAGGACAGTACCGCGGGCCTACTCCTTGAATAAGGCCTTGATACATTGGTGATTTATCAAGATTTGCGCGTATTATTGAATGTGTTTCTTCATTCGTCCTTGTAAGATAGCAAGGAACTTGCGGGCGAATAGGACGATTCGGTTTAAAAGAATAAAAACTCAGCTTTTCGTCTCCCGGCTGTACTTCCATCTTTGAATAATCAATAGTACGTTTATCAACACGTGCAGGAGTGCCTGTCTTTAGCTTTTTGGTAATAATTCCATGGTCTCTTAAAGATTGAGAAAGCCCGACCGCAGCCCGCTCTCCGAGCCTTCCTCCCGGGTATGCCTGCAGCCCGACATACATTTTACCTTCAAGAGAAGTACCGGTTGTTAAAATTATTGCCCGGCAAGAATATTCAAGACCGTATTCATCAACTGCACCGATGATTTTTTTATCTTTTACCTTTATGTCCGTAATACAAGTTTGCTTTATCCAAATATTGTCTGTATTTTCCAGAATATGCCGCATATAATTGGTATATTCTTTTTTATCCGACTGAGCTCTCAAAGCTCTTACTGCCGGCCCTTTTGAAGAATTAAGGGTTTTCATCTGAATATAAGTTGCGTCTGCAGCTTCTCCCATAATCCCGCCAAGAGCATCAATTTCTCTCACAAGAGTTGATTTGGCCGGACCGCCTATTGCAGGATTACACGGCTGCAAGGCAATATTATCAACGTTCAGGGTGCATAAAAGTACATTACATCCCAAACGCGCTGCACTTAGAGCGGCTTCACATCCGGCATGTCCCGCTCCAACGACTATTACATCAAATTTATTATTTAAATAATCCCGGCTGGTCATAAGTTAATTATACCACAGCAGAATTGTATTTTATGCAAGATATTTTTGCAATGTCTCTTTGTCAAATACTTCTATACTTTCTTTGGAATGTATAAATATCAGACAGGTTATAAGGGATTTAAAGGATTGAAAATCTTCAAAAGCAAGTTTTTGTCTCAAATCCGTCATATTGTTTGCCATAAATTCCGTAATAACAGTCTTATCGTTATAAAAAAGCTCTGATAAAAATTCGAACGCGTCACGGGTCTTAACACCCTCTAAATAAATTATATCCGGTGACTGAAATTCTACATATTTAAGGGCTTTGTCCATATTAAAACCAATGTTTTCATTTAACTCGCATTGATGAACGCCGCTCAATTCATACTTGGCAATAGATTCTATTGTCATAATATTTTTATGAGACTCCGCCATCTCCATAAGCAGCGAATAAATAATATGCGTTTTTCCGCTCAACGGAGAGCCGCATACAAGAATAATTCCGGGCTGGTTCAGTGCTTGTGAAATTATACCGCGCTGCTTTTCATCGCTTATTATTTGATTTAAGTGCTTAGGCGGCTTGTAAATCTTTAGAGAAATCCTTTCGCCCATAATTGTAGGAAATGATGAAACCGATGCAATAAGCATAGTATTTTCCACCTTAAAACAAAGTTTTCCGAGCTGCGGAATCTCGCAAACTGCGGCATCAAGGTTTGAAAGTGTTTTTAATTTGGAAACAAAGGCTGAATTTAAAATGGCAGGTATAGTACCCTTATCTGACGGCTCACCGTTTTTCTTAAACACGACTTTTAACCCGTCCTGTGTTTGTTCAAAATTTAATTCATGCACATCTTCAATAATTGCCTGTTTTAAAATCGCTCTTATTACATGCTGAATATGTTCTTCTCCGGCTTCTTCCCTGTGGAGTTCTTCTGTCCAGTCAAATTCTTCATCCTCTTCTGAGGTTAATGTAATACTGTCAACCGTATCTGCTACTTTATAATATTCATCAATTTTTTTAGCAATACTGTGTTCGGAAGCTATAACCGGTTCAATTGAGCATTCCGCGGTTTCTATAATCTTATCTATTGCAAACAAGTCCAGAGGATCCGCCATTGCAACAGTCAAAACGTCTTCAATCTTAAACAGGGGAATTATTCTGTATCTTCTTGCATCGGCAAAAGAAACGAACTTAAAACACTTTGGATCCGGCTCATAATCTTCAAGGTTTACATAAGGAATATGAAGCTTTCTTTCCAAAAACTTCAACAGAGTATCCTCACCCAGTATGCCGGAATTAATCAGAGCCTGACCTATATTAATTCTCTGAACATTTGCAAGTTCTTCAGCTTTCTCGAGAGTCTCGTAAGAAACTACCCCGTCTCTTACGAGTTCATATTTTAATTTTTCTAATGTTTTATTTGTTATCGTCTCCATCTTTTTTTACCTATACTTATCGGGCAACATTGATTATACTTATACAACATATATTTCTTTTACCGGTTGCCCTCTGCTGACTTTGTTACTAACCGGCTGCGTCGGGCGCTTTTTTACCTTGATCTATCGGTTGACATCGGTAAAATGCCCTTTGTTTTTGCCGAGCCGGTAAAGCGGACCTGCCTGCTTGTCATTGCGAGACCCTTTAGTTAATGTTGGGTTAGTAAACCCAACCTACTTTGTTCAAGTGCCCTTTGTTAAACCTAGCCCCTTATCTATAAACTCTATTCTATTATCAAAGTATTCTTTTTATTTTGTAGGTTGGGTTTACTAACCCAACATTAACCTTGTTCAAGTGCCTTTTGTTAAACCTAGCCCCTTATCTATAAACTCTATTCTATTATCAAAGTATTC
>CALUVJ010000106.1 GCA_944324195.1 Candidatus Gastranaerophilales bacterium
TCAGGTTTTACCTGACAATAACTTTAAAAACGCCCGACGCAGCCAACCGGGAGCAAGGTCAGCAGAGGGTGACTTGGAAAATAAAACAAACGTGGAATGACTACCAATGTCACACGACAAGTCAAAGCTAAAAATGTCATTGCGGGGGTAAATGTATTGGGCTGATAAGTGCGACTACAAGCTTAATGTCATTGCGAGGAGCGAATGCGACGAAGCAATCCAAGACAAATTTGACAAGTGAATAATAATGGACTGCCGCGAAAATCAAAGATTTTCTCGCAGTGACAGGTGTAAACATTTACCTCAACCCTCCCCTTGTGGGAGGGTCGAAATCTTTGATTTCGGGGAGGGGTCTATATAGATATTTGGTAGTATTTTTTCCCCGCGGCCCCAAAATGAACAAAAAGATTATTCATATCGTTATAAAAATAAGAAACGGAGGGTCGCGTATGAAAAGGGTTATATCATTATTAAGTTTAATAGCAATAATTAGTATAACGGCACCGGCATATGCCGCCCCGCCAGGCGGCGGCCCTCCCGGGCCGCCGCCTGGCGGACATGTTTTGCATGCCGGCCCCGGAATTCATAGAGGCCATCCTCATCCTGCCGGTTTGAGAACTCCGCCGCCACCGCCGCCAAGATACTATCGGGGCTCCGCCATAATTGGCGGGGTGTTAGCCGGGCGCAGCTGTTGGGGCTATCCTTACTGCGATTACAGAGTAGGAATGTACGGTTATTATCCGCAGCCTTGTTACTACGGAAGCGGAGTTTACCTTAACGTAGGTATTCCGATAAGATTTTAATTTTTCTTAAATTTCTTTCTCCCAAAAGTACCATAACTCCTGTAAAAAACAGGAGTTTTTATTTTAATAATATGATAAACTGTAGTTATGATTGATTTAAGTACCGGAGAAAACGTTAAAACTCTTTATAAGTTTGTAGAAATTAAAAGCGGGAAAAGAATTGAAAAATTCAAAACCTTTGATATAAAACGCGCTTTGAGATTTCACAAATGGTACGTTGCGCGTTACAAACAGGGACTTTTAATGGAAATTTTACCGGAGAAGAAAAATTATGACTGGAAAGAGAAAAAAGTAAATTATTTATTTGAAGAATAGGTAAAATGAGTAATCAAAAATACATAGCACTTATAGATTGTGATAGTTTTTTTGTATCTTGCGAAAGAAAACTTAATCCTGAGCTGAAAAATTTACCGGTTTCAATTGTATCAGGCGAAAGAGGATGTGTAATTTCACGCTCCAAGGAAGCAAAAATGCTCGGCGTTCCTATGGGCATTCCTTTATTTCAGGCAGTTGAAAAATTCCCCGAATGTATTTATATAAACGCTAATCATTACAATTATACAAAAATCTCAAAGCAAGTTATGGCAATCCTAAAAGAAGTAGGTCCGAATGTAGAAGTTTACTCTATTGATGAAGCTTTTGTCGACTTAACCGGTTTAACAAAGTTATACAAGAAAAACTATTACAAGCTTGCTCAGGATTTGCAGAAAAAAATACAGGAAGAAGTTGATATTCCTGTAACTATCGGAATCAGCAGAACAAAGACACTTGCAAAACTGGCTTCGGACAAGGCAAAAAACACCTCCGCAAGAATTGCCCTTGCAGGGAAATGCGGTATAGAGCATTTATTATCTTATACGGATATTCAGGAAGTTTGGGGTATCGGGCGGCGTCTTGGTGAAAAACTCAGAGGACTGGGAGTAAAAACGGCACTTGATTATGTCAGAAAAGATGAAGCTTGGATTAAACAACGTTTTGGTAAAAATGGTTTAACTGTGAAAGCTGAATTAAGCGGTATTATTGTCTCGCCGGTAAGCGACAAGGAAGAGCTGCCCAAATCAATCAGTGATACAAAATCGTTTTTAGAGTTTTCATCAGATTTACAGTTTTTAAAAAATGAACTTTTAATTCATATACATTCTTGCTGCGCAAGGCTCAGAAAAATTGATTGCAAATGCGCAGTGATAGGAGTTATTTTAAAAACCAAAGATTTTAGAACACTATATTCTAAAACTGAAATTAAAAACCCGACCAACTTTGAATTTGAAATTTCCAGAACAGCTTTTCCGCTCCTGGAACAAATGTTTAATTCAGGAGAACTATACCGCAGTGTAGGTATTGTACTTGAAGATTTTCGCGCAAATTCCGAGGAGCAGCTGCTCTTATTTAATGATAATGAAAAAAAAGAACAAAATGAAAAATTAGGCAAAAGCCTTGACATACTTGAACAAAAATACGGACGCAACATTGTACGTACGGGATTTGTTAATAAAAAGGTTCCGTTTAAACAAGGTTTTTTGACCAGTCCTCAAGATGTGGAATAAAAATTAATTTTTTAAAATATTACGCTCCGCAGCAGTTTTTATATTTTTTCCCGCTTCCGCACGGGCATAAATCGTTTCGGCCCACTTTTGCGGTAATTTCCGGTTTCTGCTGACGCGGTTCCGTTATGTAGTCAAAAATTTCGGAAAATGCTTTTGAACAATAAAGAATTGTTGCTGAAGAATATATTCTGTTGTTTA
This sequence comes from Candidatus Gastranaerophilales bacterium, assembly GCA_944324195.1. Classification (GTDB taxonomy): domain Bacteria; phylum Cyanobacteriota; class Vampirovibrionia; order Gastranaerophilales; family Gastranaerophilaceae; genus CAG-196. Next base: position 2,546 of record CALUVJ010000106.1, read on the forward strand.
GATAATCAGATTTGTATTTCTTCATTAATTCTTCATATGTATAATTTGTTCCTAAAATTTCATTTACTGTTTCCATAAAATTCGGATATTTTGATGAAACTCTGTCAAGTATAATATTTGGAATAGATTCATTGGTAAGGAAATATTCCACACAGTTCTTAGCGTTTTCCACAAGAGACTTATCTTCAAAAATTGTACAAAATGTTTTGTAAAAAGGTATTGCATATAAGCCGTTTTTCTCATCAAAAATTACGGCTACGTCATAAATCTCGTTATGAGATGAAAATCCGCCCATAGAATTTTCTAAAAAGTTTGAGTAATTATTATCCAATTCTTTTACGTGAAAGAATTTAAACTCTGTCAAATCACAGGTTTTGTCGGACAAATCGATTTCTTCCCCTTCATTAAAAGCTCCGATAATATCATCAGCATGTTTATTTGTTGTAAGAATTATGTCTTTGTCAAAAGTTTTAATAAATTTCTGATACATTTCAGAAATTGTACTTTTTATTTCCTCTTCTTTTTCCGGATTGTCAAAATACAGCATACGCGGAGAGTGAACAAGCTTCATTACCGCATATCTGTAAGCTTCTTCCTTTTGTGAATGAGATAAAATCCCGGAAATCTCTATTACATAATACTCCCCTTCAAGTTCAAAAATTCTGGCAGTAATATATTGTCCGGCATAAACTCCGCGAAAATTAGTCATCTTAGTTAACGATAACACTTGATACGTTTTTTCGTTAATAAGGTTGTATAGTTCAAATCCGTTTTTAAGAATCTTTTTTATCTCAAAGATAGATGCCTGAGCATTGATAAAACTCTCAATAATAGGTTGAGTTCCTTTCTCCGCTTCAAACATTTCCAAAATTGATTTGTTATCAATTTTGCGTTCAAAAACATATGGTAAAAAAATCTTTTCCATTTGATTGAGTGAAATGTTTCTTGCACCAATAGTCGCAAGATACTCATCAAAATCAGCTTTTATCTTTTCATTTGTCTGAGTAAAATCAAAAATCTCTTTAACTACATTGTTAATACCGTTAATTTTATCTATCACAGTCATGGCTTTCTCCTCAAAGTCTATGTGTATAGAATAACTTAAGCATAATTATTTATCAATAATCCGATGGAGGGGGGGGAGGTAAATGGGGGTAAATGGGGGTAAATGAATTGGACTAGTGACTAGTGAATAGTGAATAGAATTGTAGGTCAGGTTTTACCTGACCATAACCGGTTCAACGTCATTGCGAGGGTAAATGGATTGGGTTGGTAAGTGGAACTACAAGCTTAACGTCATTGCGAGGAGCAAAAGCGACGAAGCAATCCAGTGGACTGCCGCGAAAATCAAAGATTTTCTCGCAGTGACAGGGGGTGCAGTCGTGAAGAGTGAAG
>CALUVJ010000107.1 GCA_944324195.1 Candidatus Gastranaerophilales bacterium
ACACTTGCCAGAACCTTTTCTTCTTCCTGAGCGTTAAGGTTTATGTAAAACGGGCAATGCGCTGTAAGGATAAAGTTTTCATTCTCACGAATTTCTTTTACAAGCGCACGTGTGGCGTCACTCATTTTAACCCCGTGGACAAACTCTATTTCCATCCCGTCGAGTTCCATTGATTTTATAATATCAAAAGCTTCTTTATAACTGCCTTTTGTAGCCCTTGGCATGCCGGCTGTCAAAAAATTCAATTTATCAAATTCAAATATTCTTGGCAAGGTAAGCTCCTATTCCTGTTGATAATAAACATATTAAAACACTTAAAATAATATAACCCAAAGATTGGACATATCCGCCTTTTTCAATCATTTTAAAAATTTCCAGCGAAAATGTACTGAAAGTTGTCAAACCGCCGCAAATTCCCACAGTAATCGCAAGTTTTAAAGATGAGGAAATATCTGCTTTATCCATAAAAAATATGTAGAAAAATCCGATTATAAAGCTTCCGACAATATTTACGACTACAGTCGGAAACGGACAAACAAGGTTCGTTAAGTATCTCAAAACAGAACCCAGTCCGCCGCCTAAAAATACCGCTATTACGTTAAACATGGACACCTGCCAGAAGTTCTAACATTTCTTCTGCGTCAGAAACCATTTTACAGCAATGTTTTTTGCGCTCAATCCCCTCAAGGCCGCGTGATAAAATTTTACAGCAGGTAAATTGATTACGGGCTTTAAATTCTTCAACAAGTTCCTTTGCTTTCGCTCTTGCAATAACTTCGTTACCTTTAGAGTTATTTCTGCCAAAATTCCAGCCGGCAATAATTTGTAAAGCAGCGAGCGCACCGCACACGCAGCCGCTTCCCATTCCGCCTGAAAAAGCCGTAGCACACGGCAGCAATTCAGCAGGGCACAAACCTTTATCAATTGCAACCTGCAGGACACTTTCAGCGCAAGAGTAACCGTTCATAAAATAATCCGTTGCTTTAGTCATACTAACCTTTCACTTTTACAACATGATAGCACGCAATTTGTAGTCTGCCGATTCAACTTATCTTATTTGTACAGGCATTACCAGACAAACAAAATCTTCATCGCTGTTCGGTCTTAATACTGTTGCTGAAAGGCTTGTATTCAAGCCGATTTTAACTTCATCACTGTCAATATTTTTCAACGCTTCAAGCATATATTTGTAGTTGAAAGCAATTGTAAGCGGTTCAGAAGTGTAGTCAATATCAATATTTTCTTCTGATTTACCGGAATCCGGAGTATCAGCGCTAAGTGTCAGGTTATTTTCGTTGAATTCAAATTTAGCGATACTTGTTTTTTCGTTAACCATGACAGAAACACGGTCGAGTGCCGAAATCATTTGCGAAACATTAACAATAGCTTCTTTCGGGCTTTCATTAGGAATAAGTTTGTTATATTGAGGGAATTGGCCTTCTAAAAGTCTTGAGATTGTTGTTGTTCTTTCTGATTTGAAAACAATTCTGTTTGTTTCAGCGTAAATATTAATATTATCTTCATCAATAAAAGAGCACATTTTTGCAAATTCATTAATAGTTCTTGCCGGAATAATGAGTAAGCTTGTTTTGTCATTTTCAATATGTTCTCTGACTCTTGCAAGTCTGTTGCCGTCAGTGGACGCAACTTCCAGAAGGTTTTCGGAAAGACTGAATACAATACCTGATAAAAGGTTGCTGTTTTCATAAGCAGCAGCTGCAAAGCCTGCCTGTCTTACAGCTTTTGTCAAAACTTTTACAGGGATTTCAAAGCAATTAGCTTCATCAACTTCTACATTTGAGCATTCTTTCGGGAACTCATCGGCAGAAATCCCGATAATATCAAATTTTGTTTTTTTGCAGGTAATGTTAACAGAAGTTTCGCCGTTTTTCATTTCAAAGGTAACGAGGTTGTCATTTAATTTTGAAACTATTTCGTTAAGAGTTTTGGAAGGAAGTGTTATTTTGCCTTCTTCTTCAACCTGTGCATCAACTGTTGTAACTACTGTCATATCTAAATCAGTTGCAACTAATTTGATAGAATTTGACCCGACGGTTTCAATGTAAATATTCAAAAGAACAGGTTGAATAGCTTTGACGCTGGTTGCTCTTTCTACTATTTTAATACCGTTATATAAATCTTCTTTTTTAATAACAAACTTCATACCTCTGACTCCTTATATTCCTGATTAAATTATATTACAAACTATATGCAAATTACAAGAAAAGTATTGATATTATTAAGAAAGCGCAATATTTCTTTAAGTATCCGGCAAAAAAATTTTTTACGGTTTTTTGCTGAATATGAGAATTTCACCGGTAAGAAATAATTATCATTATAATATCAATCATACAAAATTGAATACTATTCCTATAAGACAATATTCATCAGACGCAGCTGAACAAATAAATTTTGGTGCTAATCCGATAAAGTTTATCAGGGATTTAAAAAAGTATTCAGAAGCCAAAAAGTATGCGAAAGGTTTATATAATTTTGTCCTTCAAAATGAAGGCACAGAAAACTTTATTATTAGAAAATATAATATGCAAAATCTTGAGGGTATTCAATACGGCATAAAAGCTTTCAAAAATATGTCAATTAAAGATATACAATATACGAGTGAAAACCTGCATGTTATCGCGGTTAAAAGGGGTTGCAAGAATATGTGCGGATATTGCTATGCCGATGCTAAACCTCAAAAAAGAGAAATGTCCTGGGAAGATTTTACAACAATAACTAGAGGGTTTAAAACTCTGAGAGAAAGGCTTTACGGACTTGATATATATGGCGAAAAACTGCCTATAGTCAAAGATGATCCTATATACAGAACAACAGAACTTTTCTATGATTCTGATTGTATGGATCTTGCAATAAAAGACAAAAAGGGAAAAATCTATGATTTTACCGACCTTGCAACAGAATTATATAACTCAACCGGCAGAAAAACAGTATTTGACTCATCCGGATGGAATGTAAATAACAAAAGATTACAGGAAAGAGCTGAAAAATATGCACAATATTTTTCACAACCTGAAAATATGGACAAATTAATGGCATTTAATATTTCGTTCAATACATTTAATGCCTCATATATTGCATCTGTGAGAGCGCGAAAAGCAGGAGATGTTGAAAAAGCGCAAAGATTAAGAAACAGATTTACAGATAATATGGCAAATACTCTGTTTACTTTTAGCCCGCTTTTAGAAAATCCAAAATTTAAAATATTAGCAAGAAGCTTCGGACCAAATGCAAAAAATGCAAAATATTTTAACCACGAAGCTTATATAGAACTTATGGAAGATGTCTTAAATAAAACGACCGATTTAATGTCAAGAGATTTGAACGGCGAACGAAAATATGTAAAAACTCAAAATGATTTAGATAATAAAATTAATGCTTTAACAAAACATTTGACTGTCATTGATACAATGTTAAATTCCTCAGGACGTATGAAAAAATTTATGAGTGAATTTGGTATAAAAGCACCTATGCAAAATCATTCTGAAACAACTCCGCTTGTTATCAATGATTTAAAAACTTTAGGGAGATTTCATAAAGCTTTAGCATTCCGGCTTATAGATACAGACGGAAAAGTTTATCATATGGATTATGCCCGTTTTATACCAACAGATATTCAACTAAATATTCCAAATAAAAATATCCCTTCACCTGAGCTTGCCAACATGGTTAATGAATTTAAAATTACTGATGAAATTATAAACAAGATTTAAAAAGAAACTCTGCCTAATTATTTTTTCCTGGTTGTCTATTAATAAAGCAGTTCTTCGCCACTTCCGCCCCGCTGAATCGCGAGTCGCGCGCTTCCCTCTCGAAAAACAGTTCACTGGACTGTTTTTCTCGGCAGAGTGCTGTCTAATACGCCACTCAAAAGACTCGCTT
>CALUVJ010000108.1 GCA_944324195.1 Candidatus Gastranaerophilales bacterium
AGGATGGGTGCTGATAAGGGCTTTCCAGCGACCCCTCACCCGAATTTCTAAGTTTCGCTTAGGCTCAACTTGAAATTCTACCCTCTCCCACAAGGGGCGAGGGGAAAGTTTTTCAAGGGGGCGAGGGAAGAGTTTTGAAACCCTGCCGAAAATCCGCTCTCCCACAAAAGGCGAGGGGAAGAGACCAGCCCAACTCAATATTATTAAATTTTACCTACAAATTTTATATTGTAATTGCTTACAAGTTCTTCGTATGCAAGAACTGTTAAATTTTGTATAAATTCTGATAAAATAACAAATACCATGTGTCTTATATCCATTGGTACCGTAATAACAATATTTGTCAATTTTTTTGACTTTGCGAACTTCGCAAGTTTTAACACAATATCCTGAATTTCACTTGAATCAATCCTTATTATAGATTCTTCCTCTTCTTCTTTGAAAAAAGAATATATTTTATCAATAATTTCATCCGAAAATTCTATAACCTTTAATTCGCCATCTCGTGACAAGTCCCTAATTATATGTTTTGACAATGCTAATCTGACTTTATCCAACAAATCCTCTTTTGTCGGTTCATTTGCGTAGTCATTAATCTTTTCAAAAATATAAACTATGTTCTTTACTGAAACTTGCTCCCGTACAAGACATGTCAATAAGTATTTTAAATCAGAAGCTGTAATAAAGTCAGGAATAATATTATCTACAAGAAAAGAATTTGACTCAATTACTTTTTCTACATATTTATTGATATCATTATAATCCATTATGTCCGAAACTTCTTTTACCGCAATATATTCTATTGCCCGCCCGATATACTCGGTTGCAGTAAATCCGTGAACCCAAAAATCCTTCACCTTATCTTGTTGAATCCATATTAGCTTCTTTCCGGTTATATCATCGTTTACTACAATATCATCATTTGTAACTTTATAGCCTTTTAACTCGTCTTTAAAAAATGCAACATACTCAGGGAAAACAACAGAACGAAAAACTTCTATATCATGAATCTTAATATTAAATTCATTCTGCATAAGTTCGTCACTATTGTGAAAATGTATATGCGGAATTACATATCCTAACTTTTCTGCTAAATCCTGTCTAATCCTTACTGTCTCTGCAAGTAAGTTATCATTTGCCTCCATTGATATAACTTCTAAAATTTCTTCGGAAAGATTTACGACAAATTTTTCTTCCTTTATTGTTGTATACATAGTCTCCGGAGAAATTTCATTGACTAACTGTTGCTTTAAAATATCAAGATGTTTTAATTCATCTGACATTTGATTATTTAATTGTTTCTTCTTATCGGGAGATAAATTTTCACTTTCCAGTTGAGATTTGATTTTTCGGATTCTTTCTTTTTGATTTGAAATCTTTAACTGAATCTCTTTACAAGAAGCATACGGGCTGGAAGGTGCAGCAAGCATCTTTTCCATTCTATATTTAAAACTCTTTATATTTACTATATCATCTAAGTCAGTAGTATCTTCTTCCTGTTTCTCACGCATAAAAATACAATTAAAGTCGAACGAAGAGTCAGTTTCAACTTCATGCATAGTATACAAATCCCAACCTTCGTCTGACATTTCGTTTAATAAGTTTTCCAGAGCCTGTGTATCATCTGTTGGTACTGATTTTATAATATATTGCATTCTTTTGCTAAACATCATCTTCCTCATCTTTAGAACTTATAATCTTGTATATCAAATTATTATAAGGCGGTTTGCTTTCGTTGATAGAGAATGCGTCATCACAATATCTTTGTGCAGTTTTTGTTGCTTCCTCATCATTAGAATAAATCGTATAGAGAGTCTCACCCTTTTTTACATATTCACCGCTTTTTTTATTTAAAAAGACTCCCACACTTAAGTCAATAGGCTTTTTACTATTTTCCCGGGCTGCACCTAAAGCCTTTAATGCCAATGCTATATTATAAGCGTTAATATTCTGTATATATCCGCTTTTTTTTGATTCGCATTCTACCTTATAATGCGGAAGAACAAATTTATCATAATTATCAAGAACTTCAGCCGCACCGCCTTGCGCAATTATAAGTTCTCTGAATTTTTCCAAAGCCTTGCCTGAATTTACAAGACCTTTTAAATATAATTCAGCGTCTTTACCCGAATCAAACAAATTCATCTGTAAAAGGATAGTTACTGCAATTGAGTATGTTAATTCAGCCAAATCTCCTGAACTTATTTCACCCTTCAAAAATTTAATCGCTTCGATAACTTCAAGGGAATTGCCTACTGCTCTTCCCAAAGGTTCTTCCATTGATGTAATTATTGCCGTAATTGACTTATCAAGCATCTTTCCTACACTGACAATTAATTTAGACAAATTAACCGCTTCATCAGGTGTACTCATAAAAGCGCCGGCACCATACTTTACATCAATAACAATATTAGATGCTCCTGACGCGATTTTTTTTGAAATTATTGAAGATGCCAACAAAGCATCAAAATTTATCGCAGAAATTTCATTTCTTAATAAATAAAGCTTTTTATCTGCAGGTGCCAAATCATCAGATTGAGATGCGATTACTGCATTTATATTCTTTACTTGATTAACAATTGCCTGCGTTGATAAATTTGTATTAAGATTAGGAATTGATTCCAATTTGTCGACGGTACCGGCTGCAAACCCTAAACCTCTGTCCGCAAGCTTTGCAATCGGGACTCCGGCTGCAGCTAAAAGCGGAATTAGAGTAATTGTTACTTTATCTCCAACACCGCCTGTTGAATGTTTATCTACGATTTTTCCGTTTAATTCACCAAAGTCAATAATTTTACCGGACCTGCCAAGTGCTTCGGTTAAATAAGCAGTCTCTTCAATTCCCATTCCTTTAAAACAGACTGCGGTAAGCCATGCTGCAACCTGAGCTTCCGAAACAGTTCCTGACATAAAAGATGATACTATATAGTTAATTTCATCTTTTGTATGTTTTTTCCCCTGTTTCTTCTTTTCAATCAGGTCCGTAAAATTCATTATTTCTTTGCACCTTTCAGTTTTGCTATAACACTGTCTGTTATATCAACTCCGCCTACAAACACTCCGCGTATATCCATAACAGCATCAAGTTTTTGTTCAACCATTACTGCCTTTGCCGCTTCTTTAATCTTTGTAAATACTTCCTGTTCTCTTTTTGTTTTTAAAGAAACATACGCAGCTTCTTTGGCCTTAAATTCTTGCGCTACTTTTTCTTCAAATGTTTGTTTTTTTAAAGGAGTATCCAGAGACTTGTACTCTTTTTCTTTATCTACAAGAAATTGCTGCATTTCCAATCCCTTTGCATCAACTTCTTTTGTAACCTGTTTTGCATAATCATAATTATCAATGACTTTAGCATAATCTATATACCCAACACCGCCTGCATTTGCAATACCAGTAAATGCTGCCATCAATAATACTATAATTCCCAATTTAAACTTCTTCATAAACCCTCCTGTTACTTATTACATTATACACTATTTAGTACATCATGTCACCTACACCAAAAGTAAAGTAGCCGTTAGGTGATCCGTTCGGTCCGGGATTTGTAAGCGGGAAACCGTAATCTACAGATAACGGCCCGATACCCGGCATATTTATCTTCAGACCGACACCTGCTGTAATTGCCTGAATAGGTCTGTCATATAATACACTTGATATTGTCGGATCAAATACGCGGCCTGCATCAACCCAGAATGTCAACCTCAAGTTTTGCAAGAAATTTACTTTTAATCTGTCAACAAACGGTATTGGAGTTGCAAGTTCTGCAGAACCCATTATAAATGCAGTACCGGTACCTACACCATTTACTTTGTAACCTCTTATTGTATACGGACCACCCACACGACAAGCCATAATCTCAGGCACATCATCACCATGCACTCTTATACCGCCGC
>CALUVJ010000109.1 GCA_944324195.1 Candidatus Gastranaerophilales bacterium
GAATGCTTTCCACTTTTTCTGCATAGCAGAATCGTCTGCAAAGCTCATAACCTGTTCAAACTGTTCAATCGTAAAGGTGTGTCCACGATTTTCAAAAGTTTTCTTCAGTGCTTCGGTGAGCACCTTGCCGTCAAAATCAAATTTATTAGCAAGATAGTAAATGTCATAATAATCCTTCATTCGGCTGGAAAATTCCATCAGACTGAGGATTGCGTCTATTTTCTCAGCAATCGTCGTTTCAAGAGAATATGTATTTACTACCGGCGCAGCGAAGTCGTCAAGCTGTGTCGGGATTTTTCTCTTTTCCTGTTTCGGCACGATAACATCACCCACACCAAAGTCTATACTAAACGGCGTTCGTGTGTTTTTAATACGAGCCACAATAGAAGCTCCGATACCGGCGTATTTCTTTGCAACTGCAATGGGCGCAATATCTTTAATTTCAAAGGTAATAAAATCATTGCCGGTGGGCGTGGATATGATTTCTTCCAGTACAGGTTTTAGCTGTTCTGGAGTATTTGGTACTCTCCGAAGAAGAAAATCAACATCTACCGTTACTCTGCTGTCAAAGTCGGTAACAGAGTAAATAAACAGACCACCTTTAAGAACGAGATTTTCCGCATATTTGGATTTTTCCAAACGGCGCAAAAATTCTTCCTGACAAAAGAGCTGCAAACAAAGCTGATAGCTTCTTCCGCTTTCGGCAGCCTTATTTTTCAGTCGTGCAAGCACGGATGCGGCAATATCAGCCATTGAGCAGCACCTCCATTACATTCATAAGTTTTGTATAAACGCCCATATCCTTTGCGTATTTAGAAAGATTTGCGAGATTCTTTTTCGGATCTGCTACATAAGCGTTGATTGCTTTGTTGAATATTTCACTATCAAGCTTTGAACGATACTTAAAGCAATCACAGATTGTTCGCTCTCGGTCATAAACTTTTAATTCAACACCATTAAAGTCACCTACAGTAGCACCGTAATGGTAAAACTCGTTCTGAACATAATAAGCTTTGATAGGGACTTCCTGCATTGCTTTGATTGCTCTTGAAAAGGAACGGGGGACAGCAACTGTCCATTCACGAGGAGCAAAGTCACTGTACCCATAATAAAATAGAGCAGACTCTACACAAACAATCCCTTGCGGCAGGAGTTTAGAAATTAGAGCTTCTTCTTTTGGCTCTTCAGCGTTAGGCAGTTTGTAAAAGCCATTGCGAATACGCTCTATATAACCTTGATTGCAAAGGGAAACGACATCATAGTTTTTTAGTCCGACGGCAACAAAGTCTGCTGTTTTCGCAATGCTTCCGACTTTATTAAAAACATCAATTGCTATTTCGTGTTTATTCAATAGTTCACCGACTTTCTGCACGCATTTTTTATTATTTGCGTGATTATAGTATAGCATTAATCGATAAAAATTACAACTATTTTTACACGATTAACAAAAAATATGCGTGTAAAAAATCAAAAAGTTATTGCAAGGCATATCGCTTTGTGCTATAATACATTTGGCAAAACCAATCCGGTTGCACTTATTCTTTTCTCGCAACCATCGGTTTTATCGCACCTGATAAGATATTGATAAATTCTCGTCGTACAGGCAGTATAATATGGATTATCAGAATAATACGAAAACTACATCACACGGTTTATAAACAAAAAGCGTTAAGTTGTGGATTTCGGCAACGAGTGGGAGTGATCGGAACGGGTTATGAGGTGCCGAAAAACTAAGTGTTTATGCGGGTTTGCGGACATTACCCAAATGGTCAAATTGTTTTTGCAACATTTTTGCAACACCTTGAAAGCAAAAAGTATTTTGCAACAGATGAAATAATGATAAGTGGCTTTGAAGTAAAGCCATAAATACGATCAGGACTTCAACCATAAAAAGTTGGAGTCCTTTTTTATTGTGAGAGGCATAATTGAAATTTTAGTTTCTTTTTTGTATAGTGATGGTAGTCAGGAGGTGTGGCAGATGAAACAAAAAGACTACCATATTTATTTAGATGAACAAGAACGCTGGCAGATTATACAATCTCTTATTGACCTTAAAAACGCTCTTATAGCACAAGGCAGATATACAGACGCAGTAGATGATGTTCTCTGTAAATTCTTCAAAGCAAAGAAGAAGAAGATCAAGGTACAATACCTATAACAAGAGCCTCCCTATCGTAGTGTATGGAGGCTCTTGTTTTAAAATTATGATAGATTTAGTTGTTAGAATCTGTGTTTCTTGTTTCAGATAGCTTCTCATTCATTCTTTTTATATTCTTTTTTCCAATAATGAATTGGACAATCCAAATTACAGCAAAAATCAGAATGAATATACCAAAGTAACTAAGAAATCCGGTAACGCTGTGTTCCATCCAGTACATAAAATAGGCAATAGGCAGCATTATTACAGAGATAATCAGAAAATAAATTCCGGTTTGTTTTACAATACTCCAATCCTCTATTTCCCAAATTACAGAACTGACACTAAATCCTGAACCTAACAGTCCACAGAGAACAGTCTGAATAATGACGGCATTTATTTCATTCCCCATTGCTGTTATGAGATCAGGTACACAAGGAGAGTAATATCCGTTAGCCCATCCGAGAGATATAAGAATCATAATTAAGTTTCCGATGGAAATACCAATAGGGAAACCTATTAAAGCACGATAGAATATTTTCTTTTTCATTTTCGTCACCTCATATTCCTAATATTTTTTTGATTTTAGCAACATATCGTCGGGATACATAGGTTGTTGTTCCATTTGAAAGTTTCACGCAAATAGTTCCGGTAAAGCTCAAATCGAAATTATCAACTCTTTTCAGATTAATAATCTCCGAGTTGGAAATACGGACAAATTGATGAGGGTTCAAGCGTTCCTCTATCTCGTACAGCCTAATGCGTAGAGTGTATTCTCCGTTGTCAGTGACAGCAAAAACTTTTCCTGAACTTGCATAGACTCTGATTAAATCTGATTGCTCCAATACTTCAATTTTTTCGTTTTTTATGCCGGTTATTATCTGAGGAACATCTTCCGACAACTTCTTTATGATAGAATTAACTTCTTCAGTCATTGAAGCCGTCAATATAATCACTTTAGGTTCTTTGCAGGAGTCCTCAATCTTAATTTCTATTTGCATTATGCCACCTCCTCTGTGTGATTTCATTATAAGGAAAAAGGAGATCACTTTCAATAAATTAGAAATAGTCGGTCTGTTTGGTAATATAGATGGTTATTTTAGCCGCTTGTTTCTCTACGGAGAAGCAGGCGGCTTTTTTTGCGCTTTAGGGCAATTTTCAAGGTCAAAAAAATTTTTTTCAAATTTTTTTGAGATTTAGGGTGTGCATTTAGCTTCTCTCAGTGGGAATAAGTGAAGGGACTAAATTCCGGACAAGGGATTTCCCCCTTCGCAGTTCCTTGAAAATAGAATAGACAGGCACTAAGGACATTAGTTCTGATGAATAGCCCGAAGGTGGGTACGCCGAGACTTTTCCTATTGATATACGGAGAACGAGCGAGAATCCCCGACCTGAAATTCAGTTTGCTACTGAAACGGCAATGACAGTCAGAATGATAATGATACTTCTCTACGGAGCTGGCGGAGTACCCGGCAGAGGTGA
>CALUVJ010000110.1 GCA_944324195.1 Candidatus Gastranaerophilales bacterium
AGCTTCCCGACACCTTACGGGCTCGCTTCGCTCCGCCCTACCGAAAATCCGCTCTCCCACAAGGGGCGAGGGGAAAGAGCGAAACAATGTCACACAATAAGTCAAAGTTAAAAAAAGATTTTCTCGCCGTGACAAGAAACGCTAAAAATGTCATCCCGAACTTGGTTCGGGATCTTACCAAAAATCAAGTAGAACACCAAGCTAATAAGATGCTGAAACGAGTTCAGCATGACAAATGACAACCGATGTCACCCGATAAGTCAAAGTTAAAAACCTTTGAGAATAATTGCACAATTTGTACCGCCAAAGCCAAAAGACGTACATAAACAAGTTTTAACAGTTTTTTGCAATGTATTTTTGTCTGCAAGTTTTATAACCGGCAAAGTTTTGTCATACTCTCCGTCATATACGTGCGGGTATACTTTATTTATATTTGCCTGAATAATTTTACAACAAAGAGCAGTTTCAATACTTGCTGCAGCTCCCAGACAATGTCCGGTAAGAGGTTTTGTAGAGCTTGCCGGCACTTTATCTTTAAAAACATTATAAATTGCCCGTGCTTCCATTAAATCATTGGCAACTGTTCCCGTTCCGTGGAGATTAATATAATCAATATCTTCCGGTTTTATATTTCCGAGAGCGAGTTTTATTGCACGTTCAGGCTCTACGGCATCCGGGTCAGGAGTTGTAGAATGATAAAAGTCAGTCGTTTCACCTATTCCTGCAACTTCAATACCTTCACCTTCCTTTTTAACAATAAAAGCTGCTGCGCCTTCTCCGATATTAATCCATTTTCTGTTTTGGCTGAAAGGATTTGAAGGAACATTTCCAAGCACCTCAAGTGCATGAAATCCGTATACCGGAACTTTGGAGATTGTGTCGCAACCTGCAACAATAACAGTTTCTGCAAGTCCTGAATTTAAGAGTTCATAAGCTATAGAAAATGCTTTTATGCCAGAAGAACAAGCCGTAGATACCGTAGTGTAGAAATTTTTAAATCCGTAATGTTTGTGCAAAAATTCTGCCGGATTTCCTATTTGATAATGCTTTGGATTCCCGCTTATTTCATACTCATCAACACCGGAATTCGAGGTTGCGACAACAATTGCGGTTTTTTCTCTGTCAAGCTGTTCAATGCACAAAGGCTCGAGTGCTTTAAGAAGCAGCCTGTTACATCTGAGATTATAATCACTTTCACGAATCTCCGGCAGAGGACAATCAACAATTCCAAGACGTGCAAAACCTTTTTGCTCAAACTTTCCGGCTTCACCCTTGATAGCTTTTGCAAAAATTTCTTCTATATCAGACCCCAAATTACATATTGCATTATATTTAATTATCTTCATTTATTGTATAATTTTAGCATGAAAAACTACTTTTATATAAAAGATTTTTGTTATATTAAAAACGAAAATGAAATTGATGTTTCTTTTGTATCGCCGCTTGTAAGGAGAAAACTTAGTTTGCTTGATAAAGCTGCTCTTTTTCTGACAGAAAAAATTTTTGATGAAAAAGTTCAAGAACTTGTTTTTTCTTCCGAATACGGGGAGTTTACGCGGCTTGATACAATAATAGGCCAATATCAGGAAGCCGGAGAAGTGTCTCCGGCGCAATTTTCCGCATCGGTGCATAATTATCCGGTAAGCTTTTTTACTCTGTATAAGAAATTAAATATTCCGTATCATGCGGTTTCATCAGGCGAAAATTCTCTTGCGGCAGGAGTCATAAAAGCGATGATTTCGCAGAAAGAAACACTTTTTACTTATGCGGATGTTAAAGACGGAGTCAGCGGCGTTTCCTGCCTTATCAGCCCGACAGACGGAAAATTTCGGATTGAATATGACAATACTCCTTCAGAGTATATGGATTTTAATAAATTTATTGATTTTTTGAATAATGAAAACGGAATTTATACTTCGGCTTTTGGAACATTCAAAAAAATTATTGACTGAAAATTTTATTAGCTTTAAAGTATAGTTAAAATAGGAGGTAATAATATGTACCAGGTTTATATTGACAAACCATCATACTTTGAGCCGGAAATGGCCGGAGAGTTTAAAGATTTGGAAAGTGCTGAAGCATTTGCACAAAAAGAAAAAAATGCAGACAGTGAAGCAAGTTACGAAATAAAAGAAACCAACGGATGTGTAAACAGTTATGGCGAACTTATTGCAACTGTTGTAAAACGAGGATAAAATATACTGAAATAAATTTTATATTGTATAATATTCTTATGGGGATGAGAAAAGCTTTATTACTTTTTATAACATTTATAACACTATGCTGTCCTTGTTTTGCAATTAAAATCGGACTTCAAACCGAAGTCAGCAAAACTTATATTGGTGCTTCCACGCAGGCAGAAATTATTAATTGTGACACGAATAAGCTCATTTTTGTAATGGAAAAAATGAAAGGATACGAAATGAAGCCGTATCGTGATGTAATTGCAATTAAGGTTGACGGTCAGTGGAATAAAATGCGGGCTGATAAAATTATCATCAAACCGGAAGAAGGCGGTTTTTTAAGTGTAAAGCGCAAATGGTACAGGGGGAATTTCAAAATAATTAATGACGGTTTAGGCCTGACGGTAATAAATGACATTCCGCTTGAAGAGTATCTTCAAGGAGTTGTTCCGTCTGAAATGCCGTCAAGCTGGGAACACGAAGCACATAAAGCACAGGCTATTGCCGCAAGAAGTTATGCTATTGCAAATCGCGGCAAACGGGCAAAATACGGTTATGACTTAAAAGATACTCCGGAAGATCAAGCTTACGGCGGTGCAAGCGCAGAAAAATTAAATACCAATGAAGCTGTTGAGGAGACAGAAGGAATTGTTCTGGTTTGTCAGGGGAAAATTGTTCCCGCTTATTATTCAGCATCTGCCGGAGGTACAACCAAAACAGGCGGCCAGGTATGGTCTGCTGATTTGCCGTTTTTGAAATCCGTACCTTCATTTGATGACGGTATTAAAAAGAATGGCCACGGGGTCGGAATGAGCCAATACGGAGCCAATAACCTTGCTAAGCGAGGATACAACGCATATCAAATATTGAAATATTTTTATGCTAATACAAAATTTGCCAGAGTAAGGGGCGAATATTAGTTCAATTATTGTTTTTTCAGATTTTTGATTACGTTATCTTTAGTAAAATTAAACAAATTTGTATGAGATTCCCGCAATTTAGCGTTAAATTTGTACTTCAAATTTTTTCTTAAAGGGTTTGTGTGTCTTGCGGAGCCGACAAACTTAGTCAGCACCGGTGAAATACTGCTAATCATAATTAATATTCCTTTCGGGTAATGTAATTTCCTCCCCCAATTGTGAGGTGTTACTCTATTGTATTCAAAAAAAAAAATTATGTAAAGCAGAAAGTTATTATTGTGATAATTAAGGGGGGAGGGTAAATGGATTGGGCTAGTGATTAGTGACTAGTGAATAGTGAATAGAGATTAAAGTAATTTGTAGGTTGGGCATTCTTGCCCGACAATAACTTTAAAAGTGACTTTATGTCATTGCGGGGGTAAATGGATTGGATTGGTAAGTGAGACTACAAGTTTGATGTCATTGCGAGCGCAGCGAAGCAAT
>CALUVJ010000111.1 GCA_944324195.1 Candidatus Gastranaerophilales bacterium
GAATAGAGATTAAAGTAATTTGTAGGTTGGGCATTCTTGCCCGACAATAACTTTAAAAGTGACTTTATGTCATTGCGAGGAGCGAATGCGACGAAGCAATCCAGTCACCCCTCACCCCTACCCCTCTCCCACAAGGGGCGAGGGGAAAGAGCGAAACAATGTCACACAATAAGTCAAAGTTAAAAAAAGATTTTCTCGCAGTGACAGGGGAAGCAGTCGTGAAGGGTGAAGAGTGAAAAGTGATTTAAAACAGTTCTGGTGTCTCCTTCCCTCAAAAGGGAAGGAGACACCAGCCCGTAGGTTTTGGTAATCTCTGATTACCGAAACATCGTCTAAACAGTTGATGTCTTTTGGTTAAAAATTATGTACGATATACGTGGGAATAAATAACATTGGTAAGTAAAACACTTTTGTTCTTGGGGAAGTATCCGGTATTATGAGTTCTATTTTTTTCGATGAATTTTATAGACAATTTACATGGTTCGATTCCGTGTTTACACCTGTTGTAAAGAGCTGCAGCAGTGAATTTTTCTTTGACGGATTTGAATATAAATTGATATCTATCAGTACAAATATGAACGTACTTTCTCAAAATGAAACTTTTTTTGTAACCAAAATAAAGATTAATGCAAAAAATGATGTTTATATAAGAATTTCACAAGAAGCTATTAATGTAATTTTGGATAAAGTGCTCGGAAAAAATAATCGCAGATTTGATTTAACGGAAGTTACCGAGCTGGAAGCAAGGATAATTACTGCTTTTAATGATTCTTTGTATGAAGCTTTAGCTCCGAATTTTGAAATTGAAGCTCATCGAAGATACAGTGAAATTTTACATTTAACATATTTTATTAAGAGCGAGGTTTCAGATACTGCTGCAAAATTTATTATTTCCGTACCGAGAGAAATTCTTATTCCTAAAGAAGCAGAACCTTCTGAGCCAAGGTTTACGGATGACGATTTTATTAACAGTTTGGCGGAAGTAAACTTCTTGCTCGGTACGACGACTTTTCCGGTATCAGATATAAAAAAACTTGATGTCGGCGATATTGTTGTTTTTGAGAACAGTAATTCATCTGAAATGACATTAATTTGCAACAACATTGTACAAAAGTTTCAAGTAAAACCTAATGTAAAAATTATAGAACCATATGACACCAGCGGAGGAGATAATATGGAAAACAATACAAGTAATAATTTATGGGACAGCATTCAAGTCGATATGAGCGCGGAATTTGATAAAGTAAAAGTAACTTTAGGCGAGCTGAAAAGTATTGAAGAAGGGTTAATTGTTGACTTGTGTTCCGTATATGATAATAAAGTTTCTTTGAAAGTCGGCGGAAAAATCATTGCATCCGGAGAACTTGTAATAATTAATGACAGATTCGGAGTAAGAATAGAAAAGGTAAATGACTCATCGTCCGCACCGGAGGGTGAAAATTCCAGTGAACAATCAGAAGCCGGACAAAACGATTCTCAAACGGAAGATTTTGATTACAGTGATTTTGAAGTAGAAAATCCGGCTTGACAATCGGATAAAAAACATTAAATAAAAAATAAATCGGGGATAAAGATATGGGATATTTAGCAAATTTTATGGTATATACGTTTGCAATGGTCGGGATTATTACTATTGCGCTTTTGATATTTAAAAAAACCGGAACGTTTTCTTGCGGCAACAAATCCAAATATTTAAAAGTTATGGATACATTAACCATTGGTCCCAGAAAAACTCTTTATATAGTATCTGCCGGCAAGGAAAAGTTTTTGATTGCCGGTGATGTCGGTAAAACGAATTTAATATCAAAGCTTGACGATACTGAAGTTAAAACTGAGATTTATTCGGGATTAAAACCTGAGATTAAAAATACGGAAAACAATACGCATGCCAGTTTTCAGGAAACAATGGCAAATCTTCCAAGGTCAAAATATATGGACAGGTCAAATATAGGAATAAATTCAAGTATGCTGACAAAGCAGAGTGATACACCATACACTTCTGTTATAAGAAGTTTGGCTTCTAAAATGCAGGGGTGAAGCGAAAAAAAATTTATCACGGGCGGCAATGATAAAGAAAGGTTAAAAAATGGAATCAGTTATACAAGATATGAATCCGGTTTTGCAAATGTTAACGGTAATGACGTTATTTTCACTCTTGCCGTTTGTATTTTGTTGTATGACATGTTTTTTAAGATTTACAATAGTATTTTCACTCTTAAAAACCGCAATGGGTGTCCAAGTGCCGCCGGCAATTGTAACTATCGGTTTATGCATGATATTAACTTTTTATACAATGGGAAATGTTTTTGAGCAGATGTATGAGCGGGGCTCTGTTCCATATCAGAAGAATCAAAATTTAATTGAAGCAATTAATGAAGGCTCTAAACCGTTGAAAGAATTTATGATGAAGCAGACAAGGGAGACTGATTTGGCATTCTTTGTGGAATTAAAGCGCAAGACTCCGCCAAAAAGTCCGGAAGATATTACATTGTGGGAGGTTGCACCGGCATATATACTAAGTGAGTTAAAGACAGCGTTTGAGATTGGTTTTATTGTCTTTGTTCCTTTCATAGTTCTCGACCTTGTTGTTGCAAACATACTTCTTGCACTGGGTATGTTTATGTTATCACCGACAATTATCTCTTTGCCGTTTAAGTTATTAATATTTATTGCGGTAGACGGCTGGGCGTTGATTGTTCAGGGATTAGTGCAAAGTTATAATTAGCGAGAGGGGGGGGGTAAATGTATTGGACTAGTGACTAGTGATTAGTGAATAGTGAATAGAATTGTAGGTCAGGTTTTACCTGACCATAACCGGTTCAACGTCATTGCGGGGGTAAATGAATTGGGTTGGTAAGTGAGACTACAAGTTTGATGTCATTGCGAGCGCAGCGAAGCAATCCAAAACAAATTTGACAACCGAATAAAAATGGACTGCCGCGAAAATCAAAGATTTTCTCGCAGTGACTGGGGGAGCAGTCGTGAAGCGTGAGAGGTA
>CALUVJ010000112.1 GCA_944324195.1 Candidatus Gastranaerophilales bacterium
TCAAATTCAACAGTTTCGCAATCAATGTCAGCAAGCATGGATTGTGTAATTTTGTGCATTCTGGCTTCTGTATAACGCATAGCAGCAGCTCCGTCGCCGTCAACTGAACCGAAGTTCCCGTGTCCGTCAACAGTTAAGTAGCGGGTTGAGAAGTCTTGAGCCATACGAACTAATGCTTCATAAACAGCAGTATCGCCATGAGGGTGGTATTTACCGAGAACTTCGCCGACAATACGCGCACATTTCTTGAACGGTTTGTCGGGTGTCATGCCGAGTTCATTCATAGCATACAAAATACGTCTGTGAACAGGTTTCAAACCGTCTCTTACATCCGGAAGCGCACGTCCGACAATTACACTCATTGCATAATCGATGTAAGAACGCTTCATTTCTTCTCTAATATTTACAGGAACGATTTTCCCGTCCGCGAACATATTTTGCTGATTACTCATATTCTCTCCCCAGCTCATTTGGTTTACTGTATTACTTGATAATATTGTATCATAAACACATCTAATTGGGTAATATTAAAATAATCTTTACAAAACCTAATCTATTTTAGATTTGGAACAATTGCAATGATGTAGCAGGCCGGTACTAATAACGAAAGGGTGAAAAGACAATAATCAAATATTGTTTTAATTTTGGTCGTTTCAATTTTCGGTATCTGTATTATAGATTTTATTTTGAAACAGTCAATTATAAATAAAATGATTTCTGCAATAAAAAAATTTGCAACAAATATTACAAAAGCATTCAAAAGCAGTACCACGGCAAAAAATAATCCGTAAGAAGATGTTGTTGTGTTTGAAAATTAAATGATATATTTTTTCGGCAGTTATTGTTAAAATACTTGCAGATATGCAGAATAAATAAAATATACCTACCATTTTGCCGAATTTGAAAGTTAAAGTATTGCGAAACATTTTTTCCCTTTTTACATATTAAAATCGATATTTACATTGATAATATCTTCAAGTTTGACATCAAGAATTTCTGCAAGATTTTTCATGTATAACAACGTAGGATTTGTCAATCCGCGTTCAACTTTGCTGTAATAGCTTTTGTCAATATCAAGTTTATTAACTATGTCATCCTGCGACATTCCTCTAAGAGATCTGATTACTTTTAGTTTAAGTCCAATTTTTTTGAGAAATTCTTTATTTTCCATAACCAAATTTTATGGTCTTGACCTGAACTTAACAATAGTTTATAATAATATAAAATAGGTTTATAAACTATTAACTTAGATAATAAACAAAATTTTTAGAGGATAAACAATGAAAAAGAAGAGATTAGGATTCTATGGCACTAAGTCAGTAGGAAGTATTATAAAAATTTTCCCTCTTTCGGAAGATGGATTAAGAGAAAGTGTTTATTTAGAAAGCAGGCTTTTTGGCAGACTGAGGAACGGATGTCAGGATGTCAAGCTATTATCGTTGCTGCGCACTAAAATAGCTTCTGAAATAAGCCTGCCCTCTTGCCCTCTGCATTTCTGTTCTTCTGATTGTTACCCACACCTGCCCTCCGTGATTAGTGAGAGAGTAAACTATCGTCATCCCGAACTTGTTTCGGGATCTTATCAGATGCTGAAACATAGAGGTCAATCTGCCGTTCAGCATGACATTAACTCCCTGAAACGAACTTATTCACCTATTAACCTATTCTCTTATTCACTTTTCAAAAAATGCGCGTTTACGCTGGCAGAAGTCTTGATAACATTAGGCATTATCGGGGTTGTCGCAGCTATGACAATGCCCGCTTTAATTCAAAATCATAGAAACAGCGTTGTAGAAGCAAGATTGAAAAAGTTTTATTCAACAATGAATCAGGCTGTTATGCTTTCTGAAGTTGATAACGGAGACAAAAGAGAATGGTATCAAGACTTGGCGGGTGCACAAATTGATGATGAAGGAAATCCTATAGTAGGATCTTCCGAATTTGAAAAATGGTTTAACAAATATTTGATGCCATATTTAAATGATATTAAGTCTGAAACATTATCTAACGGAACTTTCATTGTATATTTTGCAGATGGCAGTGCTTTAGCAACGGTATCTTCAGGGTGGAGCAGAGATTGGTATTTTTATCCTTCTAATGCCGCAAAATGCATGAAAAAGACGCGTGAACAGGCGAACGGGATATGCAGATTTTCTTTTGCATTCAATCCTTGCACTGGTCAATCGGCATGGAAGTATCATGAGGATAAAGGTTTTGAGCCTACTAAGTATTTATGGGATGGAACTGAAGAGTTATTGTATTCAGGCTGTGAAGGAACGGTAGGAAACAGCGTGCCTCATTCTATGTGCACCGCACTAATACAATATAACGGGTAGAAAATCCCTAAAGATTATCCGAAGAAAATAAGCTATTAATCAACTTTATATTTCGGGGCTTCTTTATTTACCATTTCCATATATTTTTTGTTGTTTTTTTCTGCAAATTCGATTGCTTTTTTGCGTGCCTCTTCTATCCCGCCGAGTTCTGAAGCGTAAAAACGTTTTGCATAAGAAAATCTGTCAAGCCCTTTTGTTTTTGCCGGCTGGTAAACAGCAGTGTTGTATTCATAATATTCTTTGTTTTCAGGGTAGGTTAAAAATCCGACAATTGCTGCATCAGGATATAAAAGAACGGATGCGCCTTTTGTTTTTTCTTGAATTTCATGTGCGTATTGAGCGGATGCGTCTGTCGGGTTTGTTAAATCCGGGAAGTTTGTCAGGGTGATTTTTGAGTGCCAGTTTCCGGCATTTTCGTCTTTTAGCAGGTAATCGTAATTTTTTGTTTTGCTGTCCGGATTAGAAAGATTATATGTTTGTTTGTCAAACTTGATTTTATCAACCTGTGCAAAAGCTGAACATTGGCATAGCGTAAGAATATTAATTAAAACAAAAAATATTTTAAATAGATTTTTCATAAATACCCATCCTTTCTTTTCTCATTACTCTAAAAAATTATCTGACTGTGTTTTGTAAAAATCTATTACCCGTTTTGTTAATT
>CALUVJ010000113.1 GCA_944324195.1 Candidatus Gastranaerophilales bacterium
GATGTCATCGTAATTACTCCTTTTTTATTCTAAGTAAAATGTAACTAATTACTTGACATGTACAGCAATGACATCAAACTTGTAGTCTCACTTACCAATCCAATCCATTTACCCCCGCAATGACGTTGAACTAGTTATTGTCAGGTAAAACCTGACCTACAATTCTATTCACTACTCACTAATCACTAGCCCAATCCATTTACCTCTCACGCTTCACGACTGCTCCCCCAGTCACTGCGAGAAAATCTTTTTTTAACTTTGACTTATCGTGTGACATTGTTTCGCTCTTTCCCCTCGCCCCTTGTGGGAGAGGGGGTAGGGGTGAGGGGTGGCTGGATTGCTTCGTCGCTTTCGCTCCTCGCAATGACATTAAGCTTGTAGTTCCACTTACCAACCCAATTCATTTACCCTCGCAATGACGTTGAACTGGTTATTGTCAGGTAAAACCTGACCTACAATTCTATTCACTATTCACTAATCACTAGCCCAATCCATTTACCCCTCACACTTCACCCTTCACCAATTATCTATATTTATTTAAAACTTGATTTCTGTTCTTGGCGGTTTATAATTATTATATCGGGATGTAGCAGGGTCTCCCGTTGACAAGGTGCCGGTGGCACGTTGGCAATGGGGCAGGCGAGTTGAGAGACAAGGTCTTGAACGAGCCGTTTAGAAAATAAACCAAACTGCGCTTCCCAAAAAATGACAATTGAATAATTTATATCGGGATGTAGCGCAGTTTGGTAGCGCACCGTGTTCGGGTCGCGGGGGTCGCAAGTTCGAATCTTGTCATCCCGATTTTTAATTTCAGGCAAAAAAATGAAAGCAGCACAAGTATATCAAAACAAAATAGTTGTAAATGAGCTGGATGATATAAACCTTAACGGCAGGAAGGGAGCTATTGTTAAAGTTCTCGGCTGCGGGCTTTGCGGATCGGATATTGTTAAATTTAAACATCATATTGTACACGACGGGGCAGTTCTGGGGCACGAAATTGTTGCAATTATACAAGAAGCTGATACTGATACAAATTTTAAACCCGGTGATAAAATCGTAACTTCTCATCATATACCTTGCGGTGTGTGTAAGTATTGCAGGCATGGTAATGTTTCCATGTGTGAACATTTTAAACAAACAAATATTTTCCCCGGAGGATTTAGCCAAAAAGTATTTGTGTCAGAAGAACATTTAAAAAATGTCGCATATCTTGTTCCTAAAGATATTTCAGATGAAGAAATTTCGTTTTACGAACCATTGGGATGCTGCCTGAGGGCTATAAAAAGATGTAATCTATCTCAAGGTGACACTGCTCTTGTGGTTGGCTTAGGTTCTATCGGGCTTTTGATGAGCGAAGCTTTAAAAGCTTTGGGATATAAAGTTTACGGATGCGATTTGATTCCGGAAAGAATAAACCTTGCAAAAAGTATGGGAATAGATGCATTTAACTCAAAAAATCCTGATGAGTTTGGCGAAATTATAAATTCACTTACGCAAAATTATGGTGTAGATTCCGTGTTTATGACCTCCGGTGCTGATAAAGCTATTGATATTGCATTAAAAGCAGTAAGAATGGGCGGAAAAATTCTTGTGTTTTCAAGCACACCCCTTAGTAACGGTTATCCGAATAATGAAATTTATTATAAAGAATTAACGGTGTTGGGAAGCTATTCCCCTGCTCCGGCGGATTTGAAAGATTCTTATGAACTTTTAACTTCACACAAAGTTAATGTTAAAAATCTTACCACTGTTTATTCATTGGACGATATTCAACAAGCTTTTGACGATACTGTTGCTAATAAGATTTTTAAAGCTTATATAAAAATCGGCGGATAGAATTTCAATCTATATGTATGTTAAAATTTTCATCCCATTCAATTTCGCCTTCCGGTTCAATATTGTGATATCGGTAAGTATTTTCTATAAATTTGGGATTAAACATGCCTTTTTTACCCAGTATTTGTATTATTTCCGGTAATAATTTGGTACTTCCCGCTATTGTACCGGATTCTGAAGTTGCCTTGTCGCCGTTATAATATATTTTTGAATCGGCAAATGTTGTTTCTTTGATATTACTGTATGTTATTGGCAGTGCATCACTTATCAGAATAATTTTTTCAACAGGCTTTGCCTTAAAAAATAACTTTAAAGCATCGTCGCTTACATGAATACCGTCTCCTATAATTTCTGTATAAATATTGTCATTAATTAGCGCGGAAAGAGCAGTTGAACTTCCCCTGTGGGTTATACCGCTCATAGCGTTAAATGTATGGGTAACACCGTCGACATCTCCAAATCCCGTGCAATGTCCTGCCTGAACTTTTACCCCTTTTTCTTTCAAGTAATCAATTAAACCTTCATCCAACTCCGGTGCAAGGGTTACTATTTTAATAAAATCATCTTCAATAAGTTTATAATTATCAACAGTTAACGGTAAAAAGTGTTTAGGATTATGAATTCCTTTTTTTTCGGGATTAATAAAAATTCCTTCAAGGTGAATACCGGCAATGTTTTCAGTGTGCTTTGCAGCTTCTTTTATTACGTCGATTTGGCGTCTTATATTTTGAACGGAATCTGTTACCAGTGTTGGAAATATTTTTCCAATACCAATTCTGCGTAATTTCTTTGTTAACTCTATAATCTCACTTACACCGGATTTGTTGAAATCAACGCCGTAAGCGCCATGAAAATGTTGTTCTATTATTAATGGTGTTTTCATCTTTTTCTCTTTTTTAACTATGACTTGTCGGGTGACATAGGTTGTCATTCCACGTTTATTTTGTTTTTCCCGGTCACCCTCTGCGGACCTTGCTACTGACTGGCTGCACTGGGCGCTTTAATTTTGACCCGTCGGGTGACATAGGTTGTCATTCCACGTTTATTTTGTTTTTCCCAGTCACCCTCTGCGGACCTTGCTACTGACTGG
>CALUVJ010000114.1 GCA_944324195.1 Candidatus Gastranaerophilales bacterium
AGAGCAAATGACATGGCTTTGAGACTTAAATATGCTGAGGTTCCGGAAAAACAAATAAAAATAATTCCGGATATAGAAAAAGCTATTGAATATATTTCCAAATCGGCAGATAATGATATTACAATTTTGCCTACATATACGGCGCTTTTGAAAATTAATAAAATAAAAGATTTAAGGAGCAAATAGAAATGTTATTAGGTGTAAATATAGATCATGTTGCGACATTAAGAAACGCAAGAGACGGAAATGAGCCGGATGTTCTTGCCGCTGCGAGAATTTGCAAGGACTGTAAAGTGGAATCAATCACTACACACTTGAGAGAGGATCGAAGGCATATTAAAGATGCGGATGTTGAAGCAATAAGAATGCTTCCGAGAGTTAGATTAAATTTAGAAATGGCAATGACTGATGAGATGCAGGAAATTGCACTCCGCATAAGACCGCATGCAGTATGTATTGTGCCGGAAAAAAGACAGGAACTTACAACAGAAGGCGGGCTTGATGTTGCAGGACAATTAAACAGAGCAATAGATTTTGTAAAACCGCTTATTGAAAAGAAAATTGAAGTAAGTTTCTTTATTGATCCTGATATAGACCAAATTTCAGCAGTCTCAAAAACGGGAGCACCTTTTATAGAGCTTCATACGGGCAGGTATTCGGAAGCTTTTGGAACGGCAGATGAACAGAGGGCTTTTGATGATTTAAAAGGCGCAGCATTGTTTGCTCAAAATTTTGGTTTGAAAGTCAACGCAGGCCATGGCCTTAATTACCAAAACGTAGGAAGAATGCATGAAATCCCTAATCTTGTGGAATTAAATATCGGGCATTCAATCATTGCACGTTCTGTTTTTGTCGGACTTGAACAGGCGATAAAAGAAATGCAGGAGCTCGTAAAATGAAAAATAGAGAAGAAGTTGTAAAAGAAATGCAGCTGGTTGTTGAACAGATGCGGCTTGATGATATAGAAGAAAATCCGGATTGCGAGAACGAATTTTTTATCTGTGACGCGTGCGGCGGAACAAAAGCTCTTGCCGGCTCCGTTCAGTACGGAAACTACAGGCTTTGCAATGATTGCGTGCTTTATGCGGAAGTCGGATTTGAGCTCGGACAGATTAAAGATATTGAAGAGCTTATTAATGCAATGGAAGATAAGCGGCTGGAAGCTGACTGCGAGTTTATAAAAAGCGAGCAGAAAAGGTTAGAAAATTAATAATCAGGTTGTCTTTGCCACTCGATATTTTTTTTCATAATTTTTGCAGGATTCCCGGCAAGCATGGAATTTTTTTCATTGCAGCTCTTTGTAACAACAGAATGAGTACCTACGATACAATTTTCAGCAATTTCAACATTTTTACAAACAGTCGTACCGCATCCGAGCCAAACGTGGTTTCCTATATTACAAAAGTAGCCTTTATTTATAATTTTTTCATCGTCAGGAGAAGTAATTATATGATAATCCCCGCTCATAATGTGTATATCCCATGAAAACATGCAATCCTCACCAATATTTATTTTAGAATTTTGGGATACACAATGAATTTTCCCGCCGCCAATAGTTGTATTTTTACCAATATTAATTTGAGTATTATTAACGGCACGCAAATAAGTATTATTTAATGTCGTAGATTCTCCGATAGTAATAATTGTATCATTTCCTTCAATTCGTATAAAACAATTATTAAAATTATACGGAGCATTAATTATTATTTTATTATTATTGCCTTTTATACCGATATCAAGCCCTACAACTCGCTTTTTTACTACTTTTTTAACAGAGTTTTCAACAATGTAAATATTATTATTCTGCCCTTCCGGCTTATATCCGATAGATTTTGAACACTTAAAACCAAAAATCTTTACGATTTTATATTTAAACCCACCTACGTAACTGTTTTTGACAGAAAAAATATCCTGAACAATATCTTTCAATATTCCCATAATTACTTCCTTTTATTTTATTAGCATATATTACTAAATTAATAGCATGCATATAGCATATTAGCAACTTATTTTCAATTAATTATGAAAGTAAGATTTATATTAAAGGGGTTAATATGCAAACGTTAAAAGAAAAATTAGGAGCAAGAATCAAAGCTCGAAGGAAAGAGCTTGGACTTTCGCAGGAGGAACTTGCGGAGCGTATAAATATGGATACCCCTAATCTTAGCAATATTGAGCGCGGGAAACGTTTTATGACTGCGGAAACCTTGGAGAAAATTGCGCAGGCTCTTGCGACAACAGAGAGAGAACTTTTCGATTTTTGCGAATACGAACCTCAAAAATATTACCGCAGTGATATAGAGAAACTATTGGATAAATGCGATAAAGAGGATTTGAAATTTATTTTTGAGGTTATAAAAAGTTATTTTAATACTAAAAAATAACCTTTTGTCATGCCGAATTTGTTTCAGCATCCTACAAACAATCAAGTTGCTACAAGTTCGGCGTCATTGCGAGGAGCGAAAGCGACGAAGCAATCCATTGGACTGCCGCGAAAATCGAAGATTTTCTCGCAATGACGCCAAGCTTGGAGTTCTCCTTCCCTAATGAGGGAGCGGATTTTCGGTAGGGTGAAGCGGAGCGTAACCCGTAAGGTGTCGGAAAGCTGGGAACTTTCCGACACCCCGAATAATCCAAGACAAGGTTGGGATGGGTGCTGGTTTTTAATAAAAGAACAAAACTGTAACACACTGTTTTGAAAATGTAGGATGCGGTAAATCTTTAAGTTACCGCATCCTACTGGATTGCCGCGAAAATCGAAGATTTTCTCGCAATGACGCCAAGCTTGGAGTTCTCCTTCCCTAATGAGGGAAGGTTGGGATGGGTGCTGGTTTTTAATAAAAGAACAAAACTGTAACACACTGTTTTGAAAATGTAGGATGTGGTAA
>CALUVJ010000115.1 GCA_944324195.1 Candidatus Gastranaerophilales bacterium
AAAAAGAGTGTTGAGACCGCGTTATTAAATCCGACCGGGTATGAATATATTGGCGGAAATGTAGTAAAACGTGCGGCAGCGCAGGCAGCCGAGATGGCAACAGACGGAGCAGTAGGCGGCGCAGTAGATAATGCCTTCAGAACAGCATACGATGGCGGCGGGGTAAATGAAGTATTAAATGCAGCCGCAGAAGGTTTTGTCGGCGGTGCGATAATGTCTCCTGTAATCGGCGGCGGAATGAAGAGTGTTGGTGTTGCATTTAACAGAATAAAAGGTATAGATGAGTTTTCCTCTCTGGTTACAAACTGCAAGAATTTGAGTGATGATGACTTATTGAATTTGTATCAATATTACAAGAACTATGAAAAAGAATGCTTTGCAAATAATAAACCTGTCCCTGATATGAAGCAGGCCGGTTTTGACAAATTAATGGAAGAGATGAATCTGCGTTTATTGAATCCGGATATGCAAAATACAAAATTACCTTATAAAAGACCTGCTAATATGACAGTTGAGCAAATCTTGGAAAAGTTAAATTCCAAACTTGAATTAAAGTCAAATCCAATTTGTCAGGATCTTTTGGAAAAAGTATCAAGAGATGATTTTTCTGCGCAACAAAAACAAGTTTATTTGACTTTTTTAGATCTTGTTATTTCAAATGAAGCTTTAGCTAATAATCAGTCATTGCAGCTTGCAGCAAAAAAAGGCCTGCTTTTTATAAATAATCCGGAATCATTAAAAATTTTTGAAGGATTTGTAAATAATCCCGATATACAAAACAATAAGTATATTTCAGATGCTTTATGGCCAATTGCAGAACTACTGAATTATGCAGACAAGAGTTTCATCAGTAATGTAATACAGAAATTTAGAACGGGTGATATGAGTGTAGTTTCGGATATTCTTGAGAATGATGGGAACCTGAAAAACTATTATTTTGGTATACCGTTAAGTTTTGCTAATAAACAGATTGAAGATTTATCGCAACAAGAAAGAGATATTTTAAGAAATTGGATTTACACGCAGAGAGATAAACCTTTATCCTCGAACTTGCTTTCAGGTGTTTATCCGGCAGTTCCTACAACTTCAGAAGAATTTATCAACACAGTTTTAAAGTTAAATGAAATTGAGCATATAAATACAACAGCTTTAGAACCCGCTAAAATTACAGAATTTAAAAATAATCTTTTGAATTTAGCATCCGGCAAAGCTGAACACGATGATGTAGCAAAAATAACCTCTTTAATGCCCGAAATCTTTAATGACGGAAAAGAAATTTCGGGGGAAACATTAAGACAACTAAGGCAAATATCCGCTTCACAAAATTTTAATCTTTTGAGCGAAAAGGATAAAATCATTGTTATTATGTCTGTTATTTTGAAAGATACTGATGATAATCTGCTTAATTTATCAAGAAAAACAGTGGATATTGCGCAGCGTTTTGGATTTAGTAAATATGATTCTGAAAAGATTGCAAATGTTATTTGTTGTTCTAATTTGATTTCCGATTTCATGAAAACTACAAAAAATACTGTAAAGTATGAACTTAATAATAATCAAAAAATTATCACAAATAACAGAAGAGAATTTTTTGATAATGCAGCATTTTTGCTAAAGGACGGAAACACATTTGAACTCGCTAAAATGGTTTATTCTTTACATGAACGTGATGGATTAACCAGATATCTGGATAAAATGCTGGCCAATAAAATCAAAGAATATAAATCACATGATTTTATGATGCCGCAAACACCGAAAAGCTCTTATCATGCAAAGGCAAGGTCGGTTGAAGTTAATAAAAATGGGAAAATATATCACGTGAGAGTTGTTAATCGTTCTGAGATAGAGAACTTTTGCGGGTACTTACATACTCCTGAAAATGTATCTTCAAGGAAAGACGCAAGTTTAATGCAAAACATTGCAAAATTTATGTTAGCCGGAAACGGTAATTTAAGTGAGCGTATTGTTTGTGCTTGCTACGTCGATGCAACAAGCAAATCTTTTGTAAATAACAGTTATAATTACGGGCTTGGAAGCGGGTTAATATTAAAAGTTAGTAATAATAAGCAATATGTTGGTGCAGGTTCTGACATTTCATCATTAGAAAAAAATCGTAAAGAATTAATTCAAAGTTACTATAACGAAAATGACTTAATAAATACAGGAATGAATGTTCCGGATGGCACTAAAATGCATAAATTGAGAACATTAATATCAGATAATTTGAAAAAGATATTAGGAGTAGATGATAATGAATATGTACAAAGAATTGATAATATCAAGGAAGAATTGGGTGATGAAGTTTTATCAATGGAACGTCTAAGAGAAATTGATCCTGAAATGGCTGATGCATATAAAGAATTTTTGTCTGCAAGAATTTTAGATAAAAATGATTTTAATAATGCTGTATTAAGAGATGACTATGAATGGAATGAATTTCTGATCAGCGAAGCAAAAATAAATGATTTTTATACTACACATTTGGATAAGATGCCTGAGGAATATTTGGAGATTGCATCAAATCCGGATAATGATATTGTTATTGTATTAATGTATGATTAGGTATTTTTTATTTTAATGTAAATTTTTGTAAACAAACCACTTGAAAAATTGTACATTATACCCTTGTTAACTTGACTCACCATTTTGATGTTGTACGATGAAATAACATGCTAGTATATGGGATAATTATGTCCGAAATAAAAGTAGAACAAAAATAACAAATTTTTTATATAGTACATCATTAGAATAGATGAGGTGAATTAATGTCGACAGAATATGCAAAAAGAGTAACTCCGATGGG